>CALHVP010000174.1 GCA_938038975.1 uncultured Maribacter sp. | reverse complement strand
GGTATATACTGCTTTAATTTATTGCGCCATTCTACAAGATTTTCATCATCTATAGTGTTGGTCAGCATCTTACGCCAATTGGTTTTGTCGCCAATGTAATCTTTAAGCGCAACTTCTGTAATACCAGCTAAGTATCTGTTTGGTACTTCTACTATTTCTATGGCTTCATGGGCACCCTGATCTATCCATCTTGTGGGTACTTGGGTTTTACGGGTTACACCTACTTTTACATTACTAGAATTTGCCAAATAAACGATATGCGGTTGCAGCTGTACTCTTTTTTCATATTCAAGATTTCTATCTTCTTGATTTAAATGTGCCGTACTTAATTCTGGTCTCATGATCCAGTCACCAGCAGATGGGGTTTCAAAAAAACAAGATTTACAAAATCCTTGTCTAAAAATAGGACGGTCGTTTCCACAATTTAAACATTGGTGTTTTATAAAATCTATGGAAAGCTCTTTGTTTAATATTTGGTTTATGTTTAAAAAATCAGATTCAAATACGAGGTAGTATTGAATAGGAGTTCCAATTTCGGTTTGCATTTTTTTTAAAACACCTTCGTATTGCATATATAAAATCTTAATGTGCGTTCTATTTGAAAATGATAGGGATATATTCTATTTTAGGCGTATAAAGATACCTAAAAATGCCCATTCCGCTATTTAATTCCATAGCTTCTTGGTTGCTTAAAAAGCGCTATCACCAAATAGAGCTTTTTTTAAAATACCCAGAAGAAGTACAAGAAGAGGTGCTTTTGCAACTTCTTGAAATAGCTGAGGATACTGAAATTGGTCGAAATTATGATTTTGAAAGTATACGTAACTACGAGACTTTTAGAGAACGAGTGCCCATAATTTCTTATGAGGAGATGGAGCCAATTATAGAAAGAACACGCAGAGGGGAACAGAATCTTTTTTGGCCTACCACCGTAAAGCTTTTTGCAAAAAGTAGCGGTACAACAAATGCTAAGAGTAAATTTATTCCGGTAAGTTCTGAGGCCTTAGAGGATTGCCATTTTAAATCAGGAAAGGATTTGCTATGTCTTTATTTGAATAACAATGAGAATTCACAGCTGTTTACAGGGAAGAGTTTACGGTTAGGAGGAAGTAAAGAGCTGTATGAAGACAATGGTTCATTTTTTGGTGATCTATCTGCAATTCTTATAGATAATATGCCGCTTTGGGCAGAATTTAGTAGCACGCCCAGTAATAAGGTTTCTTTAATGAGTGAATGGGAAACTAAGCTGCATGCTATTATACAGGAAAGTATGCAAGAGAACGTTACCAGTTTGGCAGGTGTACCGTCTTGGATGTTGGTCTTATTAAATAACATGTTGGAGGAGACAGGTAAGGAAAACTTATTTCAGGTCTGGGAAAACCTAGAGGTCTATTTTCATGGCGGTGTTAGTTTTAGTCCCTATAGGGAGCAGTATAACAACCTACTACCTAAAAAAAGTTTTAAGTATTATGAGATTTATAACGCCTCTGAAGGGTTTTTTGCAATCCAGGACAGAAATAATGCAACAGATCTTCTTTTAATGCTGGACTACGGTATTTTCTATGAGTTTATACCTATGGATACCTATAATGAGATTGACTCACAGGCTATTCCGCTTTGGCAAGTTGAGATAGGGATTAATTACGCCATTATTATTACTACTAATTCTGGACTATGGCGATATAAAATTGGAGACACAGTTCGTTTCACCTCTAAAAGCCCTTATCGTATTCGCGTTACGGGACGTACAAAACATCATATCAATGTATTTGGGGAGGAACTTATTATAGAAAACGCGGAAGAAGCTTTACGATCTGTTTGTATTAAGGCAAATGCAGAAATTAAAGATTATACTGCCGGACCTATTTTTATGGCTGGTAAAGAAAAGGGAGCTCATGAATGGGTTATTGAATTTAGAACGCCACCAAAGGATTTAGATTATTTTACGGAGTTCTTAGATAATGCATTAAAGTCACTGAATTCTGATTACGAGGCAAAACGTTATAACAATACTACTTTAACAATGCCTAAGGTGCATGTAGCTAGAGAAAATCTTTTTTACGATTGGTTAAAAGAAAACGATAAGCTAGGAGGACAACATAAGATACCAAGACTCTCCAATAAGCGAGATTATATAGAAGAGTTGCTTAGAATGAATTCCTAGTTTTAAATTTCGCACATCAATTGCAAGCTGTAAGTAATGACGTCATCTTTTGGTAGAGGAGTTCTACTGTACTACAAATCTTACTCTTTTAAGTTTAATGCGAATACAAGGTGTCAGCTGTTAGTATCTGTTAGAGTGTTCTATAACGTTATTGCAATGTTATTCGTTTAAGATTAAGTTTAATTTTGTAAGGGAATTTTTACGTTTAAGTGTTATACCGATGTTTTTATTCTCGTGAACAAATAAATTATAGATTTCTACGTTTATGAGTGACTTTAGACAAACAATACTTAACCTTTAAAGTAAACACAACAATCATTATGGCAGAAAAATTAGTAATTGTTTCGGACATGTGGGGTGCCAGAAAAGGCCTTTGGATAACTTCATATTTAGGATACCTACAGCAATATTTTGATATTACATTTTATGATAGTCAACAATTAGCTAATTTGGACCTTGCTGTTAATTCTGAAGAAAATATACACAATGCTTTTATTCATGGTGGCATAGATACAGCAGTTGCACATTTGTTAAAAAAGGAGCAAGAACCTTGTCATTATCTTGCATTTAGTACAGGTGGTACTATTGTATGGAATGCGGCTAAAAAAGGACTTCCAGTTAAATCCTTATATAATGTTTCCTCTACAAGGATACGTTTAGAAAATGATAAGCCTTCGGTTCCAGTGACTTTGTTATATGGAGCTAATGATACTTTTAAGCCTGAAGATGCTTGGGCAGATATGTTAGGTTTAGATATGGAAGTGATGCCAAATTACGGTCATACCCTTTATTCAGATGAGAAAGTTATACGTAAGGTTTGTATGGACTTGTTAGCGCAAGTAACTCAAATAGTTCCAGAGAAGAAAAAAGCGGTATAAAATTGATATTTGACTCAAAGTCTAGATTATAGATAAGAAGTCGCCATAACATAAAAAAGTCAACAATAAAAACACCTTACTGGTTGCTTTATTCTTGACTTTTTTTATGAGATATTTTGATAGCCTACTTTAAGAAACTGCTTTTAATTTTTTAATAGTCTCGTAAGATAATTTTTGTTCAGCATAAGGTTTGGTAACCTTAAACTCTGTTTCATCATTACTTGGCATTTCAAACATTGCATCTGTAAAAATTGCTTCACATAATGATCTTAATCCTCTAGCTCCTAGTTTGTATTCTATTGCTTTATCTACAATATAATCTAAGGCATGTTCCGTTATGGTAAACGAAATGTCATCCATAGCAAACAACTTCTCATATTGCTTGATAATCGCATTTTTAGGCTCTGTAAGAATAGCCCTTAATGTTTTCTTGTCTAATGGGTTCATATGAGTTAAGACAGGAAGTCTTCCAATAATTTCTGGAATTAGACCAAATTCTTTTAAATCTTTAGGTATAATGTACTGTAGCATATTGGCTTCATCTAACTTATCGTCCACCTTAGAAGCATTATAACCAACCGCTTGCATATTCAATCTCTTGGCTATGGCACGTTCTATACCATCAAACGCTCCGCCTGCAATAAATAGGATATTTTCAGTATTTACTTCTATAAATTTTTGATCTGGATGTTTACGACCTCCTTTTGGTGGTACGTTTACAACAGTACCTTCTAAAAGTTTTAGTAATCCTTGTTGAACACCCTCTCCAGACACATCTCTGGTAATGGAAGGGTTGTCACTTTTACGAGCAATTTTATCAATTTCATCAATAAATACAATACCGCGCTCCGCTTTTTCTAAATTATAGTCTGCTGCTTGTAAAAGACGCGTAAGTATACTCTCTACATCTTCACCTACATAGCCAGCCTCAGTAAGGACTGTTGCATCAACAATTGCCAAAGGCACATTAAGCATCTTAGCAATAGTTTTTGCCATAAGGGTCTTTCCAGTCCCTGTTTGGCCTACCATGATAATATTACTCTTTTGTATTTCTATATCATCTTCCTTCGATGAAGGCTGTAGTAATCTCTTATAGTGGTTGTAAACAGCTACGGACATCACTTTTTTTGTGCGTTCTTGTCCAATAATGAAAGTGTCTAAAAAATCTTTGATTTCTAAAGGCTTTTTCAGAACAAGTTCTGAAGAAAGATCGTTAGTCTTTGTTTGTCTGGATTCTTCTGTTACAATGCCATGAGCTTGCTCAATACATCTGTCACAAATATGCGCATCCAAACCCGCAATCAATAGATTGGTCTCTGGTTTTTTTCGTCCACAAAATGAACATTCTAAATTTTCTTTTGCCATACAATTGGTAATCTGACCTAAACCATAACGAGTGTATTTCGTTTTTGGTTCAATCTAAACACATAAAATTTATAAGTTGGACGAAACTATTTCTTTTCCCTTACTAAAATCTCATCAATCATTCCGTAATCTAAAGCTGCATCGGCTTTCATCCAATAATCTCTATCACTATCATCATGTACTTTTTTAACCGGTTGGTTAGAATGTTTTGCAATGATTTCGTAAAGTTCGTCTTTTAGAGTTAAGATTTCCCTTGCTGTAATTTCAATATCACTAGCTTGACCCTGAGCACCGCCCATAGGTTGGTGAATCATAACGCGAGAATGCTGTAAGCCACTACGCTTACCTTTTTCTCCTGCACAAAGAAGTACTGCACCCATAGATGCTGCCATTCCTGTACATATAGTAGCTACATCAGGATTTATAAATTGCATGGTATCGTAAATACCAAGTCCTGCGTAAACGCTTCCTCCTGGGGAGTTAATATATATCTGAATATCTTTAGTAGCATCAACACTTGCTAAAAATAACAATTGTGCTTGTACGATGTTAGCTACTTGATCATTAATCCCAGTACCAAGAAAAATGATACGATCCATCATTAGTCTGGAATAGACATCCATTGCAATGACGTTCATTTGTCTTTCCTCTATGATATTAGGTGTCATGTTAGTAGGGTACATGCTACTCATGATACGATCATAATAAGTACTACTAATACCTTGATGTTTTATAGCGTAATCCTTGAACTCTTTTCCGTAATCCATTTGCTTCGTAAGATTTTTTCTGAATAATTACCATTACTGGTTTTCTTGCTTCCATTTGCCATCTTGTAGCACTAGGCCTGTATTTTCTTAGTACTGTAAGTTGCAAAAAAAGGTGCCGAAAAAGAATTTCCGGCACCGTAAAGATACTTAATTTATTTTTCGAATACTATCCATAGACTTCTTTGACGAAGTTTTCATAAGTAACTTCTTTTGTCTTAAGATTTGCTTTCTCTTTGTACAGATTCAAGAGTTTTTGACTCATTAACTGCTCTGAAAGTCTTTTAACCTCATCTTGGTTGCCAAGTACTCTAGCAGCGATAGTGTCTAGCTCTTCTTCTTTTGGGTCAAGTTGACCAAATTGAGCCATTTGAGATTTAATGAATCCCTTCGCGAACTCTTTTAATTCGTCAAATTGAACTTGAAGATTATTGTTGTTAATAATCTTACCTTCTATAAGTTGGTAGCGTAATCCTTTTTCTGATTTCTTGTATTCTTCAATAGCTTCTTCCTCGGATAGTTCTTTCTCACCAGTAACTTGTATCCACTTAGTTAAAAATCCAGAAGGCAAATCGAATTTTGTATTGTCTATAAAATACTCCGTTACATCATTGAGCAATTTTTGATCAGCTTGTTGCTCAAATTGCTTTTCAGAATCTTCTGAAATACGATCTTTAAGTTCCTTTTCTGATGTTATCGCATCTTTTCCAAAGAGTTTGTCAAAAAGCTCTTGGTTTAATTCAGCTGGCTCACGTTCGTTAATTTCAGAAATTGTAAAAGTAACTTCTGTGTTTAGCTTTTCAGTTTTATCTGCTGTAAGTCCTAATGTGCTTGCTAGTAGATTATCTTCTTTTAAAAGACCTTTCGTTTTTAATGTAACAACTTCTCCAACTTTCTTGCCAAGTAGGCTTTCAATTGCTTTTTTGCTCTTAAGTTTATCTAACTCAAGAGTGGTTTGGTTGTCTATTTCTTCAGTTTCATTAGTAAAGGTACCTGTGATTTCATCTTTTTTACCAATGATTTCTTTACTAGTTAACTTTCCGTATTGCTTTTGTATGCGCTCTACTTGCTCTTTTATCGATTTTTTATCCGCTACTATCTTATAATGCGTAATCGCTTTTTTTGTTTTTAACGAAACTTCAAAAGCAGGAGCAAGACCTAGTTCAAATTCAAAATCTAGTTCTTCTTTATCCCAATCAAAATTATCTTGTTGTTTAGGTAAAGGGTTTCCAAGAACATCAAGTTTTTCCTCTGTAAGGTATTTATTCAGATTGTCTTGAAGTAATTTGTTTACTTCGTCTACTAATACAGCTTTGCCATATTGCTTTTTAATAAGTCCCATAGGAACTTGGCCTTTTCTAAAGCCGGGTATATTTGCTTGTTTTCTGTAATCCTTAAGGATTGTGTCTACCTTATCCTGATAGTCTTCCTTGGTTATAGCTACTTTAACGACAGCGTTTAAATTGTCTATCTGCTCTTTTGTGATATTCATTCCTTAGTATCTTTTACTTGTATAAAATGGGATGCAAAATTACTTTATTTTAGAATGTCTGCCAAGTTTTTAAAGCCTTGAATTTCAAATCTTAACTCCCTTTTTGTTTGTCGTCTTTTAGAAGCGAAAATAAAATAGATTGTAAAAAAGATAGTAGCAGACTAAAAAGTAATGCCCACCAAATGTTAGCAACACTAAAACCATCTATTAGTTGATCTGCTAAAAGTATGATTACTGCGTTAATTATTAAAAGAAAAAGCCCTAGGGTTACAATGGTAACAGGTAATGTAAGAACAACTAATATTGGTTTAACTAAGAAATTTAATAAACTCAAGACTACTGCTACGATAATAGCGGTTATATATGAATCTACCGATACGTTAGGAAGAATATTTGCCAGTAGAATAACGGCAAGTGCGCTTAAAAGAGTTCTGAGTATAAGTTTCATAGTGTTGTGTAATTAAAATAGGTTTAGTTAAAATCGATTTAATTTAAAGATAATAAAATATTAGGCTACTCTCTTGTGAGTTCAGTTGGCACTTGAATGCTTCATTTAATACTACGATAGAAAATCAAGTGATTTCTTTAAGAATTCTTTTGGATTTTCTGCATGAAGCCAATGACCAGCGTTGGATATCGTATCTATAATAGCAATGGGGAAATGTTTTTTTATAGTTTCAATATCACTTTCTACAACATATTCA
The DNA here is from genome assembly GCA_938038975.1 of uncultured Maribacter sp. Taxonomy (GTDB): domain Bacteria; phylum Bacteroidota; class Bacteroidia; order Flavobacteriales; family Flavobacteriaceae; genus Maribacter. The sequence goes on along the minus strand of CALHVP010000174.1, from coordinate 9,386 downwards.
GATTTGCTTCCTTTTAAAAAAAGTGAAGGGCCAGAAAAATGGTCCGTACTATTTATATTATCTCCTACTTCTTCCATCTTTCCGCTTAATACAGGAAGATTAAATCTAAAAGCGAGCTTTTTCTTTTCAGTCCAATGTAGGTTTTTGAGAAGAAACTGACGTATGCCAACATTGCTTAATTGTTTTTTCAATTCCTCATCAACTTCATTTCTAGCCGTTTTATTGTCCAATTCTATGCTATTTAGAGCTGATATAATATCATGATGGTGAGGCGGGTAAAATTTTGGTGCAATGTCTGCTACTATTAATTTATCGGTCATTTCTGGAAAGCTACATGCGAATTGCATGGCAGTTTTTCCACCCATAGAATGTCCAATTATTGCAGTTTTGTTTATTTTATGGAAGTCAAGATATGTTTTCAGGTCATTCGCTAAAATATCATAATTGAAATCCGTACTATGGAAACTTTTACCATGATTTCTTTGGTCTATTAGATGAACATTGAATCCATTTTCTGCAAATGCAGTTCCTAGGGTTTTCCAATTATCAGACATGCCAAGAAAGCCGTGTAAAATACATAATGGCTTTCCAGTGCCAATTATTTTGGAATGTAAAACTGGGTTCATTTCAGTTTGTTTAGGTACATGTTAACTACATTTTCTAACCCTAGATAGAGTGATTCACATATAAGAGCATGACCAATTGACACTTCCAATAGCCCAGGAATGTTATCCTTAAAATATTGAATATTTTCCAAGTTTAAATCGTGTCCCGCATTTATGCCAATGCCTAATTCATTCGCTCTTATTGCTGCTTTTATAAATGGGGCAATAGCATTTTCTTTGTTCTCGTCATATCCAGCAGCGTAACTTTCTGTATAAAGCTCTATCCTATCGGTTCCAGTCGCTTTTGCACCTTCTATCATATCTACCGAAGCATCTACAAAAATAGAGGTTCGTATCCCGGCTGCTTTGAATTTAGATATAATATCTGTCAAAAAATCAACATGCGCTATCGTGTTCCAGCCGGCATTAGAAGTTAATGCATCAACTGCGTCTGGCACCAATGTCACTTGAGTGGGCTTAGTTTCTAGTACCAAGGCTATGAATTTAGGATTTGGATTTCCTTCTACGTTAAATTCTGTAGTTACCTTTTTTACTAGGTCTCTGGTGTCTTGATATCTTATATGGCGCTCGTCTGGTCTTGGGTGTACTGTAATTCCATCAGCACCAAAACGTTCAATATCTTCTGCTACGTTTAGGACATTCGGTACATTCCCTCCTCTGGAATTTCGTAGCGTAGCAATTTTGTTTACGTTAACGCTTAGCTTTGTCATACTTTAAGGTTTGTCATTATAAGAGTTCAAAAATACAAATTAGGCATGCCTTTTGATATTAATAATTGTTATTTTGCGTTATAATTTTAGCCTATGCAGATTCAAAAACATATAATCACTAATCTTCCGGTATTTAATATCGATGATACTTTTGAAAAGGTTTTGGACTTTTTTAAAGAAAGTACCTATTCTCACATCGCTATTGTTGAGAAGGGAAGGTTTTTAGGTGTTTTTTCAGAGAATTATATAGATGCTATTGATGCAAAAGAAAAAATAGATGCATATCGATACGATTTGCAAACATTTTTTGCTACTAAAGAAACGAATTGGTTAGATGTTTTAGAGGCTTTTGCGAGGAATGAAGCAAATCTACTGCCGATCTTAGGAAATGAAGAGCAGGTAATAGGTTATTATGATTTAACAGATATTGTTACCGTATTTATTGACACTCCCTTTTTTACAGATCCAGGAAATATTTTAGTTGTTGCTACTGGTATAAAAGACTACTCATTTAGTGAAATTGCTCAAATTGTAGAAAGTAACAACGCTAAATTAATAGGGGCCTTTATAACCGATGCTCAAAACGATGTTGTTCAAATAACTATAAAACTAAGTACTGTTAACTTTAATGAAGTTGTCCAAACATTTAGACGCTATAATTATCATATTCTTTTTGGAACTAGTGATGATCAGTTTCTAGAGGGCTTAAAGCAACGTTCAGATTACTTGGATACCTATTTAAATGTCTAATATGAAGGTTGCCGTTTACGGTCAAACATATCAGGATAATGCAATCGCCTTTTTGGTAGAGCTTTTGGATGAGCTTCAAAAAGAATCGGCAACGGTTTATATTGAAGAGGAATTTTATGCACTCTACCAGCTTAGTGAAAATCCCGAAGAATACCCTACTTTTTCTATGGATAAGGGATTAAATTCTAGCTTTGACATGTTTGTTAGTTTTGGTGGTGACGGTACTATTTTGAGGGCGACAACCTTTGTGAAAAATCATGGAATCCCAATTGTTGGAGTTAATACTGGCAGACTTGGGTTTTTATCTACGTTCAAAAAGGAAGATGTCAGAAAAGTTGTTTTGGAGTTTGTGCAAGGAGCGTATACTATTGTGGAGCGAAGTCTAGTGCAATTGAATACAAAAAATCTAGATGCGGAATTTGGAGATTTAAATTTTGCTTTAAACGAAATTACGGTAAGTAGAAAGGATACAACCTCTATGATTACTGTAGAAACTCATTTGAATGATGAGTATTTAACATCCTATTGGGCGGATGGTCTTATTATCTCTACACCAACTGGTTCAACAGGATATTCACTTAGTTGTGGTGGTCCTGTAATAGTACCGACTGCAAAATCATTAGTATTAACACCTATAGCTCCGCATAACTTAAATGCTAGGCCCTTGGTCATTTCAGATGATACCGTTATAAGATTAAAAGTTTCTGGCAGGGAGGAAAATCATTTGGTATCATTGGATTCCAGAATAGCTTCCCTAGAGAATGGACAAGAGATTACCATAAAGAAAGCTCCTTTTACCATAAGGATGATAGAATATACCTCTGAAAGTTTTTTGAAAACCCTTAGAAATAAACTACTCTGGGGTGAAGATAAACGTAATTGACCGTTGTTTTTAAACAATAAATGTCTGTAAACGCTGTTTATCTTTTGTGAACAAGGAAATTGTAAAACCTTGTTTTCAATTGTAAATCATACTTTATCATAAATTTAAAAATCACATGCGGCAGACATTGATTGTAGTCTTTTTATGTACTTCTTTTATGCTAAGTGCTCAAACCTATGAGGTGGGTGTTTTTGCTGGGGGTGCAAATACTATAGGTGATGTAGGAAGAACTAGTTATATTTTACCTTCGGGTCCTGCTTTTGGTGGTATTTTTAAATGGAATAAAAGTAAACGTTATGCTTGGCGTGGCACTCTTATTTATGGAGAATTTACAGCTGATGATACCAAATCTAATACCACGGCAAGACAACAAAGAGGTTATGTGGTTGCGAATTCAGTTCTTGAGGGTTCTGTGGGCCTAGAAGTAAATTTTGTGGATTATAATCTACATAAGTTAGGACCTGCATTTACACCTTACTTATACACTGGATTAACCTATTTTAGGTATGATTACAACTATTTTAACGGAGGGGTTTTGCAAGATATTTCACAAAAAGATGGTTCTTTTGCCATACCAATGACTGCAGGTTTTAAGTATCGTATCAATCAGTTTCTTATTTTTGGTGCAGAAATTGGTGCTAGATATACCTTTACTGATAATTTGGATGCTAGTAATCCAGAAGGTTCTAATTTTGAACAGTTTCGTTTTGGTAATATTTTTAGTGATGATTGGTATGTTTTTTCTGGGGTTACGTTAACGTATACATTTGGAAGAAAGCTTTGTACTGATTGTTTTGAGTAAAACAATACATGAACAAAATACAAGATATTGAAGGTAGTAACCTTCCAAAGCATTTAGCCATAATCATGGACGGTAATGGCAGATGGGCAAAAGAGCAGGGTAAGCACAGGATATTTGGTCATGAGAATGGCGTAAAGACTGTAAAAACAACAGTCGAGAATTGCGTTAAAATTGGAATAGACTATTTAACCCTCTACACGTTTTCAACTGAAAACTGGAATAGGCCTAAGTTAGAAGTAGAAACTTTAATGCGCCTTTTAGTCTCTTCATTAAGAAAAGAGCTGAAGACTTTTAATAAAAATAATATTCGTTTAAATACTATTGGTAATATTTCCGCACTACCCAGCAAAGCGAACAAAGAGCTTATGGAAGTAATGGATAAAACCAAGCAGAATACAGGGATGGTGCTTACCTTGGCTTTGAGTTATGGTTCTAGAGAAGAGCTCCAATCAGCTGTTAAAGCCATAGCTATCAAAGTTAAAAATAATATAATTTCACCTGAAGATATTGATGAAACCATTATTAATAACCATCTTTACACGCACAATTTACCAGACGTAGACTTGCTTATCCGCACCAGTGGTGAACATAGGATAAGTAATTTTTTATTATGGCAAATTGCTTATGCCGAGTTATATTTTATAAATGTATTTTGGCCTGATTTTAATGAGCATCATTTGGTAGAGGCCATAAAAAATTACCAGAATAGAGAACGAAGATTTGGAAAAACTAGCGAACAACTCACTTAAAGATATGGCAAGGTTCATATCCTTGAACCGATTAATCACAATCCTACTACTTTTTATAACTATCAAATCAACCTCACAGGAGATTTCCTATGAGGATGGTAAGAATTATATTTTGGGAGGTATAGAGGTAACGGGCCTTCAAAGTTATAACGAACAAACGGTAAAGACCTATACGGGTCTTAGAGTTGGGCAGCCAATTATATTGCCTGGTGAGCAAATTAGCGCTGTTATTAATAAGTTATGGGGGCTTGAATTATTTAGTTCAATAGACTTTTACATTACCAATATCGAAGATGATAAGGTGTTTCTTGAGCTTAATATCATTGAAAGGCCTACATTAACTACTGTTAAATTTGCTGGAGTTAAAGATCGTAAGATACTAGAACTCGTTAAGGATACAGACTTAAAGAAGGGTAAGAAAATTACAGAAAGTCTCATTTCAAATACCAAAAATTATCTTGCTAATAAGTATAAAAAGCAAGGATATTTGAATACCAAAGTTGCAATAGCAACCAAAAAGGATACGTCTCAGGTTAATGCGAGAAGTATGTTGGTAAGTATTGATAAAGGGGATAAAGTAAAGATACAGGATATATTTTTTGAAGGTAATGAACAGCTTTCAGATAAGAAATTGAGAAAAGCCTTAAAGTCTACAAAAAAGAAACGTTTGGGTCGTTTCTGGAAAAAATCAAAGTTTATTAAGAAAGATTACGAAGAGGATTTAGGTCTTTTAATAGATAAGTATGCTGAAAACGGTTTTAGAGATGCTAGGGTAATTTCAGATACACTTACTAAGATTGATGAGAATAACATTCAATTAGATATTAAGGTTGAAGAAGGTAATAAGTATTATTTTGGTGAAATTGATTTTGTCGGTAATACGGTATATACAGATAGACAATTACTTAGAGTACTAGGTATTAAAAAGGGAGATACGTATAATGGAGTGCTTCTTAGAGAGCGTATTGCAGATAATAGTAAGCCAGACCCCAGCGATGTAACTAGTCTGTACCAAAACAATGGATATTTATTTTCTAGTATAAACCCAGTAGAGGTTTCCGCAGCTAATGATACTATAAATTTTGAGATTCGAATTATAGAAGGTAAAGAAACATTTTTAGATCATGTTACTGTTAATGGGAATGATAGAACAAATGATCATGTAATCTTTAGAGAATTACGTACTAGACCGGGTCAGAAATATAACAAATCAGATATTATAAGGAGTATTCGTGAATTGGGTCAATTAGGATTCTTTGATGCGGAGCAAATTACGCCAGATGTTTTAAATGCAGATCCTAATGCAGGAACTGTAGATTTAGATTGGAGCTTGGTTGAATCTGGTTCTAGCCAAATTGAATTACAAGGTGGTTATGGCGGTGGAGGTTTTATTGGAACTTTAGGATTATCCTTTAGTAACTTCTCTGTTAAGAATTTGTTCAATGGAGAAGAGTATAAGCCAGTTCCTATGGGAGATGGTCAAACTTTTGCATTGCGTTTACAAGCAAGTAGAACGTTTAGGGTGTATAGTTTAAATTTCACAGAACCTTGGTTGGGAGGCAAAAAGCCTGTTCAATTTAATATGAGTTTCTCTAGAACGCAACAATTCTTAGCCTCCTTTGGTGGTAGTAATGGGGTAGAAGTAGATAAAAATCGTCAATTTTCTATTACTGGAGTTACTGTTGGTTTAGCAAAACGTGTGCAATGGCCAGATGATTTTTTTACAATATCTCACTCATTAAGTTATCAGTTATATGATTTTAGAAACTATAATACTGGCTTATTTAATTTCGGTAATGGTCAATCAAACTCTATAGCTTATACTTTTGGAGTATCTAGGAATGCTGTTCAAGGAGGACGTATTTTCCCAAGAGGAGGTTCAAATTTTGAGGTAACAGCTAAATTCACTCCACCTTATTCATTACTTGGAAATAAGGATTTTAGAGCATTAAAGGATAGAAGCGAAGAGCTTTCTCCAATAGTAGATGCACAAGGAGGTGCAATTACAGCAGAAAGTAAAGAATTGGAACAAGTAGATCAAGAGCGCTTTAGGTTATTAGAATATTACAAAGTAAAATTTAAAGGAGACTGGTATACTACACTAGCTGGTAGTGCGGATAAGTCATTGGTGTTAAGAACAAATGCTGAATTTGGTTTCTTAGGTGCCTATAATAGTGCTGTGGGTAATGTGCCTTTTGAGCGTTTCTTTGTAGGTGGTGATGGTTTAAATAACTTCACATTGGATGGTAGAGATATTGTACAACTAAGGGGTTATGAGAATCAGTCATTGACTGCAATAGATCCTTTAACAGGGCAACAAGAAGGGGCTTTAATCTATAATAAATTTTCCATGGAACTAAGGTATCCATTAACCTTAAAGCCATCCGCATCTATATTTGGTCTTGCTTTTTTAGAGGCTGGTAATTCCTTCAACAATTTTCAAGGGTTTAATCCGTTTCAATTAAGACGATCGGCCGGTGTGGGTCTGCGTATTTTTATGCCAGCGTTTGGATTATTAGGGATAGACTTTGGGTATGGTTTCGATGAGGATCTTAGGCCACAATCTATCGGTGCTGGTCCTAGCGGGTGGCAAACGCACTTCATTATTGGTCAACAGTTTTAACAAAGAGTTTTACCTTCGTGTAATATGCTAACCTTCTAATTTTAAAAGTTTTAGTAAATTTGGCACGATATTTTCTATTGTAATAAACGATATCAAGAATGAAATTAAAAACAAAAGTTCTTTTAGTCTTAAGTTTACTAGTATTTGGTTTTTTCTCTAATGCACAAAGAGGAATTAGGATTGCTTACGTAGATATGGAGTATATTTTAGAGAACGTGGAAGAGTACCGAGATGCTAATGAACAGTTGAGTACAAAAGTTCAAAAGTGGAAAGTAGAGATAGAGCAGAAGCAAAGTATTGTGGAGCAGATGAAGAAGGATTTAATGGCTGAGAAAGTATTGCTTACGCCGGAGCTAATTGCTGAACGAGAGGAGGATATTCAATTACTCGAAAAGGAGATGATAGAGTATCAACAGGATAGATTTGGTCCACAAGGTGATTTGGTCTTGCAAAAGCGTAGATTAATACAACCTATACAAGATCAAGTTTTTAACGAAGTTCAGAAACTGGGGACTAATAAAAAGTATGATTTTATTTTCGATAAATCTGCGGATGTTGTAATGTTGTACTCCCAAAAAAGACACGATATTAGTGATTTGGTTTTACGGGGAATAGCACGAACACGAAAAGTCAGTGCTCCAAAAAAGAAGGCAAGTAGTAGAAATAGTGTTGCTGATTTTGAAGGAGAAGATGCAGAGGAGGAAGAAGTAGTTACAGATGCATTGCAGGAACGAATGGATAAGGCAAAGCAGGCAAGTGATACACGGGCCAAAACTGCTGAACAAAAACGTGCTGAGCAACTCAAACTGCGAGAAGAAAGGAAGAAAGCATATGAAGAACGAAGAAAGAAATTATTAGAAGAAAGAGAAGCTAAGAAAAAAGAAAAAGAAGAAGGTGAAAAAAGCACCGAAAATTAATATTATTGCAGTATAACATATTAAATTAGAACCATTAATTAACACTCAAAGAAGAATTAAATTTTAACTCATGAAACACTTAAAAAAAATAGCTGTAGCACTAATGTTGTTCGTAGCGACAACTAGTTTTGTAAATGCTCAAAGTACGGTTGCGCACATAGACGTAACTCAATTATTAGCTGTAATGCCTGAGATGAAAGCAGCGGAAGCGGAGCTTAAAAAATTACAAGAAACTTATAATGCCGATATACAAGCTTCAATGACAGAGTTGCGTAACAAGCTTACACAATATCAGAATGAAGCACCTTCAAAATCAAAGGAGGAAAATGACAAGAGAGCTATAGAGCTTCAAGGTTTTGAAAAGAATATTGGTGAAGCTCAACAAGCTGCACAACAAGAATTTCAGAAAAAACAGGGTGAATTATTTGCTCCTATATCAGAGAAAGCTAAAGCTGCTATTGAGAAAGTTGCTGCTGCGCAGGGATTTGATTATGTAATGGATGCTCAGCCACAAGCTGGTTTAATCGTTGCAAAGGGAAAAGATCTTTTAGCTGACGTAAGAAAAGAATTGGGTTTCTAAACTCATATCCTCCAAAAATTTAAAAACCGCCTACATGGCGGTTTTTTTTATGGGATTAATTTGCTTTTTATTTTGGTCCATCTAAGATTTCTTATATAGCTCCCTTCTTTTGTTGATACGAGAAAGTCAACCTTATTTTTTTTAGCTTCAAAATATCCTTTCATATTGTCTTTAAATGCAGTCCCTTTTCTCTGTTTTAAAGCCATTTTTATAGAGGCAATCATGGTGATCCAAAAACCATACCTCATGGTATACATTGCCTGGCCTTGCAGGTGCTTAGCTTTAGGATTGTAAGCTTTTCCTGTGGCTCGCAAATGTTTCACTTGTAATGTATGTTCTGTATGCGTATTAAACCCATAATAGGATGCTAACAACTCATCTACAGTATCCCATCCCATAGCAGGTTTAAGTCCACCAATTGCTTTAAAACAAGCTTTGGAGTACGCTTTGAAAGCGCCACGTACATGGTCTTTGTCCATTGTGTGGTTTATCTGCCATTTCTCATGGTTGTTTCTTTCGTAAATAAACCCACCTGCAATTCCTATTTGTGCGTTATTTGCAAAGGTTTGGGCAATTTTTTCAAAATAATTTTTTGGCAGAATTAAATCGGCATCTAACTTTACTATAAAATCATAGTTTTCATCAATACATTCTAGTCCTTTGGAAAAAGCATTAATAACTTTACTACCAGGCATATGTTCTGTAGAAGAAGTTTGTGTGTCTAGAATATGAAATATCGCATGAGA
>CALHVP010000173.1 GCA_938038975.1 uncultured Maribacter sp. | reverse complement strand
ACCACTTAAGTTATCTCGTCGTAACTGTCCAAAATTCCCGTTTCTACTTTGTTCGTATCCACCGGTTCTAAAAGTAGTATCAAATAGATTATTTACACTGGCAAAAACACCTATGTACTTTCCGTTTTTTAACCAAGACTTACCGCCTACCATGTTTAATAAATAAAAATTATCTAATGGTTTTTGAGCTAACAGTCTATTTACGTTTTCCGAAGTAGCATCTGGAAAATTCTGTCCAGTTTCTGGATCTAAATAAAAACTGTTAGTTCTTGTAATGGTAGAAATATTTGCATAATTATTTGCTAAGTAGTTCGCCGTCATTCCTACCCACCAGTATTTTGGGTCACGGTATTCCAGACCCAAAGCAATCGCCTTTTGTGGTCCCTGTGCTAGATACAGATCCTTGATATTTGCTTCGCCTAAATCTTTGGAACCACTTATATCTATAAGTTCTTCATCTGCCCCAGCCGTATCAAAATTGATGTTTACCAAAGGATTGCTAGCAAAGGTATAACTTCCGACAGCAGCGACCGCTGATACTTTTACAGCAGCAGATAGCTGGTATTCCAATCCTAACTCCAGACCTTTGTGAAGTTTATCTAAATCTGTCAAAACCTCTTGCACAAAGTCTGATCCTACTCCAGAATCGACAAAGAAAAAATTGACATCAGTAGTATTTTGAAACCTCGTGTAGAATCCTGTAAGTCTCCCTGTTAATTTGGGCATTCTAAGAAAATAATTCAGATCTACCGCACTTACTGTTTCCTGCTGTAGGTTGTTCACCAGCGTATTTGATTCTCTCGGGTTTATAAAAATATTCTGTAACAAAGGTGGTCTTTGGAGAAAAGCAGCGTTTGCGTTTACCCAATGCCTACCAGTAATTTTATGAGAAAGTCCACCCTTTATCCCAAAATTATTAAAACTGATTTTTTTACTTTTTCCTATAGCATTATCCAAAAACCGTTCGTTCTTAAAAAAACCATCACGCTGATATGATACTATGGAGTACTGGCCAGAAACAAAACCCTTCCATTTGTTTAAATCTAGATGTACTTGAGCAAAAGCATCAGTTTGATTTGCTAAGAATTGATAGTTGTAGTTGAATTTCTCCCCTTTTAAACGATTCACTTCTGCATTTATATTATTTTTAGTGTCGGAAAACGGATCTATATCCTCATGAAAATCTGCTCCCAACAAGTCCGTTATCTGCGCATAGTTTTTTGATTGAAGACTTTTGTGTGTGACTCCAAAATCTAACTTCAATCTATCCGATATCATATAGTTTCCGTTAATTCTAGCCGTAAACTGGGTGTCATTTATAACGTCATCATACAAAACATAGCCTGCCTTTCCATTACTGGACGAACTCTGATTTGCCGTATATATATTTTGCCAGTTCCATTGTGGGTCGTTCAGAAAACTAGTTCGTGCCCTATCGGCACTTACAAAATTTGCGCCTATGGGACTATTTATGTAAAAACTAGGTAAATACCGATAAAAACTAGGGTCGGGATTAGGAGCATTGTAATATCCAACCCTACTTCTAGCATGCTTTCCAGTCTGAAAGGCCACCCCCATAGTAAGGTTGAGTTTTTCGGAGTCGTAAAAATAATTAAGCAATGCCATAGGTTCAGAGATACGGCGTTCCCTAGAGTTCCTTATTTCCCCATCTTGCGTTCCCCAATAGGGATTATAACGGTTCCCGACCAAACCGTACACTTCTTCCGTAATCGCAGAGGACCGTCCCCGTCTATTCGTTGCTGAAAATGCTGTTAAACTGATACTATTTTTTGGATTGAATTGATATTCCAGGGCCCCATAAAACGAATAGGCATCATACAAGGTTCCATCCATATATCCTTCCTTCGCCCATCTCCTAGAAGCAGAGAACATATATGCCAAACCGTTTTCCTTTACTCCAGAGTTATACGTTGCCATAACCCTGCCGGTGTAGGTTCTATTTGAAGCGGAAGACGATAATCGCAGTCCAGAACGCAGACCAGATGGCCTTAAATCTATATTTGTATTGCCTAATATACCGCCAAAGGTATGGGCCGAAGCTTCTAGTCCGTTCGAGAATTCCTGATTTCTAATTACGTCATTTAGCCCTCCCCAATTGTTCCATTGCGGTCTGCCATCGAATAATTTATTCATGGGAATACCATTGAGTAATACTTCACCATTTTGAGAATCGTAGCCTCGAACGCGAAAAAAAGCCTGTCCAAAATCAAAAGCAGCCCTATTTAAAAATATATCTCGGGTAGCCTGTAGCAAGCCTAAGGAACTTCCATTGGTTTCATCATCCAGCAATTCTGCGTCAGTAAGTGTAATGAGGTTATCCTGTTTTTCTAGGGTGAGGTCTGTTTCCATATAGATAGACCCAAGGGATATATTCGTTTGATCAAGAACTAAGGGAACTCTTTTAGTAACGTAATCAGAAAATTCGATTCTCAGTATATATTCCCCTTTTAGCACAACAGATAGCTTAAACACTCCGTTTTCATCCGTTTCACCAAAAACCTGCTCTCCTTCCAACGATACTTTCGCGCCAACAACCACAGCTTTGTTGATAGACTTAAAAACAGTACCGGATATAAGGTTATCAGCCTGTGCACAGATGAATAATGAATGCCAAAAGAGTAGTATAAATAGAAGTTTTCTATACATACTTGGTGGTTGGTTTATTTAGTTAACGGTACTACAATATATCCAAAAAAGAACAAATAGGTAAGAAGTTTCCGATTAATAGAGTATATTTTAGTTCGTAATCACTTGAAAATGAGATTAAATCTATTTTTTTGCCTTTTCCTATCCTGTATTTGGCTACATAGTCAGAGTGAAAACAAATACCAATTACGGACTATTGCCTTTTATAATTTGGAAAACCTATTCGATACTAAAAACGATACTTTAATCTATGATGATGACCGAACGCCGGAAGGTAAAGATGCTTGGACACAAGAAAGATACGAGCACAAATTAACCCAACTCTCTAAAGTTATTGCACAAATAGGTTCAGATACCAGTAAGAATCCTCCTGACGTACTTGGTGTTTGTGAGGTGGAGAATATAGGAGTATTATTGGATTTGGTGAACCATCCAAATATAAGATCCTTCAATTACGGAATTGTACATTTTGATTCCCCAGATGAGCGTGGAATAGATGTTGCGTTGCTGTATCGAAAATCGGTCTTTATTCCCATGGCGTTCGAAAGTAGACGATTATTACTTACCAAAGACAATGATAAGCGCGATTATACGAGAGATCAATTAGTTGTGGAAGGCCTATTAGATAATGAAAACATTCATTTTATCGTAAACCATTGGCCCTCAAGAAGTGGTGGCGAAGCACGCAGTAGGCCCTTTAGACTGGCCGCTGCCAAACTAAACAAGCGAATAATCGACTCCATCCAAAGAAATAACTCATTAGCAAAAATTATTAGTATGGGAGATTTTAACGATGATCCCGTAGATCCTAGTTTTAAAAAAGTGTTGGGCGTAAAAGGAAGAAAGAAGCAACTAGATTCCATTAGTCTATTTGGCCCAATGGAAAAATTATTCCGCAGAGGAGGAGGTTCGTTGGCCTATAGAGATAAATGGAATGTTTTTGACCAAATGTACATGACAGCTAACCTAGTTTCTAATGAATCTAAAAACTATAGATTTTGGAAAGCGGGGATTTTTACTCCCAATTTTATTATTGACCCCAATGGAAAATACAAAGGCTATCCCTTACGGACTTATGCAGGTGGAAGTTATATAGGCGGCTATAGTGATCACTTTCCAGTTTATATGTATCTCTTACGTGAAGCTAAATCTCCTTAATTAACTAATTTAAAGAAAGACACTAAACAAAAGCAACAAAAAAAGCCAAGAAGTTTACACCTCTTGGCTTTGTTATATAAAAGTTAGCTACTGTAAATAGCAATACTATTGGTCCAAACTCTTTAGTTTAATGTTACGCCATTTTACCTTTATACCTCCGCCATCATGAATCTGCAATAAAACGCCACCTTCACCGGCTCCAATAATTTCATCTTTAAGGGTAATCATTTTAGTCCCATTTACCCAAGAGGTAAGCACATCACCATCTACCTTAATTTTCATTTTATTCCATTCCCCCATTTTTAAAGCGGTATCCTTTTTAGCATCCGGTTTTATAAGCCAATTTCTACCATAAGATTCATACACTCCTCCAGTATGCTTTCCTGGTGGTGCAATTTCTACCTGCCAACCACTAACTCTTGTACCGTCTACTGTAGAACGAATAAACACGCCGCTGTTACCATCTGCTTCTTGCTTAAATTCTAACTCTAGTATATAGTTCTTATAGTTCTCATTAGTACCTAAATATCCGTAGCCTTTATCTGGTCCGCTTTCACAAACTAGAAGGCCGTCTGCTACATACCATTTTTCTGTTCCATACACCGTCCACCCTTCCAGGTTCTCGCCATTAAACAAGGTTTTCTTTTGCGCAGTAACTCCAATTGTAAAAAGAAGAAGAATGAATAAACTGTTTTTCATTTTTATAATTTAAAGAAGTATTGATTTTTTACTGTACCAAATCGATTTCGATACATTATTACAGGTTTAGTTAAACCATTGACCCCAAGGAATTCTACTTAAAATAAGTAAGAGTCCAAGTCCGTAGAAAATGGCTATACTTTTGAATTTCTTATCTCCCTCTACAAATTTCTTATGCCGTGACCAGCCTACGGTAATTAACACAATGGCAATGATATTTATAAATGGGTGCTCCACAGCTAAAAGTCTAGCAGGAGCTGTTAAACCGCCCATACCAAATTCCTCTATTGCGCTTAAACCGCTAGGTGACACAACATATAAAATAAGTCCTATCAACAATTGAATATGGCACAAAATCAAAGCAAATAGACTTAATCTTAGGTCTTTACCCATATTAAATATTCTTTTTGATAAAAGCCCAGTTATGGCATTAGCCACCGCCAAAAAGAGAACAGCTAGCGCTACATAGGCCAAATAGGAATGTAAAGTTTGAAGAGTTTCGTACATGATTTTTAATTTAAGGAATAAAAATAGGGATTTTTAGGCATAAAAAAAGGCCCTGCATAACTGCAGAGCCTTTTTAATTTAATACGTATTATTTAGTTGAAAATATATCTAAGTCCCAACTGCGCTTGCCATCTAGAAGATTGGAAGTTACTGTCATTAACTTGATTAATGTTAGGAGTACCATCTGGGTTAACATCACCATTATTAATTGAAAATACAGGAGTACTTCCTGTAGATACAGTTTGTAATGGACTTGCATTACTAAAAACAAAATTACGTTGTCCCCAGTCCTTATTCAACATATTAGTAAAGTTGAAGATATCTGCAGATATCTGGAATGTATGTTTCTTATTACCAAAATTCATAGAAAAATCTTGTAATAATTTTAAATCTAGGATATGACTCCAAGGCCCTCTTACTGCATTACGCTCAGCATACTTACCTCTATTTTCTTTTAAGTAATCTATGCTGTTAATAAACGTGTCTAATCTTTCATACTGTGCCGCTTGCTCAGCTGCATCACCAGAGAAAACAATCTCAGAAGCATCACGTGGAATGTACATTAATGCGTTATCTCTAGAATCATCATTTAATAAATCACGACCTTCTCTGTACGTGAAACTAAATGGACGGCTCTGAGACCCTTCGTAAAATAAACCAACAGTTGTTTTTACATTATCATTCCAAGCTAACTCATAAGAAACATTAGCAAGGTATCTACCACCTGCAGCAAAATCTGATCTAGAAACTGGAATATCAGAGTTCTTACCGTTTACAGTTTGAAT
>CALHVP010000172.1 GCA_938038975.1 uncultured Maribacter sp. | reverse complement strand
GTCACTAATATGGATGTGTACCCTACGTATAAAAAATTACTTAAAAATCAACCAGAACCTAAAAAAGCATTAGCGCAGGAGCGCTCTAGCTCAGCTCTCATTTTTTACTGGGGTATAGACCGCACTTTTCCAAAATTAGATTTACATAATATCCTTTTTAGTGATTCATACACAGAGGAGTTTGACCATATTTTTAATAAAAAAACGCTTATTCAAGACCCTACCATTTACATTAATATAACTTCCAAAGAAAATCCAACAGATGCGCCAGAAGGCCACGAGAATTGGTTTGTAATGATTAATGCTCCAGGGAATTATAATCAAGATTGGGAAGCGTTAAAAAACCAAGTAAGAAAGGATATAGTAAAAAAAATAAATAGAGTTTTAAAGACGGATATAGAACAACATATTACTACGGAGCACATATTAGACCCTAAAGGAATAGAGAGTGCAACAAGCTCATATCGCGGAGCTCTATACGGTGCAGCAAGCAATAATAAGTTTGCCGCTTTCCTTAGACATCCTAATTTCTCTAGACGTATTAAAAACCTATATTTCTGTGGCGGATCAGTACACCCAGGCGGTGGTATTCCTCTTTGCCTTCTTTCTGCTAAAATAATTGAAGATTTAGTTCCAAATATTAAGAACCATGCTTAAGAAGCTAACTAAAAATAAACTTAACATAGCCATAGGATTACTCTGGTTATTTCACCTATCTGCAATAATTGGAATCTCTTTGGGTAACGTAGCGTGGTTTGTTGAAAAAACACCCCTAAACCTTATTGTTTCCCTGTTGATATTTTTAGTGTTTTACCCTATTAATAACATCAAAAAGGTGAGCGCTTTCTTACTATTTATGATTGGTGGTATTTTTGCAGAATGGTTAGGCGTAAAACATCAAATTTTATTTGGTGAATACGCGTATGGAGCAAACTTTGGTCCAAAACTGGATGGAGTTCCTTACTTGATTGGTGCATATTGGGCAATTCTTACTTTCATTACTGCCGGATTAATGGATTACACAAAATGGCATAAGGCAATTAAGATTCTTGGAGCAGCAACGCTAATGGTTGTCCTTGATTTTTTTATGGAACATACAGCTCCAATTTTTGACTACTGGACTTTTATTGGAGGAATACCTACTCTTGAAAACTACATCACATGGTTTGGCCTAGGCATTATTCTTCAATCAACTATAAAACTTATGAATATAAAAGGCAACAAACCTTTGTCAGCTAACTTATACGCGGCACAGTTTACTTTTTTCCTTTTCTTATACTTTTTTCTTCCTTAAAAAGGTAAAGGTTGTATCCCGTCCCAAGTTCCTACTGATTTATAAGGTTCAAATCTGGAGAATAGTTCCTCACTATACCAGTCCAAACTTTTTGTCTTAGAAATAGCTTCTACATGCGCTCTACTTTTATATGCAAAGTCCATTAAAGATTCTTTATTTCTCCAAAGACTAAAAGTAGCCATTTGGAAGAAGGGAACTTCTCCTATACCCTTTGTATAGACTAGCCCTTTATTGTCTTTTAAAGGCATTTGAGAGGCAGGCACATGCTTCCAAAATGTAAACAACATTTTTGGCTTTATCGTAGCTCTTGTTATAACAGCGATATAAGGGTTGTCTGTATTAATATTCTTGCTTGGCACAAAAGGATTTATGCTCGCCCAAGTGCCCTTAGCCTTTATATTTCTTAGATAGAGTGTCCATCTTTGGTCCGTTTGGTTTGTATACTTTTTAAATAAGGCTGAAGTTTTAAAAAAAATATCCGCAGCCTCTTCGCTTTCCCAAACCTGAAGTAGCGCATAAACAGACCAATCTGCAAAAGGATTAAAGCCATCCTTGCCACTTCCCATCAATTTATAATGTAGTAGTCCTTTTTGTTTGGATAAAGGTTTATGCGCAAATTGCATCATACCAAAGGCCCAAACCTTAGCTGATAGCGTAGTGTATTTAAAGAAAGTAAGCGTTGTAACTTGACTCATTACACATTATTCCGAAATCAATTCCTGTAAAAGTGTATCTACAGTATCGTTGCGCCAATCTGCAATAGCATTTTGATGTACTGCTACTCTTCCCTTTTTATCTAAGATATATGAACCTGGCGGTTTTAGTAATGCTAAAGGACTTGGGTCACCCACTATTTGATACGTTACAGGAAAAGTATATCCATTTTTTTTCATAAATAATTCCACAGGAGCACGTTCCTCATTAGTAATTATATAAAACGCTACCTCATCCTTGTATGTATCATATAGGTCCTGTACGTCTCTTAATTGTGCTTTAGATGGTAAATGCCATGATGTCCAGAAGGTGATGAATACAACCTTATTCTTTGCTTTTTCAAAACTGAAAAAATTCCAACTTTCATCCTTTAATCTCCAGTCGTAGCTACTAATTTTAGCTCTCTTATCATTTACTATAATAGTTGGGGATGTGGCAAACAATCGGTTGAGCAGAATTTTGCTATAATCCCCAAGAGGGGTTACAAAAAAAGAAAGTACAATAGCTATTATAGCTAGGGTATATACTGTTTGTTTCTTCATGCGTCGTACCTATTGACCAAAACTAAAAAACTCCCGACGATAATCGGGAGTTTTTAGGAACTATTTCTAGTTATTATGCTGCATTTTCGCGTTTGATAACATTTAGTGCAGAACCTTCCCTGAACCAACCGATTTGAGCATCGTTAAAGGTATGGTTTGCAATTATTGTATCTTTTGTACCATCAGCATGAACTACCTCTATTGTTAAAGGTTTATCTGGTGCAAAATCCGCTATATCAACAAAATTAAAAGTATCATCTTCTTGTATTAAGTCGTAATCACTTTCATTCGCAAAAGTAAGACCTAACATTCCTTGTTTCTTAAGGTTCGTCTCATGAATACGTGCAAAAGACTTTACTATGACAGCTGCAACACCTAAATGTCTAGGTTGCATTGCTGCATGTTCTCTAGAAGAACCTTCACCGTAATTGTGATCACCCACAACAATTGTCTTTATACCCGCAGCTTTATAAGCACGCTGCGTATCTGGTACGCCTCCAAATTCTCCTGTTAATTGATTCTTAACGAAGTTTGTCTTTTTATTGTAAGCATTTACAGCTCCTATAAGCGTATTATTAGCAATATTGTCTAAGTGACCTCTAAAACGTAACCATGGCCCTGCCATAGAAATGTGATCTGTAGTACATTTACCAAAAGCCTTTATTAAAAGTTTTACTCCTTGTAATTCTGAGTTTTGAATAGGTGTAAAGGGCTCTAGTAATTGTAGCCTTTCCGAATCTCCTGCAACAGCAACTTGCACCCCAGACCCATCAGCTTCGGGAGCTAAAAAACCAGCATCCTCAACTTCAAATCCTTTAGGAGGAAGTTCCCATCCTGTTGGCTCTTCAAATCGTACTTCTTGACCGTTTTCATTAATAAGCGAATCTGTTAGTGGATTAAAATCCAAACGCCCTGCTATAGCAATTGCTGCAGTAATCTCTGGAGATGCTACGAAAGCATGCGTATTTGGGTTACCATCTGCACGCTTAGCAAAGTTTCTATTGAATGAATGAACGATACTGTTCTTTGGCGCATTCTTAGGATCGCTATACCTAGCCCACTGACCAATACAGGGTCCGCAAGCGTTAGTAAATATCTTAGCGTTAAGTTTTTCAAAAACATTAAGTATTCCGTCTCTTTCTGCTGTAAATCGCACTTGCTCTGAACCAGGGTTAATTCCAAGCTCAGATTTCATCTTTAAGCCTTTATCCAATGCCTGTTGTGCTATTGAGGATGCTCTTGACAAATCTTCATAAGATGAATTTGTACAAGAACCAATTAATCCCCATTCTACCTGTATGGGCCAATCATTCTTAGTTGCTTTAGCAGTCATGTCACTACCTACGGCAGTTGACAAATCTGGAGTAAAGGGTCCATTCAATAACGGGCCTAACTTAGAAAGGTCTATATCTATAACTTGATCAAAGTAATTTTCTGGGTTCGCGTACACATCTGCATCTGCAGTTAAGTGTTCTTTAACAGCGTTTGCAGCATCTGCAACATCAGCTCTTTCTGTTGCACGTAAATACCTCTCCATTGATTCATCATAACCAAATGTAGAAGTGGTTGCTCCAATTTCTGCACCCATGTTGCAAATGGTTCCTTTACCCGTACAAGATAAAGCTATAGCTCCAGGTCCAAAATATTCTACTATTGCTCCTGTACCACCTTTAGCGGTAAGTATTTCAGCTACTTTAAGTATAACATCTTTTGGTGCAGTCCAACCAGAAATTTTTCCTGTTAATCTTACACCTATTAATTTAGGGAACTTTAGCTCCCATGCCATTCCTGCCATAACATCCACGGCGTCAGCACCACCAACACCTATAGCTACCATTCCTAAACCACCAGCATTTACGGTATGAGAATCTGTACCAATCATCATTCCGCCAGGAAATGCATAATTCTCCAAAACTACTTGGTGTATAATTCCTGCTCCCGGTTTCCAAAACCCAAGACCATATTTATTCGAAACGGATTCCAGAAAATCAAAAACCTCTGAACTAGCCGAATTGGCAAATTTCAAATCGGCCTCAGCACCATTTTTGGCCTGTATCAAGTGATCACAATGTGTCGTGGTCGGCACTGCTACTTTTTTCTTACCAGCCTGCATAAATTGCAAAAGTGCCATTTGTGCAGTTGCATCCTGTAATGCAATACGATCTGGAGCAAAATCTACATAATCCTTACCTCTTGTAAAAGCTTTATTAGCTTCGCCGTCCCACAAGTGAGAATATAATATTTTCTCCGAAAGGGTAAGTGGTTTGCCAACAATTTCACGAGCTTTATCGACCCGCTCCGCCATATTGGTATATACCCTTTTAATCATATCGATATCGAATGCCATTCTTGTTTATTTTAAAGGTTAAATCAATTTAGTAAATTTAATAAAATATGAAGCGTAATTAAAATTTAATATAAAGGTTTACACGTTTTAACGAGATTGGTTGATTTTTATTTCAAACCCTCGCTCAAACACAAAACTAGAAGTGATTTTTTAAGAAAAATGTAATGGATTTCATAATACTATAAACTACAACAACTTAGTAATGATATCTTCTTCCGAAATACCCTCAGCTTCTGCTTTATAGTTTTTAATGATTCTGTGTTTTAAAATTCCTTTTACGACCACATGAACGTCTTCAATATCTGGAGAGTATTTTCCATTTATTGCTGCATTCGCCTTAGCTCCTAATATAAGATTCTGAGAAGCTCTAGGACCAGCACCCCAATCTAAATATTGCTTTACAAAATCAGATGCAGAATCCAAATTAGGTCGTGTACTATTTACCAATTTAACTGCATACTCAACAACATTATCTGCAACTGGAATACGTCTAATTAAATCTTGTACTTCAAGGATTTCTTTTGCACTAAATTGAGGATTTACAGTAACATTACTTATGGATGTAGTGTTCTTTACAACTTGTATCTCTTCTGCTATTGAAGGGTACTTTAATTCTATCGCAAACATAAAGCGATCTAATTGTGCTTCTGGCAAAGGATAAGTTCCTTCCTGCTCTATTGGGTTTTGAGTGGCCAAAACAAAGTATGGCAGCTCCAATTTGTGCTGATGGCCCGCAATGGTCACAGCTCTTTCCTGCATTGCCTCTAAAAGCGCTGCTTGTGTTTTTGGAGGCGTACGGTTTATTTCATCAGCCAGTACTATATTAGAAAATATAGGCCCTTTGATAAATTTAAAGTTCCTGTTTTGGTCCAACACTTCGCTTCCTAAAATATCACTAGGCATTAGGTCTGGAGTAAACTGAATTCGCTTAAAGTCTAATCCTAAAGCCTGTGCAATGGTATTTACCATTAGAGTTTTTGCAAGCCCTGGCACTCCAATTAATAACGAATGACCTCCTGTGTAAATAGATAGGAGAATTTGGTCTATAACTTTTTCTTGACCAACAATTATCTTCGCTATTTCCTTTTTTAGTGCAGCATGTTTTTCTACTAGATTCTTAATAGCGGCAACGTCTGACATAAATTACTCTTTTACCCAATTATTCGCAAAATCGCAATCTCTATTTATATCACTCACACTAATATACGTATCTTCAATGTGCTCTGCCATCCATTTTTTAATAGTGTTGAACTGTTTTTCAGTTAGTGCGAGCTGCTGAATTTTCGTATAATCTTTAGCAAAATCAGCTTGGTGCTGTTCGTATTTATTAGTTACTTGAAGAATCTTGTATTTTGATGGCCCACCACGAGGGTCTGGCTCCAGAAGAGGATACGAAACTTCATTATCCTTTAAATTACGAACCTGATTGTACAGCGCAGGATCCATACTCGTTAATTCAAAACGCGATCCAAAATCTTGAGGATTACGAAGCATACCTCCATCAAATTTTGTTTCCTTTTCATCAGAAAAATTCAATGCCGCTTCAGCAAAGGTAAATTCCCCGGCAATTATTTTCTGTCTTATACTATCTAACTCGGTTTTCGCTTCTTCTGCAGCTTTTTCAGATATTTCTGGTTGCAACAAAATATGACGAACATCTAACTCTTGTCCACGTATTTTCTCCATGTACATGATATGATATCCAAATTGAGTTTTAAACGGATCAGATACTTCACCCTCTCTAAGACTAAAAGCTACATCTTTAAATTCCTTAACGTAACCAGACTTCTTTGTAATACCTCCTATAAAGCCCCCTTGAGATTTAGAACCAGGATCTTTGGAATACAAAATTGCTTTCACATTAAAACTAGCGTCGTTATCTTCAACATCAGCCTTAATTTGATTCAATTTGTCAATTATCTTTTGATTCTCTTCATCAGAAGGCACCGGAGATTTAACGATTTGCGCTATCTCTAATTCAGCACCAAACAAAGGGCGTTCGTCCTCCGGTATTTTATTGTAAAACTGACGAACTTCTTCTGGAGTTATCTCAATATCCTTTACAATTTCCTGTTGCATTCTTTCAGAAAGCATACGAAGCTTATTAATTTTATAAAGCTCTTCCCTAAAAGTCTGCTCGTCCTGTTTCTTATAGTAACTAAGCACTTTAGCCATTGAACCAATTTGCTGAACCAAAGATTGTAACTGTCCTTCCCCTTGGGCATTTACCATATCATCCGACACTAAAATACTATCTTGGACTGCTTGGTGGGCGTATAAACGATCTTCCATTAACTTACCTAGAAGACTACAATGTGTAATATCATCTGTAGATGCTCCCTGACTTCTTAAATCTATTAGGGTTTTTTCTATATCTGAGTCTAATATCACATAATCTCCAACCACAGCTGCAATACCATCTAACTTTATCCTTTTAAAGTTATTCACGGTATCTTTTTTTGTTATCGCTTCTGCTTCCGCAACACTCTCCTCTGGCTCTACTTGATTGTCAGGAACATCAGGAACTGTTTGTTGTGCAAAGGTCACTGAAGACCACATTATTACGAGTGCAAACATGCACCATACTTTATTCATCTTTGGCATATACCTCGAATTCTTTGTCTTTAATTGCTTCATCTATGATTTCTGTTTCCAGTTTACGCAGGTAGTTCATTTTTCTGCGATTTAATAAAACTTGTTTTATGGTAGGCGATATAAAAGAAAGGGGCGCTATTTCATTCAATTCCTTAACCTCCTCTATCTTCCCCAAATATACCCCGATTGAATCCTCCAATTCAAAAAATTGTGATTTTTTTAAGTATCTATCCTGATTTTCAGCACCTAAAGGAGGTATTTCCTCCGCAACTCTTGAAGCACTAACCCAAATAGAATCATTGAAATTTAATTTGGTAAATTGTATACTAATAGAGTCCAAATAGGCAGCATCTAAATCATTAAACCTTTTTAACCGCTGGGCAACTTCTTGTTTATTTAAAAAATTCTTTGGGAGTGTCACAAATCGTATTTTTAGAATACGTTCTCTTAGTCTAAAATTATCTTTTTCATCCTCGTAGAATTTCTCTAATTGCTCATTAGAGATCAATGAATCTGACCCTCTAGAAATCAATGCATCCTTATACGCCCTGGTATATAAGTCTGTTCTATAATCCGCCACTAAAGCATCAAACTCTCTTAGTTTTTCTTCTTGGAGATTAATCTTTGCTTTAGACAAAAGCAACTGCTTAGAAGCCCATGTATTTATAAAGTTATTTACAAAGGAAACACTATCATCCTTAGACATTCCTTCAGTAATATACACAGCAACATCTTCTTTGTATAAATAAGTATCACCAACTCTTGCTAATGGTAATACCTCTTCGTTTTTTTTAAAATACGAATTACATGAAACCAGTTGCATGCATGTTAGTATAATAAGAGGCAGGCTAAAATAAAAAGACTTGCCTTTAAACAATTTTAAAGAAGACATCTGGCAAAAATAGCAATTACAACGTCCCTTGCAAACCTTGCCAGTTTTACTTAACACAATTTTAGGGCTATTTAACTATTTTATGATTTAATAATTAAAGCTCTTAAACTAAAACAAAGTTTATGTTTTCTTCTAATTAAAATCAAAGCAAGCATTTGCAGCGGTGAGAATAGCCGTGAAAAGCTTAATTTTGTGAACAAAACAAGTACATCTTGGAAAGAAAAATTAAGTTGATTTGGGATTTTAGAGGACCAGAGGGGTTTAGAACTGCAGAGCATCATGAAAAACACTTAAAAGAATTTGTTGCAATTGAAAAACTAGCACTAAATATAACAGGGCATGAACAAATAAACGAAATGCATAGTTTGGCTTTTATGGTTGTTGAGGATAAAGATATGATAACAGTAAGAGATACATTAAAACCTCATCGAGGAGAACTCTATACTGATAGTTCCGAAAATAAGAGCACTTTATAAATTGAAAAGCTTTTGTTTTAAGATATTACGCTTGCAGAAACATTTCATCCTTCTTAATAATAGTTAGGATTAAATAAACTCAAAAAAAAAGACCAATGAAAACTTATCTTTTATTTTATGTTCTTTTTTTAGCATTATTTCAGGCTTGTTCAGAACAAAATAACGGTTCGATTTTAGAACAAGCATTGGCATCTGAAAATCCGAAGATAAAACGGGTAATGGATAGTATTAATCAATACCAAGTTCAAATAAGATACACGAAAATAGATAGACGAAACGACAGTTTACTATTTACGGATTATGATTTTCGAGTAGAAAACGATAGCTACTTTTATCCTGCAAGTACAGTGAAATTCCCAGTTGCTGTTTTAGCTTTAGAACGATTAAATGAGACTGATACTTTAGATAGAAACACTAGATACTATATAGAAGGGGATTCTATAGAGTCTACGTTTACAGAAGACATCTCACAAGTTTTTGCTGTCAGTGATAATTTTGCTAATAATAGAATGGTAGAACTTCTTGGCCAAGATGTTATTAATACTAAACTAATAGGAAAAGGAATAGACCCAGTACGTATTTCTCATAGGTTAGGTTATCACTCAGACGATTTGGCTACAAAACCCTTAATTATATATTTAAACGATAGCACAACTGGTATTACAACGCCTTCCCTAAATACTGCCGCCAGTCCATTACAATTAAAAGATATTAAAAAAGGAGTAGGCTATTATGAAGATGACGTATTCATAAACGAGCCTTTTGATTTTAGTCTAAAAAACTATTACCCCATTGATGCGCAGCATGAAGTCTTAAAAAGAGTGATTTTTCCGAACGAATACAATCAAGGACAACGTTTTAATTTATCTGACGAGCAACATAGCTTTTTACTCTCTGCGATGCAATCACTCCCAAGAAGCGTAGGATATGATCCAGAAGTATATTATGATGGATATTGTAAATTCTTTATGTATGGCGATTCCAAGGAAACGATACCTGAGCATATAAAAATATACAACAAGGTAGGTTTTGCTTATGGCACATTAACGGATTGCGCGTATATAACAGATAGTAAAAATAAGGTTGATTTTCTGTTAACCGCTACCATATTGGTTAATAAAGACGGTATCTTCAACGATGATAGATACGAATATGAAGAAATTGGCATTCCCTTCCTAGCAGAACTAGGAAGAAGGATACATGAACTAGAAATAGAACGTAACAACTAATAGCTTTAATTATAGGACGAGCACTATGCCGAACGAAACCAAAGAAACCAGAATAAATAAATACCTTAGTGAAGTAGGTTATTGCTCTAGAAGAGCTGCAGATAAGCTCATAGAACAAGGAAGAGTTACAATTAACGGCAAAGTACCAGAGATGGGTACTAAGGTAATTACAGGAGATACCGTGCAGGTAGATGGAGCGTCAGTATCTAATCCTAGGACAAAATCAGTTTACTTAGCATTTAATAAACCCGTGGGTATCGTTTGTACTACTGACACCAGGGTAGAGAAAGATAACATTATAGAGTTCATAAACTATCCAACTCGCATTTTCCCAATAGGGCGGTTAGACAAACCTAGTGAAGGGTTAATTTTTCTAACTAATGATGGAGACATTGTAAACAAAATACTTAGAGCAAGAAATAATCACGAAAAAGAATATGTAGTAACGGTTGATAAACCAATTACCACAGATTTTTTACAAAAAATGAGAAATGGTGTTCCTATCTTAGAAACGATGACTAGAAAATGTGAAGTTTCCCAGATAAGTACCAATCAGTTTCGGATTATTTTGACACAAGGTCTTAACAGACAAATTAGACGTATGTGTGAATTTTTGGATTACCGGGTTAAAAAACTAAAACGCATAAGAATTATGAATGTCAACTTAGATCTCCCTGTAGGTAAATGGAGAGATTTGACCAAAGAAGAACTTGACAAAATCAACATCCTTGTTGGTGATTCTTCTAAAACAGATGCCTCTTAAACAACAGAACAAGCAATAACCCAAATTGATTTAGACTAAAAATTAACAAAAATCTAATATAAAAGAGCCGCTATAATTGGCCTATGATCCTAAAAATCATTAACTTATAGCTTAAATGTTTGCTATTTAAAATATGAAAAATCATAAAGAAAATTCTAAAAAAAATTCCTTCAGCCTTACGATGATGTTATCGATGCTGCTGATGGTTACCCTGAGCAACAACATATTAGCTCAAAAAAGCACTTTTAAAGAGTATTCTGGGGAAATTCTAGACAGTGAAACAAAAAAGCCGCTAGTCTTTGCCGCGCTTACTTTAGAGGGATCAAACGTAAGTACTATAACAAACACAGAAGGTGAGTTTTTACTCAAACTTCCTGTAGACACTGGCGATAAAAATTTAATTATTTCATTTTTAGGCTACAAAACATTGTCATTACCATTGAGCAAGCTTAATGATGGCGACAATGAAATTTTAATGAGTGAATCTATTGTAGTTCTGTCAGAAGTAAATCTAAGTATTCCTAAAAATGCAGAACAACTGGTGAGGGAAACTTTAAGTAGGAAAGGCGCAAACTATCTCAACGACCCTACAGTAATGACAGCATTTTATAGGGAAACTATTAAAAAACGAAATAAAAACGTAAGTCTCTCCGAAGCTGTTGTTAATATATACAAAGCACCGTATTCATCCTATAAGCGTGATGAATTAGAATTGTACAAAGCAAGAAAAAGTACAGATTACGGCAAATTAGACACGTTAGCTCTAAAATTACAAGGAGGACCGTTTAACACCTTGTTTATAGATATGGTGAAATATCCAGATTACATCTTTACCAATGAATCAATTAATTATTATGATTTTACCTACGATAGTTCTACCAAAGTAAATAATAAATTAATCTACATCATTAAGTTTGACCAAAAAGAGGAAATTACAGATCCGTTATACGCTGGTAAGCTCTATATTGATGCAGAAAATAAAATTCTAACAAGTGCCATTTACTCCCTAAACATCACAGATAAAAAATTAGCGTCACAGATGTTTGTAAGAAAAAAACCTAGAAATGCAAACGTTTGGCCAACTCAAGTAGCCTACAGAGTTGATTACCGAGAAAAAAACGGAAAATGGTATTACGGATACAGCAATGTTAATTTAGAGTTTAAAATAGACTGGGACAAACGATTATTCAACTCGGTCTATAGTATGAACTGTGAAATGGCCATAACAGATTGGGAGAAAAATTTAACTAATGAAGGACTGAGCTCTAAGGACAAAATAAAATCATCTATCATACTTAGTGACGAAGCAATTGGCTTTGCAGATCCAGACTTTTGGGGAGAGTATAATATCATAGAACCTGAAAAATCAATTGAATCTGCCATCAAAAAAATTCAAAGACAATTAAAACGGTCCAAAGTGCAAAACAATGGAGCCAGCAAACCTTAAGTTAATTATGCCAAAACAAAAAAACCCTTGCTTTTCATACGAAAAGCAAGGGTTTTTGTTTAAATTAATATTGATATCAAAGCTTTTAATTAGCTACTAAAACTAAACCGTTTTATTTGTATGGAGAAGAAAAAAGAACAACCGAATTCTGCTCTATGCTTATCAAAAATCGTCTATAACAAGTATTTAATTAGCCACCTCACTTATAAACTTTAAACGATACAATCGTAATTCTTCATCCTCATAATCCCCATCAAATTCGGTCATTGCATCTTCAAGGTTGTCGGTCTCTGCTTCTAAAAAATAATCATGTATTTCTTCCTGCTGATCTTCATCTAACATCTCGTCTATCCAGTATACCAAATTGAGTTTAGTACCACTAAAAACAATTTGCTCCATCTCCTTTAGTAGTTCAGCTATCTCCAAACCTTTTGCTGATGCAATATCTGTTAAAGGGAGTTTACGATCTACGTTTTGAATAATATATAATTTTAGTGCTGAATTAGCACCTGTACTTTTAACAACTAAATCATCTGGTCTTATAATATCATTTTCTGCAACATAATTACTTATAAATGCTACAAATGGCTTTCCATATTTTTTAGCTTTTCCTTCACCTACCCCGTGTACATTAAGCAACTCCTCGATAGTCATGGGATATTTTAACGCCATATCATCCAAAGAAGGATCTTGAAACACAACAAAAGGCGGTACATTTAACTTATTTGCTTGTGCTTTTCTAAGGTCCTTTAATTGTTTTAATAATTTCTCATCAGCTATTCCACCAGACTTAGCAGCACCTACAATAGCACTATCATTCTCCGCATTATACACATGATCCTTTGTCATCATAAAGGAAAAAGGGCTCTTCATAAATTTTCGCCCATTATCCGTTAAATGTAATACACCATATTGTTCAATTTCCTTTTTTAGAAGCCCCGCAACCAATACTTGCCGTACCAATGCCATCCAATGACTCTTGTCCTTATCCGCTCCAATACCAAAAAAGTCCTTTTCGTTCGTTTTGTGTGATGATATAATGGCATTTGTGTTACCTAATAAAGCACAAACAATTTCCTTGGATTTAAACTTTTCACTTGTACCAGCAACTACTTTAAGTAACTTGAGTACGTCTTCTCCAGCCTCTTCTTTCTTTTTAGGATTTCTGGTATTGTCATCCATATCGGCACCTTCCCCGCTTACATCATCAAACTCCTCTCCAAAATAGTGTAACATAAATTTACGCCGAGACATAGATGTTTCTGCATAAGCCACTACCTCTTGCAATAATGCATTGCCTATTTCCTGTTCGGCTACTGGCTTACCAGACATGAATTTTTCTAGCTTTTCTATATCTTTATAAGAGTAAAATGCTAGGCAATGGCCTTCTCCACCATCTCTTCCCGCTCTTCCTGTTTCTTGATAATAACTTTCAATACTCTTTGGAATATCATGATGTATAACAAAACGTACATCGGGTTTATCGATCCCCATTCCAAAGGCGATAGTAGCAACTACAACATCTACATCTTCCATCAAGAACATATCTTGATATTTTGATCGTGTTTTGGCATCGAAACCAGCATGATAAGGAACTGCACTAATACCGTTTACTTGTAAAACCTGAGCTAAGGCTTCTACTTTTTTTCTACTTAGGCAGTAAATAATTCCAGATTTTCCTGAATTTTGCTTCACAAACCTAATGATGTCTGCCTCTATATTTTCAGTTTTAGTTCTTACCTCGTAATAGAGATTTGGTCTATTAAAAGAAGCCTGAAAAAGTACAGCATCGTTAATACCAAGGTTCTTAACAATATCTTCTTGGACTTTAGGAGTTGCAGTGGCCGTAAGTCCTATTATTGGGATATTATCTCCTAAACGACCTACAATAGATCTAAGATTTCTGTATTCAGGTCTAAAATCGTGTCCCCACTCAGAAATACAATGTGCTTCATCTACTGCTACAAAAGAAACACCAACGGAACGTAGAAATTCTACATTTTCCTCTTTGGTAAGTGATTCCGGTGCTACATATAACAGTTTGGTGATACCATCCGTAATATCTTGTTTTACTTGTTTTACCTCCGTTTTATTCAAAGAAGAATTAAGTACGTGAGCTATACCATGTTCTGCAGATACACCTCTAATAGCATCTACTTGATTCTTCATTAAGGCTATTAATGGAGAAACCACTATCGCAGTTCCAGGTTTCATTAGCGCTGGCAACTGATAGCATAGTGACTTACCACCACCGGTAGGCATAATCACAAAACAATTATTATTACTTAGAATTTGTCTGATGACTTGTTCCTGAAGTCCTTTGAACTGGGAAAAACCAAAATATTTTTTTAGAGAGGCTTTCAAATCAATCCCGTCTAAATCTTTATCTTTTATCACGTTATTCGGTTTAGCATAAAGAATTTATGCGGGTAAATTACTTGGCAATTAAATTAAAATAACAAATCAAAATATTATACTATACATACCCTATAACATTAAGTTTATGTAATTTTACAATCTTAAAGATAAGACAAACTTTTAGGAATACAATTCATAAAATTGAATAATAAGTTGACATCTACGAGCATTATTATTGATTTAGCAAAAAAGACGATTGAAACTGAGCGTGATGCTATCGCTAATCTTTCAGGTCTTCTAGACGAGGACTTTGCAAACGCAGTCAATTGCATTATCGCTTCAAAAGGTAGGGTAGTTATTTCTGGAATTGGGAAAAGTGCAATTATAGCTACAAAAATAGTTGCAACCCTAAATTCAACGGGAACCCCTGCAATTTTTATGCACGCTGCAGACGCTATCCATGGTGATTTAGGTACAGTTCAAGATAACGACGTTGTTATTTGCATTTCTAAAAGTGGTAGTACACCAGAAATAAAAATGTTGATTCCGTTAATTAAAAGAGGGAAAAACAAGTTAATTGCCATGACGGGAAATACTAATTCTTTTTTAGCGAAACAGGCAGATTTTCTCTTAAATACTTTTGTTGAAAAAGAAGCATGCCCAAATGGACTTGCTCCTACTACTAGCACCACAGCACAACTGGTTATGGGAGATGCCTTAGCTATTGTGTTATTAGAACTAAAAGGCTTTAGTAGCGCAGATTTTGCCAAGTACCATCCAGGTGGAGCGCTGGGTAAAAAATTATACCTAAGAGTTGCTGATATTACCAAAAATAATCAGATACCTAAAGTACAATTAGACACGGAGGTGAAACAAGTTATTGTTGAGATTTCTAAAAAAATGTTAGGTGTAACCGCGGTTTTAGACAATGATAAAGTCGTAGGTATTGTGACGGATGGAGACATTAGGAGAATGCTTAACAAGCATGACAATATTAAAGGATTAACTGCAGCGGATATTATGAGTTCCAATCCTAAAACTATTGAAAACGACACACTTGCTATCAAGGCCTTAGAACTAATGCAACAAAAAGGAATATCACAGCTATTAGCCACTGAAAATGGTAAATATATTGGTATTATTCACTTACATAATCTCATAAACGAAGGTATTTTATAATGGGAGAAAAAACTACCACACCACCAAACGAAATGTCGTTTTTAGACCATTTAGAAGAACTTAGATGGCATTTAATACGCTCTACCTTAGCTATAGTACTAGTTGGCTCAGTTGCGTTTTTAATGAAAGATTTCATTTTTGACACGGTCATATTCGGCCCTAAAAAAATGGACTTCCCTACCTACCGTTTGTTTTGTGATATTGCTACCTTTTTAGGTTTTGACTCTGCTTTTTGTGCAGACAAACTTCCTTTCACTATACAAAGTAGATTAATGTCAGGTCAGTTTTCTGCTCACATTTGGACTTCTATTTGGGCAGGTTTCATCGTAGGTTTTCCTTACGTACTATATGAAGTTTGGAAATTTATTAGCCCAGGACTCTACGAAAAAGAACGTAAAAACTCAAGAGGCTTTATACTAATAGCTTCATTTCTATTTTTCTTAGGTGTACTTTTCGGGTACTACATTGTAGCCCCTTTATCTATTAACTTTTTAGGTACGTACCAAGTAAGTTCAGAAGTAACCAATGAATTTGACCTTGCCTCGTATATTTCTACTATTAGAGCATCAGTAATTGCTTGTGGTATTTTATTTGAACTGCCAATAATCATTTATTTCCTAACTAAAGTAGGTTTGGTTACGCCAGAAATAATGAAAAAATATCGAAAGATAGCATTGGTCATTGTTTTGATATTATCTGCGGTAATTACCCCTCCAGATGTCGCAAGCCAAATTATCGTTGCCATACCTGTACTTATCTTATATCAAGTGAGTATTCATATCTCAAGAAGGGTTTTAAAGAACGAAGCAAAAAAAGCGCGAAAAGCGGAAAAAGCAAAAGCAAAAAAAGATGTCAAACCCCATAGATGAATTTAATGCGTATCGTGCTAAGATGAACGATAAGTTATTGGCAGACAATAATAAAGTAATAAAACGCATTTTTAACCTAGATACAAATGCTTTTGCAGAAGGAGCACTAGATGTAAAGACCAAAGAACTTTTAGGATTGGTAGCTTCTACTGTGCTTAGATGTGATGATTGTGTAAAATATCATTTAGAAAGCTCTCATAAAGAAGGAGTTTCTAAGGCAGAAGTAATGGAAACTTTAAGTATTGCTACTTTAGTTGGCGGTACAATTGTAATTCCACATCTTAGACGTGCTTACGAGTATTGGGAAGAACTAGAGAAGCAGGAAGGTTAAATTAACTATAAAACCTTTTCATACTATTGAATAAGGTTTAGATTTGAAAAGATGAAGCTTAGAGCCGAAAACATAATGAAATCTTACCGTGGCCGCAAAGTGGTTAAAGGTATTTCTTTGGAGGTAAACCAAGGGGAAATTGTTGGGCTACTAGGGCCAAATGGAGCTGGAAAAACAACCTCTTTTTATATGATTGTTGGTCTCATTAAACCCAATGGTGGAAACATCTATTTGGATGATATGGAGATTACAAATTTTCCAATGTACAAAAGAGCTCAAAACGGTATTGGCTATTTGGCACAAGAAGCATCTGTCTTTAGAAAGCTAAGTATCGAAAAAAATATATTAAGTGTACTGCAACTGACGAAACTCAGTAAAAAAGAGCAGCACATGAAAATGGAATCACTAATTGAGGAATTTGGTTTAGGTCATATACGAAAAAGTAGAGGTGATTTATTATCTGGTGGAGAACGAAGACGAACTGAAATTGCCAGAGCTTTAGCTACCGACCCTAAGTTTATTTTACTAGATGAGCCTTTTGCTGGAGTTGACCCTGTGGCAGTAGAAGACATACAACGTATAGTTGCACAACTTAAAGACAAAAACATTGGTATTCTTATTACCGATCATAACGTACAAGAAACATTAGCGATAACAGAGCGTTCTTATTTAATGTTTGAAGGAGGCATTCTAAAATCAGGTATTCCAGAAGATTTGGCTGCAGACGAAATGGTACGTAAAGTCTATCTAGGTCAAAACTTTGAACTTAGAAAAAAGAAACTAGATTTTTAATTCCTGTGCTTTAGTAATTTA
>CALHVP010000171.1 GCA_938038975.1 uncultured Maribacter sp. | reverse complement strand
AAACTATAATCTGCTTTTGGTATCTTAGTTAAAAATTAGACTAATGAAAATTAAGACCTCATTTTACAATTTAACCTTCTCATACTTAGTCCCATTAGCTTTATCGGTAATGCTGTTGAATTGTAGTTCTGACGATGCTGTTTCTAATGAACCAGATGAGGAAGAGGAAATTGTAATTCTCCCGGAGAATAGATTGCCCTTAGTTGCCATTTCAACAAACGGTAACCAGATTGTAGATGAGCCAAAAATTGATGCTACATTCTCAATTACGGAGGGCGACATAGTTTCCTATGAAGGTAGGATGGGAATAGAGTTTAGAGGCGCTTCTTCGCAGAGTTTTCCTAAAAAAGCCTTTGGATTTGAGACTAGGGATGAAGCTAACGAAGATCTTGATGTTTCTATTCTTGGTTTTCCTGAAGAGGAGGATTGGATTCTCTACGCACCTTATAGCGATAAATCTTTAATGCGTAATATGTTGATTTATGATTTGTCTAGAGATATGCAACAATATGCCAGTAGAACTAAATTTGTTGAGGTAGCCATAAACGGTGTGGACCAAGGTGTTTATGTGTTTATGGAAAAACTAAAAAGAGATGCTAATCGTGTCAATATTAATAACCTTAAAGAAGATGAAAACTCGGGTGAGGACCTTACAGGAGGCTATATTTTAAAGATTGATAAGACCGCTGGAACTAACTTAGGGGAAGGGTATAACGACCAAAATTCTTTTTCATCTACAATTGCGCCTCCCAATGCTGTTTTTGGGCAAGAAATTAATTTTTTATACGAAGAGCCAGATGCGGAGGATATTACTGCAGAACAAAAAGAGTATATATCAGATTACGTTGGTAGCTTTGAAGCTGCTTTAGCTTCGAATGATTTTACCAATGCGGAAACGGGCTATGAAGCGTATATAGATGTAGATAGTTTTATAGATTTCTTTATTCTTAATGAACTCTCTAATAATGTAGATGGGTACCGTTTAAGTACCTACATGCACAAGGATAAAAATGGGAAACTAAAAATGGGACCTATTTGGGATTTTAACCTTGCCTTTGGTAATGCAAACTATTGTGAAGGCGGCACCACAAATGTATGGGGCTATAAATTTAATGAGCGCTGTCCTGAAGATTTTTGGCAGGTGCCTTTCTGGTGGGAACGTTTACTAGAAGACCCTAATTATGTGGCTAAATTAAAAGCTAGATGGCAAGTGTTAAGAGGAAGTTCGCTCTCTGATGCTGCTATTTTCTCTAGAATAACTACTTACACTAATGAACTAACAATATCTGGCGCGGTAGAAACCAATTTTACTGCATGGCCTGTTTTAGGAGTATATGTTTGGCCAAATAATTTTGTAGGTAACACCTATGCAGAGGAGTTAGGATATTTAAACGGTTGGTTAGAAGATAGGTTACAATGGCTAGATGCTGAGATTGAAAGCCTTTAAGCCAAAACAAATTATATAGTCAACTGAAGCGATGTTTAATTAGGTCGTTATAATAGTCAATTTATTTATGGATAAAAAAATCAAGCTAATTTTTGATAACCAAACGGTAACAATTGAAGCAGGAGAATTAGTTGGGTATATAGTAGATAGTCATGAGTTTATTCATCAAAAGGGTAGTCCTGGATGGCG
Organism: uncultured Maribacter sp.; assembly: GCA_938038975.1. Taxonomy (GTDB): domain Bacteria; phylum Bacteroidota; class Bacteroidia; order Flavobacteriales; family Flavobacteriaceae; genus Maribacter. The sequence goes on along the minus strand of CALHVP010000171.1, from coordinate 9,808 downwards.
TAACTCAGATACTGAAATGTTTCCAATCATAGGTCCAACAGACCAAGAAAATTTCAGAGTACAAACTCCAAAGGGGTCAGCCATACAAGACCAGCATGGGTTGTTACGCGAACTTGAATATGAGGTAGACAAACAAACAGAGACTAGAGCCATTTTTGTAAAACGTTACAAAGCCGATACGTTAGTTCTAAACTCAAAATTTCCTAAAAAATCTACTGAGGAGAAATTATCATGGCCTTATGATTTTGAATTCACTAAAATTATTGAACTTACAAATGAAGGTCTAAAGATTTCATTTGTCATAGCTGGAGAAAGGGATATGCCTTTTATGTTGGGTTATCATCCTGCATTTAAATTAATATCTGATAATACTACTATTCAAGCCAATGATAAACAAATTTCTATCGAAGCAATTTTAGCCGTGGGAAGTAGAGCATTACATGTACCTAACTGTAAAAAGATAGTACTGTCCGATTCTCAATCCATGGAAATAAGTACAACTGGATTTAGTGATTTTATGCTTTGGACAGAAGTTTCTAATATGGTTTGTATTGAGCCTATTACTTTCTACCCTTATGCTGTGGCACAAGAAAATTTACATAAGGGATTTACGTCTTTGGATAATGGTAAGAAAGAATTCACCGTATTCTTGAAACCGTTGCATAACTAATAGATACGATGAAAAATATACTTTTATTTGGGTTGTTGTTATTCAGTTTTATCAGTTTTTCGCAAGCCGAAACGAAAGCTGATTTCTATTATAAGAAATTACCAAATACTCCAACGGAGTATACTCCAGGAACTATAGTTGCCAGAATGATAGATGGTCTAGGTTTTAGATATTACTGGGCAACAGAGGGCTTAAAGGAAGTTGATTTAGCATATAAGCCTAGCCAAGATGCCAGGACACTCGGAGAAACCATGAATCATATCTACGGGCTTTCAAAAACAATACTAAATTCTGCAAAAAAAATACCTACTGATTTTACTTTGGAAGAAGCAGATATGAGCTACGATGAGAAACGCAATGCCACCCTTAATAATTTCAGAATGGCAAGTACATTATTTCTTAAGACTAAAGACTTATCTAAACATAGCATTGTTTTTAAAAGAGAAAATGGAATTTCAGAATTCCCATTTTGGAATCATATAAACGGACCAATTGAAGATGCGGTTTGGCATGCCGGTCAAGTAGTTGTATTGCGTAGAGCATCTGGAAATCCAATACATCCTAAGGTAAATGTGTTTTTAGGCAAACTTAATGATTGATTTTAATCTAAGGACATTCCTACCTTTCTGTAAACGATTTTAAGTGTGCGATCATTATTGTGTAACTTTGTAATGTGAATAGATATTTACCATTTCTACAATGGGTCAAGACCTATAAAAAAAGCTATTTTACAAAAGACCTTGTAGCGGGCCTCACCGTAGGTATTGTTTTGGTTCCGCAAGCTATGGCTTACGCTATGATTGCTGGTTTGCCTCCTGTTTATGGTTTATATGCAGCTTTTTTACCAGTTCTCACATATATGTTTCTTGGAACTTCTAGGAAGGTAGGTGTTGGTCCGGTTGCTATGGATTCTCTACTGGTTGCTGCAGGATTAGGAACACTGGCTATTACCGGGCCTGAGCAATATATTGTTATGGTTGCCGTATTGGCTTTTTTAGTAGGCGCAATACAATTGATTTTAGGGGTATTACGCATGGGTTTTTTAGTCAATTTCCTTTCAAAACCTGTCATTAGTGGCTTTACATCTGCCGCTGCCATTATTATAATTTTCAGTCAACTAAAACACCTTTTAGGTACCACTGCTCCTAGTAGTAGTACGTTCCATACTCTTCTTATTGGTGCTTGGAAGCATGCTGGCGAGATTAATCTGTATACCCTGCTGATAGGTGGTTTAGGTATATTATTTATTGTATTATTCAAAAGATTAAGCCGTCGTATTCCAGGAATTTTAATCGTAGTTGTTTTCGCAATGATTGCCGCATATTTCTTTAAGGTAGAAGATTATAACGTTGCTTTAGTTGGTGCAGTTCCTAGTGGGCTTCCAAGTTTTGTATTTCCAGATTTACGGTGGGCAACACTAGAAGATCTTTGGCCAATAGCCCTTGCTCTAGCCCTAGTTGGTTATCTTGAAGCAATTTCAATAGGTAAGGCTTTAGAGGTTAAAAGTGGCGAGGAAACTATGGATCCTAATCAAGAATTACTAGCCCTAGGTTCTTCAAATATAGTAGGTTCATTTTTTCAAGCATACCCAGTAACAGCGAGTTTTTCTAGGTCAGCGATTAATGAACAGACTGGTGCTAAAACGAATCTAGCAGCTTTTTTTAGTGTTGCTTTAGTAGTGCTGACTTTGTTGTTTTTAACACCTATTTTTCAATTCTTACCCAATGCGGTGCTAGCTAGTATTATAATGGTATCTGTCTTTAGTTTAATAGATGTGGGTTATGCGAAAAACTTATGGATGAACAGACGGGATGAGTTTGTAGTTCTTTTTATTACTTTTTTAGCAACCTTATTTTTGGGAATTAAAGAGGGTATATTCATTGGTATGTTGGGTTCTCTGTTATTGATGGTATATAGAACTTCGAATCCACATTTTGCAGTGTTAGGAAATATAAAAAATTCAGACTATTATAAAAATATTCAACGATTCGCTGATGAGATTGAAGTTAGAGATGATTTGTTAATCGTACGGTTTGATGCCCAGCTATACTTTGGGAATGCTACGTTTTTTAAGGCTGAACTATTAAAGCATGTGAAGCATAAGGGAACGGCATTAAAAGGAGTAATTTTAAATGCAGAAGCTATAAATTATATAGATTCTACTGCAGCTGATATGTTGACCAAAACAATTCATGAAATTCATACCCTCGGACTTCAATTCTATATTGCAGGAGCCATAGGGCCTACAAGAGATATTATTTTTAGTAGTGGTATTATTAATGAGTTGCATAGGGAATATCTCTTTGTAAAAACTAAGGAGGCCGTTGCTTTTTTTGATGACCCAAAAGCTGTTTCTGAAGTTAGTTCAAGAGTAGCTTATGAAAATAGATGTAAAATAAATAACTGATTTAGTTCTAAATTTTAGAACCTAGTATTTTAAGTAATTAAGCATATGAAAATAGAACAAATATACACGGGATGTTTGGCGCAAGGAGCCTATTATATAGAAAGTAAAGGTGAGGTTGCCATCATAGATCCTTTACGAGAGGTAACACCTTATATAGAAAGAGCAAAAGCGGATAATGCTAAAATTAAATATATTTTTGAAACACATTTTCATGCAGATTTTGTTAGTGGTCATGTTACGCTGTCAAAAGAAACAGGAGCTCCTATTATTTTTGGACCAACGGCAAACCCTTCTTTTGATGCAATAATAGCAACTGATGGTCAAGAGTTTAAATTGGGTGAGCTTACTATAATTGCAATGCATACACCAGGGCATACAATGGAAAGTACAACCTACTTATTAAAGGATGCTGAGGGTAAGAATCATGCAATCTTCTCAGGAGATACCTTGTTTTTAGGTGATGTAGGTAGACCAGACTTGGCTCAAAAAGCGGCACATCTAACACAGGAGCAACTTGCCGAGACTTTATTTGATAGTTTACGTAACAAGATTATGCCTTTGGCAGATGATATTATAGTATATCCCGCACATGGAGCAGGTTCTGCATGTGGTAAGAATATGATGAAGGAGACCGTAGATACTTTAGGTAATCAAAAAAAGATGAACTATGCTTTACGGGCAGATATGACCAAACAAGAGTTTGTTAAAGAGGTTACAGACGGTCTTTTACCACCACCAAAATATTTTCCCTTAAATGTAAAAATGAACAAAGAGGGTTATGAGGATATTGCTATGGTCTTAGATAGAGGAACCACGGCTTTATCACCAGAAGATTTTGAAGCAGCTGCAAATGATACAGAGGCATTAGTGTTGGATGTTAGGCATCAAAATGAATTTATTAAACGTCATATTCCAAGGTCAATTTTTATTGGACTTAATGGAGATTTTGCACCATGGGTTGGTGCGTTAGTAGCAGATACCAAACAACCCTTGCTTTTGGTTACTCCAGAAGGTATGGAGGAAGAAACCATTACCAGATTATCTAGAGTTGGTTTTGATGGTACAGTGGGCTATTTAAAAGGTGGTCTGGATGCATGGGAAGCATCAGGCAAGGAAACGGATAGTATCACCTCTGTACCTGCTAAAACAGTAAAAGAGCAGTTAGAAGCGAATAAAATTCCAGTGTTTGATGTTCGTAAGGAAGGAGAATTTTTATCTGAGCACCTTAAAGACGCAAATCATACTCCTTTGAGTGACCTGAATACATACCTTTCAGAGTTTCCAAAAGATGGGAATTTCTTTTTGCATTGTGCTGGAGGCTACCGTTCTGTTATTGCTGCATCTATATTAAAAAGTAGAGGTATTCATAATTTGATAGATGTATCGGGAGGTTTTGGCGCATTAAAAAAAGAAGGTCTTGCCATGACAGACTATGTTTGCCCGTCAACACTCTAAACCTGATATTTATCATTTTTTAGTGTTATACACTGCCTTACATTTACTATGTAAATAATGGTATTTGCAATGTTGTCTTTAAAATCATTTCTTTTTTTAAAAGCTAAATGTGTTCTAAAGAGGAGATGAATAAAAAATGTAAGTATGAAGAAAAATATGGGAGTCTTGGATAGAACAATCCGAATTTTTATTGCTTTAGTAGCTGGTTTATTAGTGTATTTAGGTTATGTGACGGGAGTTTCCTCCTTTGTGCTTTTAGCTGTTTCTGGGATTTTCTTACTAACAAGCGTTGTTAGCTTTTGTCCGCTTTATGGTCTGTTAGGAGTACATACCTGTCCTGCTAAATAAATTAACTAACCATTAAATAAGTGTTTATGTTTTATCCTTTGGTCAATTGGAGTAACGGTATTGTTATGATAGGTGTTTTTGCCTTAGTTTGTGTTATACTAATAGCAATTATGGTGGGTTTCGTAAATAGTGAAAGAAAGAAGAAATAACTAGAAAATACCTTAGTATGCCCAGTGCCTATAAGATTTGTGTCTAATGTTTATTTATTAGCTGGTTAGGAAATGTTTTAAGTATTTCGTTATGGAGTATTTAGAACTTACTTTTTAATCCTTAATTAGATTTTAAATTAACTAAGTAAGGTGTTATTTTAGTGTTTATCATTATGTAGTTTTTTTGATGCAGAATGGGTAGGTAACACTAGTTGGGAAAAATGTTAAAAAAAACTTAACAAAATTGAATATATTCTTAAATTAATTATTAACTTTAGGTAGGAATTGTATTACAGGAATGATTAAAAATTTTATTAAACGGGTTGGGGCAATGAATTGTATGTTGCTTCTGGTAGTTTTATCTATCATCGTTGTTTCTGAGGTACTCTTTCTTAGTGGCAAAAAAATGGATGCTATATTTATAGCGTTCTGGGCACCTACCATTCTAGGTTTTATGAATTATTTTAAGGGTAAGAAATAGTGAATTTTGTGTTGATGTATTCTATTTTTGTGGGTATCATTTTTGTGATATGGATTGTGTTTGTTATGCGTATGTATCGCGACTTAAACGATTAAAAAGTATCTAAGCTCCAAGCTTCTGCTTCTATTTCTATTAATTTTTCAGGGTTTTTAAGACTGTAAGACTCAACTATTCTTTGACTTTCCAAGGTGTTTTCCTTAAACTGTAAATAAGGTTCCAAATCTGAATGTGAAATAATTTGTTCTTGTTTATCTACATAGGCATAACCAGTGTATTTGTTGTTTTTGATTAGAACTATAGTCTCTTCTTCTGGGGTTCTTCCTTTTCCCTTTATTATATAATCACTTTTGCGTTTGGTAAGTGTTTTTATTGCTAATTGAACTTTGCTATTATAGTCTTTTAAATGTTTAATATCTCTGCAAATACCTGTGCATTTCTTTATCCTAAAATGTGAACAATGCGCTACATTCTCTTGTAAGTGACAATATTTAGGACAAAGCTCAAAAACTTCACAAAGTTGCTCTAAAAAATCTCTGCAATCAGTAATACTATAAAAAACTCTTAATGGATTTGGAGCTAACTTTAGTTTGTTGTGCGCTAAATGAATAATTCCGTTTCTATCTTCATAACTAAAGATACCATGCTTTTGAATCGACTTTTTTTGTGCACGGTTGTATTTTGGAAAGTGTTTTTTTATCTCTGCTGATTCTACCAGTAGTGCTACAAGCTCATTACCAGTTTCTTCAAAATCTAAAAAATGAGTTTCGCGACATAACTCTATTTCTTTGGTAGCCTTATCATAAAAATGGCTTAGTACGCGTTTATGAATATTAACTGCTTTGCCAACATAGATAATTTTACCTTTTCCATCTTTAAAGTAATATATTCCTGAAGTTTTAGGAAGTTTATCAAACTCCTCTTTTGGAAGGTGCTGAGGTAACGTAGCTTCTTGTGACCTAGCGCTTAAAAAAGACTTAAATACCTCTTCTGCATCTTTAGTTCGTAATAGTTTATGAAAGAGTAGCATGGTTGCATGAGCGTCACCACGGGCTCTGTGCCTATCAGTAAGAGGAATGCCAATAGCTGAGCATAGTTTTCCTAGACTATATGAATTATATCCTGGTAGTAGTTTCCTTGAAAGCCGAACGGTACAAAGTTTTTTTCTTATAAAATCTATGCCTAAATTGTTTAACTCGTTCTTAATAACGTTGTAATCAAAATTCACACTATGTGCCACGAAAATGGTGTCTAGTGTTATCTCTATTATTTTTGGAGCTATCTCCTTAAGTTTTGGAGAATTTCTTACCAAGTCATTATCTATACCCGTAAGTCCAGTTATAAAATAAGGAATCTCACATTCTGGATTTACCAAGCTAGTAAACTCGTCAACGAGTTCGTAGCCATCATATTTGAAAATAGAAATCTCCGTAATTCGGTTTCCCTTAATTCCATTTCCAGTGGTTTCTATGTCTACGATACAATACACGGTGCTATTTTTTTTAAAAATTCAAATTCAAATTCAAATACAAATTTAAATGTTACACTCAAACACGGGTATCCATATTAAATCTGATGTGCATTTGAATATTCTTAGAATACGGAATTCCTGGTTGTTTTTAAACTTGAATCCCTGTTTTACTGCCCACTACCCACTAAAAAACTATCTTTTTTCCACTCGTACGATAACCGATTTGCTTATAGGCGTATTGCTAAAATCTGCAAAATGGTTATAAGGTATAATCATGTTTGTTTCTGGAAAATATGCGGCTATATTACCTTTTGGAATGTTATAAGGTACAATTAAAAACTGCTCTGCTCTTCTTTCAATATCATCATAGTTACTTACTAAATCTACAACTTCCAATTTTGCCAATTGTTGAAACTCCATATCGGCTTGATTCATAAGAATAATTCTACGCTCGTTATGTATTCCTCGATAACGATCATCTAATCCGTATATGGTCGTATTGAACTGGTCATGCGATCGTATTGTCATTAGCAGTAGCTCATTTCCTTTCATTTGATGTTCCGCTACAGGACAGCTACTAAATTGGGCTTTACCGTTTGGTAGTTTACTAAAATCTAATTCTCTTACATTATTAGGTAAATAAAACCCCGCGCCTTCAGATTTTTCATTAATTCCTTTAAAGCCAGAAATAGTAGCGGCAATTCCGTCACGAATAGCACCGTAGTCGGCACCAAGATGTTTCCAATCTACTGAGTGGTTTCCTTTAAAATAAGCATGAGCTATACTGCCAATAATATCTGGTTCACTTTTTAATTCGTCAGATTTTGGCGCTAATACTCCTTTTGTTCGATGTACTTTTCCCATACTATTTTCTACAGTAAGAAAACGAGCATTACCTTCTTTTACATCTTTTTCTGATCGTCCTAAGGTGGGTAGTATCAATGCTTTTTTTCCGGTGATGAGATGACTACGGTTTAACTTTGTACTTATCTGTACGGTAAGATTACATTCTTGTAGCGCTTCTGCTGTATACTGCGTATCTGCCACTGCAGAAGCAAAATTACCACCTAGTGCTATGAAAATCTTAGCTTTTTTCTCGTGCATTGCCTTAATTGCATGCACTGTATCTAGACCTTCTTCTGTGGGTGGTTTAAAGCCAAATACGTTTTCTATTGTAGTATTAAGTTTTGGGGAGACATGGTGCATAATACCTACTGTACGATCACCTTGAACATTACTATGTCCTCGAACCGGACAGGTTCCAGCACCAGGTTTACCTAAGCTACCCTTTAATAAAAGTAGATTAACACATTCTTTTACATTGGCTACCCCATTTTTGTGTTGTGTAAGCCCCATGGCCCAGCAGATAATAATCTTACTTTTTTTGGCTAAAAGATGTACGGTTTCATTAATAATACCTTCTTCAATGCCACAAAGTTCAAGTAAAGTATCTTCACTATACATATCCAAATCAGATAGTAAAGATTCATATCCGTTTGTGTACGTATGTATAAAATCATGATCAAATACAAGTTCTCCTTTGGCATCAAGAGCTGCAAGTTTCTTCATTAGGAGTTTAAGCAGCGCCACATCTTGATTAATTTTTACTTGCAGGTGAATATCTGTCAAGGAAGTACCTTTAATGAGACCTTTAATTGACTGTGGGTCTTTAAATCGTATAAGGCCAGCTTCCGCCAGCGGATTTATACTTATAATTTTACCTCCGTTATTTTTACAGGCTTCCAAAGCTGAAAGCATCCTAGGGTGATTTGTGCCAGGGTTTTGTCCTATCACCATAACTATTTCTGCTTTATGAAGATCTTCTAATTTTACAGAACCCTTGCCAATACCAAGGGTTTCTGATAGACCTACACCGCTGCTTTCATGACACATATTTGAGCAATCTGGCATATTGTTGGTGCCAAACGCCCTAACAAAAAGCCCATAAAGGAAAGCGGCTTCGTTACTGGATCTACCAGATGTATAAAAAATAGCTTCATCTGGGTTGTTAAGCAGGTGTAATTCTTCTGCAATGATTTCAAAAGCACCTTCCCAAGAAATTGGTTCGTAATTAACGCTGCCTTCTTTTAGGACCATGGGGCTAGTAAGTCTCCCGCTTTTGCCAATTTTAAAATCGGACCAGGTTGATATTTCTTCAACACTATGTTCCTTAAAGAAATTAGCATCTACTTTTTCATAGGTAGCTTCTTCTGCCAACGCTTTAGCACCGTTCTCACAGTACTCTCCTAGTTTGGAAGGCTCCTCAGGGTCTGGCCAAGCGCAACCAGAACAATCAAAACCTTCTTTTTGATTCATTTTAGAAAGCGTGTTCAGAGCCTCTAAACCTCCCATCTCCTTAAAACTATGCTGTAAAGCAACCTTAATTCCAGGCACTCCCGCTGCATACTCTTTTGCTTTAGTAAGTTTTAAACCAGTAAAATTTATAGTGCCAGTAAGAGAAATGTTTCGTTGAAAGGTTTTTGACATAATACGTATATAGGTGCGCTAGTCCTAAGGTATTAATAAAGGCTTACAATACGAATAGCCATTATGATAAATGTTTTGGAAATTCTATTGAATAGAAGCTTACTTAAACTTTATCCATAACTAATTACCGAAATCAAAATACAGGGATGATTAAGAAAGGAAGGCGGCGGAATACCAATTAATTTTCACTTCTAAGGTGTTGTTGCCACCTCGTTAGTAAGCTGATGTTTTTTACGTAAAACGGAGGCAAGTTCATTAGGGGCATTCAAGCTGCTAGATTTTAATTCTGTTTTTTCTGTAACAACGAAACCTGAAACTAAGTCATGTTCTTTACTGCAGGAAG
>CALHVP010000170.1 GCA_938038975.1 uncultured Maribacter sp. | reverse complement strand
GGCTGGTCATTTACCCAATGCATTGCATATGGACTGGTTTGATGAGAATTTTGAAAACAAATTTGCAGATATAGATAAGAACAAGACTATTTATGTGTATTGCAAGGTAGGGGGTAGAAGTGCTAAAGCTCAAGAAAAACTGCGATCCTTGGGCTATAAAAATGTAATTAATTTAGAAGGTGGTTACGATGCCGTTTTGGCTATTAAGAAATGAATTAGTCAATTACTTTCTAGTGTATAGCTTTATATATTTTCTGTTTTTCACTTGCATAGAAATTGATTAGGAAGTAGGTTAAATCAATATGAAGAACTTATAATGAATAGTAGTTTGAGAATGATAGAGACGATTAAAAGTCTTCGGATAAAACATATGAAAAATAGAAATCAAATTTTAACGTTGGCAATTTTAGGATTAATTACTGCATGTAATTTTAGTACATCTGTAAGTAAAGATTTAATGACAGGTCTTAGTACAAAAGGGGACGGACTTTCTGCCGACGAAGTATATATATCAAATGGGGATGACAGAATAACGGATAATACCTTCGTGTACGGAAATCAAGTCTTTACAAATTTTGAAAACATGGATGGATTTGTGATTGAAAACGGAAAAATTTATCCAGAAATGCAGGTAGTTGTTGTTTCCAAGGCAGGTGATACGGTGCTTCAGAATGCAAATCTTTTGGGTGGTAAAGCAATAGAAGGCGTTTCTGCTAACTTAAATGGGAATGTAACTTTGGCTGCTCCAATATATTCTGGTGATACATACCTTGTTAAATATACAGTAACCGACACAAAAGGGGATGGTGTTTTTACCTCTGAATTGGAATTAGAATTAGAGAGAGATTCTAAAATAAAGTTAAACGAAAGTGGGTTGTCTATCAAGGAAGCCTATCTTTTTAACCAAGAGAATAGAACAGTAATTACCAATGGTCAAATTGGTTTTGAAAATAATGTGTTGTTAGATTTACAAGGATTAAGTGGTTATGAATTACTAAACGGAAGTGCTAGTTTAGGTATGTTCGTTAAGGTCATTGATGCTAAAGGAAAGGTGATTTTAGACTTACCAGATTTGCTTGAAAATCGCGAGTTAACAGAGACTCAAATTCAAAAAGGTCTAGGTTCTACTGTAATTATTCAAAAAGGTATGTTGGCAAACCCTATTACGTGGGAAGTTAAAGTTTGGGATAAGAATAGTGGTGCTACATTAACCGTTAAAACAGAAGTGCAAGTTAAATAATGGTAGTATTAGAAAGATTACTCCAATAGTATTAGGTTAGAAAGGCTTTGTTCTATTTGTGACACATTCAATCCAGTGGGCATGTCTTCGTGATAGAAGAATTTAATTACATTATTTTCAATATCCAAAAGCATGTTGCTTGATGATATAGAGGAACACATAACACTTGGGCTGTCGCCATCACAAAGATTGGAATGACCTAATCCAAGGGCATGTCCCATTTCGTGTGTAAAAAGTGCAGCAGTTTGAGATGAAACCCATATTTTGGCACTCTTATAAGAGTTTCCTTCAAAAGAACCAATAGCATATCCACTTACGGTCAAATCTTTTATTTGGTCGTACATGTCTGGGAAAACACTTTCTGTTTCCTGTTTCGTCCCGTAAAATAATTGTGCAGTAGATTCAGATTCTGTATCCACCAAGGAAATAGTAAAGGACCCGGATGCCGTCAGCATATTGTAATTAGCGATTACTTCTTCAACCGAATTTTGTAAACCATCGGGAAGATTTCCAATAACATATAATTTCATAGGCTCGCTCCACTTCCGCATAACCGTCTGGGTAGGCGAGGTTGGATCTTGAAACAAGGTGAGATGTTTAAAATGCGCTACAAGTTCCTTTTGAACATTATTTAAAGCATCAAATTCGTTAATGTCGGTTATGTTTAATGTAATGTCGGCATCTGAAATAGTATTACCATCAAATACAGAAACGGTAAAATTTAACGAATTAGCCGTTTCAAAATCTAGTATTAGCCCCTCACCAATACTTAATTCACCGTTTGATTCATTAATTAGAACATTCTCATTAGATGTTATAGAGTAAGTTAGCTCATCACCGTTGCTGTCAGATGCTGCTATCATTCCTATGACTGTTCCAGGCGGAACATGTTCGGCAACTTGGAATTGTTGGCTGGTAATGCTTGGAGCACTATTCTCCATGTCTTCGTTCATTTCACTGGAATCTGAACTACAAGCAACTGCTAACATAGCTAATAGAGCTAAGGTTATTTTTTTCATCTAAAAATATGTAGTGGATTGTTTTAGTAAAACATCCTTTAGATAGCTAAAATACCGAAATAGCGTTTAGATGAAAACTTGTTGTTGTCAACTAGTCAAAACCTGTTGTGAATATCCCTTTTATAAAAGTCCTGCTCGCTCTAGTAGTGCCTCCACCTTAGGTTCTGCACCTCTAAATCTTTTGTATAAGACCATAGGATTTTCTGTACCTCCTTTAGAGAGCACATGTTCTTTAAATTTATCTGCTACCTCTTTATTAAAAATCCCCTTTTCTTTAAAATAAGCAAATGCATCAGCATCTAATACTTCTGCCCATTTGTAACTGTAGTATCCAGATGAATAGCCTCCTTGAAAAATATGAGCAAAAGCTGTACTCATACAGGTTTCAGGCGTGTCTGGATATAGGTCTGTTCCTGCAAAAGCTTTGTTTTCGTGTGCCTTTACGTCTGTAATATTGGATGGGTCTGTGCCGTGCCATGACATATCCAATAATCCAAAACTAAGTTGTCTCATGGTCTGCATACCTTCTTGAAAAGTAGCTGATTCTTTTATTTTTTGAATTAATTCCATAGGAATCACTTCTCCTGTTTCGTAATGCTTTGCAAAAAGTTCCAACGCTTCTTTCTCAAAGCACCAGTTCTCCATGACCTGGCTAGGTAATTCTACAAAATCCCAGAATACCGAGGTTCCCGATAGGCTAGGGTAGGTGGTATTAGCTAGCATTCCATGTAAACCGTGACCAAATTCATGAAATAAAGTGGTTACCTCATTAAAGGTGAGTAGTGATGGTTTTGTTGCTGTAGATGGTGTAAAGTTGCATACATTAGAAATATGCGGCCGTATATTTTCACCATCTTTTTTCCATTGAGATTTAAAGGAAGTCATCCAAGCGCCGCCCCGCTTTCCAGCGCGAGGGTGAAAATCAGCATAAAAGACAGAAATGAAATTCTTATCTAAATCATAAACTCGATAGGTTTTTACTTCTTCATGGTATTTGTCTATGTTGGAAACTTCTTGAAATTGCAGTCCAAATAATTTTTCGGCTATTTCAAAAACACCATCAATTACATTTTCAAGTTTAAAATAAGGCTTTAATTGTTCGTCATCTAGGCTGAACAATTTCTGTTTTAGTTTTTCAGAATAATAGCTGCCATCCCATTTTTGTAACTGATCAATACCGTCTATTTTTTTTGCAAAATCTTCCAGTTGTTTAAACTCTCTTTCTGCAGCCGGTTTAGCTTTTTCTAAGAGTTCATTTAAAAATGAATGAACATTCTCTGGCGTTTCTGCCATACGTTCCTCTAATACAAAATGAGCATGGGTTTTGTATCCTAGAAGATTCGCGCGTTCATGTCTTAAGTTTGCAATTTTAAGTACTATTTCTTGGTTATCTAATTTATCACCTTTAAAAGATTTACTACCAAAAGCCATGGAGAGTTCCTTACGAAGGGCTCTGTTTTTAGCATATTTCATGAAGGGTATATAGCTAGGGTAATCTAAGGTTACTAACCAACCTCCCTCTTTATCTTTTGATTTTGCTAGTTGCGCTGCAGCTTCTTTTGCACCTTCTGGTAAACCATCCAAATCATTTTCGTTGGTGATGTGCTTTTCATATTTATTTGTTTCAGCTAGAATATTCTCTCCAAATTGTAATTTTAACTTTGCAGATTCTGCGTCTATTTCACGTAAACGGGTCTTTTTATCTTCTGATAAATTTGCCCCATTACGACTAAAACTCTTGTATCGCTTATCTAAAAGTGTGTGTTGTTCTACAGAAAGTTTTAAATCATCCTTTTGTTCGTAAACAGATTTAATCCGTTTGAATAATGCCTCATTTAACGTAATGTCATTTCCAAATTCAGAAAGTAGAGGGGAGATTTCTTGAGCTATTTTTTGAATTTCTTCATTAGTTTCCGCAGAGTTCAAATTAAAAAAAACGCTAGATATTCGGTCCAATTGTTGTCCAGAGAATTCCAAAGCTTCAATAGTATTTTCAAAACTAGGTACATCTGTGGCTGATGTGATAGCATCAATTTCTAAACGAGCATCTGCCATTGCTTGAATAAAAGCAGGTTTAAAATGTTCGTTTTTTATTGCTGAAAATGGAGCTGTATCAAATTTTTGTAAAAGGGGATTCATATGTAGTATTTAAGATATAATCGTTCGCCGTATAAAATTATCTTTTTCTGTATCTAGTGTTGATAATACATCGTATTGAAACTATTTTACTGCTACTGCTAACTTTTTACTTTTTTTTATTTACTGCTTTAGCACCTTCAATGACCTTCTGTTTTAATCCTTCTTTGTAAAGAATTATTTTATCTAAAACACAAGAATCAGAACAACCAATAATTTGAGCAGCAAGAATACCTGCGTTTTTTGCTCCGTTTAAAGCTACAGTTGCAACAGGAACTCCACCAGGCATTTGTAGGATAGAAAGAACAGAGTCCCAACCATCTATACTATTACTGCTCTTTACAGGAACACCTATCACAGGTAAGGGCGATAAGGATGCTACCATTCCCGGTAAATGTGCCGCACCGCCTGCTCCAGCAATAATGACTTTATAGCCGTTGGTGTGTGCATTTTTGCTAAAATCAAATAGTTTTTCGGGGGTACGGTGCGCAGATACAATGTCCACATCCACTTCAATATCAAAACCTTTTAATATGTCTATTGCATCTTGCATTACAGGTAGGTCGCTAGTGCTTCCCATTACTACGGCTACTTTACTCATAATTATTTGCTGATTACTTTAATCGTTTCTTTAACTTTTTGTGCAATAATTCTTGCGGCGTCAATATCTTGGTTAACAATGGTTACATGTCCCATTTTACGAAATGGTCTAGTTTGTTTTTTTCCGTATATATGAGGGGTTACACCATCCATAGCCATTATTTCTTCTATATTTTCATAGACAACCGGCCCTGTATGATTCTCTGCGCCAACAAGATTTACCATAATACCTGCTACCTTACTATCTGTATTCCCTAACGGCAAGTCTAAAATAGCTCTTATGTGTTGCTCAAATTGATTAGTGTAGCTTGCTTCTATACTATAATGTCCACTATTGTGCGGTCTTGGTGCAACTTCGTTTACTAAGATTTCATCATCATTAGTTTGAAACATTTCTACTGCTAAAATTCCAATATGATTTATTTTTTTTGAGACTTGTAAGGCTATTTTCTGCGCTTTTTCAGCCACCGCTTTATCAATTCGTGCAGGGCAAATTACATATTCTACTTGGTTGGCTTCTGGATGAAACTCCATTTCAACCACCGGGTAGGTAACCACTTGGCCGCTAGGATTTCTTACAACAATAACTGCAAGCTCATTTTTAAATGGAATCATCTCTTCTGTAATACATTCTCCAGATGGTAGGTTTTTTACATCTTCCATGGAGCGCACTACTTTTACACCTTGACCGTCATAACCAAATTGCGCTGCTTTCCATACAAACGGAAATTCTAATCCGCCGTTTTCTACACTATCTTTAATTTCACTAGCGTAAGCAAACCTTGAAAATGCTGCCGTTGGAATATCGTTGTCTCTGTAAAATAATTTTTGCTTTGCTTTGTTTTGTATAATTCTTAGGGCCGATGTGGGTGGGTAAACTTTAATGCCTTCACTTTCTAGTTTTTCTAGTGCAGCTAGGTTTATATTCTCAATTTCAATTGTTAACACATCAACTTGTTTTCCAAAGTTGTAGACATCGTCAAAATCCATTAAGTTTCCTAATATAAATTCATCACAAGCTATTTTGCAAGGTGCCTCATTTGATGCTTCCAATACCTTTGTGTGGATATCAAATTTTCGGGTTTCGTAGAGCATCATTTTGCCCAATTGTCCACCTCCTAAAATACCCAACTTAAAATTCGACGAAAAATAGTCCATATGGTAATCGACTTTTTAGAATAGAAATATGCTTTGTTTGCTACAAAAATACGGTTAAATCTCAGAATCCGTTTCCTTAAGCTCCAAAAACACGGGTCAAAATGCTATATTTGCCATCTTAAATAATGGCTAAAAATTGATACAGCTTCACGATAAATTTTTTAAACCTTTCATTAGTGAAAAGGAAATTCAGCAGGCTGTACAGCGCATTGCAGATAAAGTTGCTGAGGATTATAAAGGGCAAACACCCATATTTGTTGGTGTTTTGAATGGCTCTTTTATGTTTGTAGCTGATTTTTTGAAGGCCTATCAACATCCATGTGAAGTATCTTTTGTTAAATTAAGCTCATATCAAGGCTTAACTTCTACAGGTATTGTTGAGACGCTTTTAGATTTACCTGATAATATTGAAGGTAGGAGTGTTATTATTTTGGAAGACATTATAGATACAGGACGCACTTTAAAAGAGTTGGTGCATTTGTTTTCAAATACGAATGTAAAAGAATTTAAGATTGCCAGTCTTTTTTATAAGTCTGAAGTCTACAATGGTGAGTATGCCATAGATTATTTTGGAATTGAAATACCGGACCGCTTTATTGTTGGTTACGGTTTAGATTACAATGAACTGGGCAGAAATTTAAAAGAAGTTTACGAATTAAACCAAAAACATATGATCAACCTCGTATTATTCGGAAAACCAGGTGCCGGTAAAGGTACTCAAGCCGAATTTTTGAAGGAACAATATAATCTAAAGCATATTTCTACGGGGGATCTTTTCCGATTCAATATGAAGAATAATACAGAATTAGGGCAGTTAGCCAAGTCTTACATGGACAAGGGTGATTTAGTACCTGATGAAGTTACTATTAAAATGTTGCAAGAGGATGTTGAAAAGAATCCAGATGCAAGTGGGTTTATATTTGATGGTTTTCCAAGAACTACAGCACAAGCCGAAGCTTTGGATACTTTCCTTGCCACTAAGGGGATGAAAATTGATGCTACCATAGCTTTAGAAGCTAATGATGAAATTTTGATTCAACGTCTTTTAGAAAGAGGAAAAGTGAGTGGTAGATCAGATGATCAAGATGAAGATAAGATTCGTAATCGTTTTGATGAGTATAATCAAAAGACGGCACCGTTAAAAGATTTTTATGAAGCGCAAGGCAAGTTTCACAGTGTAAATGGTATTGGTGCCATTGACGAAATTACAATGCGTTTAGGAAAAGTAATAGAGGAACTTTAAACTTTATAAAGAGAATCATTGGTTAAAAATCTGAGGTTTATACTTTGAAAGGAAATTAAAGATTTAGTCTGTTATAGTTAAAAAATCTAAGAAATGCGAGAAGAGGTAATAGGACCCAAAGTTGCCCTACGAGGATGTTTAACTGTTGGTGGGTTTGTTTTGCTTGTATTTATTTTGGTTTCAATTGGATACTTAATTTATATATTTTACTTGGACGATTCTTTACCTCAAAATTTCTAACTAGCTTATTTCCGTATTCATAGGTCTTCACCCTTGGCTTTTCTGTATTTTTGTATCCATATTTAGGCGTATTGCCAATAAACTAAAGTAAACTTCATGACCGAAGGTAATTTTGTAGATTATGTAAAGGTATTTTTAAACTCTGGTAAAGGAGGTAAAGGTTCTGTGCATCTACACAGGGAGAAATTTATTACCAAAGGCGGCCCGGATGGAGGCGATGGTGGTCGTGGAGGACATATTATCTTAAGAGGTAATCAAAATCTTTGGACGCTTATTAATTTTAAGTTTAAAAAGCATTTTAAGGCTGGTCATGGAGGACATGGAAGTAAGAACAGGAGTTCTGGTGCAGATGGAGAAGATGTTTATTTAGATGTGCCTTTGGGAACAATTGTTAAAGATGGAGAAACTCAAGAAGTTGTTGTTGAAATAACAGAACACGGCGAAGAAAGAGTTCTTTTAGAAGGTGGTATGGGAGGTAGAGGTAATTGGCATTTTAGGTCATCTACTAACCAAACTCCAAGATATGCCCAACCTGGTGTAGATGGTTCAGAGAAAGATTTTGTTTTAGAATTAAAAGTATTGGCAGATGTTGGTCTTGTAGGCTTTCCAAATGCTGGTAAATCTACTTTGCTATCCGTTATTACTTCTGCAAAACCTAAAATAGCAGATTATGAGTTTACCACACTTAAACCTAATCTTGGTATAGTAGAATATAGAGATTTTAAGAGTTTTGTAATGGCAGATATTCCTGGTATTATAGAAGGTGCAGCAGAAGGTAAGGGACTTGGACACTACTTTTTAAGACACATAGAACGTAATTCTACATTACTTTTCCTTATTCCTGCGGATAGCAAGGATATAGGTAAAGAATATGACATTTTACTAGATGAACTTAGACGATATAATCCAGAATTATTAGATAAGGAAAGACTTATAGCTATCTCAAAAAGCGATATGCTAGATGATGAACTTATGGATGAAATGCGAACAGAACTAGAAAAAGACCTTAAAGGAATACCTTTTATGTTTATATCATCTGTAGCACAATTGGGTATCGTAGAGCTAAAGGATAAGCTTTGGAATATGCTAAGTAGTTAATCGAATTCTTTATTTAAGGAACTCATGGTCTCTAGATTTTGATTAAATTTATCTAAATCACTACGTATGAAATCTTTATGCTTTTCTGTTTTATGTATGCTAATGGTTTCCTGTGGAGTCGTTAACGTAAATTACGACTACGATAAAGAAACGGATTTTTCTTCCTATACTACGTATAGTTATTTTGGTGACATGGAGACAGGTCTCAGTGATTTTGACGAGCGAAGGTTAATGAATGCTATGGAAATCACTCTAAAATCTAAAGGCTTGCTTTTTTCCGAGGAACCAGACCTATTAATTAATGTACAGAGCTTGGTAAGCAAAGGACAGGTTAATAACTCTGTTGGGGTTGGTGTTGGAGGAGGCAGCTCTATTGGAGGCGGAGTTTCTGTAGGTATTCCTATTGGAAGACCAAATGTTTCTAGAACCATTACGATAGATTTAGTAGATGCTAAAAAAGATGTTTTGATTTGGCAGGCCGTAAGTGAAAGTCCTTTTAAGGAAAGTGATACTCCCATAGTAAAAGAACAAAAAATGCAAGAAGTAATTGCTAAAATATTTACCAAATACCCTCCAAAACAAAGAAAATAATACTTCTTTACTAGCCTTAATTGAAAGAAGGAGTGCTAGTTATTCTGAGAAAATAGTTCCTCTTAAAATTACTTTTTAAATACCCCTTAAAAACCGCTGAAGTTCCTATTTTATTGGTAATTACTTCATTTTTAAATAAATAATTACATCATAACTAATTGATATATAAACACTTACATTTCAGTAAGTGAGATTCCCCGTTCGGTTATTACTTTCTACCGTTCATCATAATACATTGTTTGTAAAGAGATATCCGTCTTAGATTTACACCATAATCGAACTGCAATACTTTTATACTATACTTGATTCGGTTATTAAATAACAAATATTAATAATTAAAAACAACCATCATGAAAACATTAGACAACACAAAAAGAATTGTATTAGGATTAGGAATTTTAACAGCTGTAGTATCATTAGTTGGCGCGGTAAGTACAATGAATTTAATGAACTTCTTTTTCCC
>CALHVP010000169.1 GCA_938038975.1 uncultured Maribacter sp. | reverse complement strand
CACGTAGAACTCATCGGCTATTTCTTCGATTCGATAACCACAAACAACTCCTTTAATAAGATGGGCATTTGCATGTACTTCTGCTTTTTCAAAAAAAGTTCTAAAAGTCACCTTCTCTTCAATAAGTGCTTGTAATTTATTATCATCAAATCCGGTTAGCCATTCTATTACCTTGTTTAGTTCTTCCTTGGTTCTTCCATTTTTTATCAATCTATTCAAGTAAAGTGGATAAATAGATGCGAATATCATCTCTGCCACTTTTTCATTTTTCTCCGCTGTTACTTCCATCTTTCTTTGGTTTTGACTTAATTATTGTTCAAACTTAATGTCATGTTAAAAGTATAATCTGGTAAAAACAATTCATTATGTTCTACTTCATTTTCTAATACTTTAACTGCAGACGGAAGTTCAATTTGTAATGTGCTTTTTAAAAAATCCATTTTCTACTCTTGTTTTGAACAAGAAGAAAAGATGATAAACACAGCTATTATGGTTGAGTAAACTCGCATTTTTTAAATTATTAAAGAAAAAACTTGTTTTTTAACGGCTCGGCTATGATTAGTGTGGGGCGGTGATTTACAATTCCCGCTGCGCCACAGCTCGTAGCCAAATCTTTTTGTTTTGTTTTATTTTTTCTTGTCTAAAGCAAAATCCTAAAGATTTTGCGACCTCATAAATATAGACAGACCTTGGCGTAAAAACCTAAACCCCGCATTAATTATAGGCATTGTTGTGCTTAGTGCTTTTTGAGTATTTCGATTAATTTCTTGTTTACATAAATATTTTCTCTTCCAATTTTCTCAGATGTGATAATTCCAATTTCCTCTAGTCTATTTAAATACCTTGAGGCTGCTTTTCTTTCTACATTTAATTTTTGTACTACATATTCAATTTTTGAATATGGTTGTTCAAAAAGTAATTCAATAAGTTCTTTTCTGTATATTTTCGGTTCTTTATTTTGTGCTATTTCTATTGTTTCTGATAGTAAATTATTAATAGAATTAATTTTATCAATGGTTCTGTTTGATGTTACCTCTATTGCTTTTAAGATGTACAATATATACTCTTCCCATTCGTCAGATTTATTTACTTTATTCAAAAGTCTATAATAGTCAGCTTTGTTTTCATTTATGTATGAGCTTAAATATAAAATAGGAATATCAAGAAGATTGTTTATTATCAGATATAAAATATTTAATATTCGTCCCGTCCGTCCATTTCCGTCGTAAAAAGGGTGGATACTTTCGAATTGATAATGTAGTATTGCTAAATTTATTAAAGGAGGGAATTCCTCATTTTTCAGATTGAAATGTTCTAAAAAATTACTTAATAAATCTAGTATATATTCTTTGTCCTGTGGTGGAGTATAGACAACTTCTCCTGTTTTATCGTTTTTTAAAACAGTTCCTGGGATACTTCTAATACCTGCATTATTTTCAATAATTGTTTTTTGTAGAAACTCAATATCTTTTAATCTTAAAAAACCTTGTTTTTTTAACAAATCATTTCCATAAAAAATTGCTCTTCTATAATTTATTACTTCTTTAACCTGTGAGCCTTGTTTTGTTTTGGTCGCTAGTGCTTTATATAATTCATCTTGAGTAGTAATAATATTTTCAATTTCGGAACTATCCTTTGCTTCTTGAAGAACTACGGCATTAATTAGCATTTCTTGATTAGGCATTGTTTGAGCAATTCCTTTTAATTCCCCTAAAGATTTGGATGATTTACTTAGTTGTCTAAGTATTTTTAAAGTTTCTACTTTATCTCTTTTTGGAGGTAACTTATCAAGTTTTTTTATATGGTGCATTTTGTCTCACGTATATATTATACACACCAAAAATACGAAATAAGGTACATATATTGTAATTGTGGGATTTTTTGACGCATTAAGCACAACAATTGTATATAGTTACAAGTAACTATATATCTTTTATACCCGCAATTTAGCAAAAATCGTATCAAGTGCTGTATTCATTATCAATAGCAGTATAGTATACCTTTACAAACGAAAACAAACGTTTACAATTAACATAAAAGGATAACTATAACCTGAGACTCAACATAGCTAAAAACAAAAAAGTGGCCCTAAATTGGACCACTTATACATACTAGAATATCCTTGGTTTTATCTAAGCCAAGTCAAAACGATCTAAGTTCATTACTTTAGTCCAAGTAGCTATAAAGTCGTTTACGAATTTCTCCTCAGAATCAGCAGAACCATATACCTCAGCATAGGCACGCAGCTCTGTGTTAGACCCAAAAATAAGATCGGCACGTGTACCTGTCCATTTTACGCTTCCTGTTTTACGGTCACGTCCAGAGAATACAGTTTCATTATCTGAGGCATCTTCCCATTTTACGCTTAGGTCTAATAGGTTTACAAAGAAATCATTGGTTAATTCACCACGGCGCTCTGTAAGCACACCATGTCTAGATCCATCAAAATTGGTATCCAATACACGCATACCACCCACTAGTACTGTCATTTCAGGAGCAGTTAATCTCATCAACTGCGCACGGTCTACCATTAAGGCTTCCGCAGATGCTTTGTAATCTGTGTTCTTATAGTTTCTAAACCCGTCAGCAGATGGTTCTAGTGCTTCAAAAGAATACACATCTGTTTGTTCTTGTGTTGCATCCATACGGCCAGCAGTAAAAGGTACTTCTACCTTATGACCAGCTTTACTTGCTGCCTCTTCTATTCCTGCACTACCGCCTAGTACAATTAAATCTGCCATAGAGATTTTCTTGCTACCAGATTGCGCGCTATTAAATTCTTTTTGAACGCCTTCCAATACGTTCAATACATCATTCAAGGCTTTAGGGTTATTCACTTCCCAACTGCGTTGCGGTTCTAAACGAATACGAGCACCGTTGGCACCACCTCTTTTATCAGAATTTCTGAAGGTAGAAGCAGAAGCCCACGCCGTAGACACTAATTGAGATACAGTTAATCCAGAAGCTAACAAACGCTTCTTAAGTTCTGCAACATCAGCAGCTGTAACCAAATCATGATTTACTGCAGGTACAGGGTCTTGCCAGATTAATTCTTCTTTTGGAACTTCTGAACCTAAATAACGATCTATAGGTCCCATATCCCTATGCGTTAATTTGAACCATGCTCGAGCAAAAGCATCTTCTAGCTCAGCTGGATTCTCATAGAAACGTTTAGATATTTTTAAATAATCAGGATCTATTTTTAAGGCCATATCCGCATCTGTCATCATCAAATCTTGCGTTTTACTAGCGTCACCAGCTCTAGGAGCTTGTTTGGCGGAAGAAGCGGCAGTTGGTTTCCACTGGTTGGCACCGGCAGGACTCTTGGTACGCTCCCAATCGTAATCTAACAATACTTTAAAATAATCATGGTCCCATTGTATTGGATTTGGAGTCCAAGGTCCTTCGATACCACTTGTAATGGTATCGTCTCCCACACCTGTACCGAAAGAGTTCTTCCAACCCGTACTTTGCTCTACAATGCTTGCACCCGCAGGCTCTACACCAACATATTCATCTGGATTTGCAGCACCATGTGCTTTACCAAAGGTATGTCCGCCAGCAGTTAAGGCTACTGTTTCCTCATCGTTCATCGCCATACGACCAAAGGTCTCTTTCATTAATTTAGCTGTTCCCAAAGGATTGGATTCTCCGTTTGG
>CALHVP010000168.1 GCA_938038975.1 uncultured Maribacter sp. | reverse complement strand
ATTCGTCAGGCCTTCTGGACTACCTTCCAGAATATTAATATACACTAGTGCAATTTTACCACGAACACCATCTGGGTCACTTAGATAATCGGCTTCTAGCCCGTTACCCCTATCTATAATATCACCAGTTACATCAGATTTTATGGGAGAATGCCCTAGTGTTACCACTTTCATTGGTTCATCATCTATTGCTAAAGCAACTGTTCCTCTAGCCCAAGCTTCTACTTCAAAGGTTTGGTACTGTACATCGTATCCGTACTCCTTAAATTTATTAAAGGTATATTCTTCCGCTTTTGCTCCATTTTCAGAACCTGTAAGGCGATGGCCAATAGTCTCACTGGCTTCTTTTAATGTGCTATACGCCTTCGAGTTTTGTAGTATCTCCGTATCAATACGTGCAAATAATTCAGCTTGCGTTTCTTCGGTTTTCGTTTCACTACAGGCGCTTAGGAAAAGCACAGTTAAGGAAAATAGGATGACTTTTTTCATAGTATTGGTAAATGATTTTATGATTTTAGTTTTTTGTTCGCTCTAATTTGGAGTTCACTTTTTTTCAATTGAATATTTAATTTTTTTACTTCAACATCCATGAATTTTTTAAATTTTGAATCTACATCTTTCAAACGTTTGTTAAAGATAGCATATACCTCTCGTTGTTGGTCCGTTGGCTTAAAATCTGCACCAAAACCTCCAATATCACTAGCTAGTGCACTTATACGTCCGTATAGTTTCATTGGAGATCTAAAAGCATCCTCACGAGCTCCTGTTAAATGAATATCATATAGAGAGCCAGCTATAGATTCTGCAAGGATTCGTAATTCTTCAGCTTTTTTGTTATCACTATTTTTTTTCAATTTGGGTATAATCTCATTAAGCTCTGCCCGTATAGTTTCAATATCATTAATCATAGTAACGGCTAAGTTCATTGCATCACGAAGCTCTAGAGAAAAAGCTACTTGTTCTTTAAGTTCGTCTAAGCTACTTTCAGAATCAGGATCTTTTAGAACTGTTACCTCACGAATAAATTCTTTCTCGCCAACTAGTAGTTTTATTTTATATTGATTAGGAACTACACGAGGGCCAAATTGTCCACGCCATAGGTCTAAATCCCAAGTTGTAAGAGGGCGCCAACCTTCACCATTTAATTCTACCCAAGGTCTCCCAGGAGGTGTAGATTGTAATTTTGGTTTGTATGTAGGTTCATAGCGTAAGTCCCACATGACTCTATGGATTCCAGCATCTTGGTTACCTTGTAGACTTCGTATCAGCTGATCATCCATAGTCAATATTTCTATGGTTACTTTTTGATCCGTACTGTCCTTTAAATAATAATTGATATCCGCTCCATAAGCTGGATTTCTACCTGAATTCATACTTGGACCATCTGTTTTGATTGCTTGTTGGTCTATAAATCTATAAGCAGGTCGCATGCTAAATAAATGTGCTACTTGTTCTTTAGCATCTATATCAAATTCCCTAATTGGAGCTATATTATCTAGAATGTAGTAACCGCGCCCGTAGGTACCTACAACCAAATCATCAAAGCGCTCTTGAATTTCTAGCCAATAAACTGGTGCAGGTGGTAGGTTGTTTCGTAAACGCATCCAAGAGGCGCCATCATTGTAACTAATATAAAGCCCGTTGTCTACACCAAGATAGAGCATGCCTTCTCTTTTAGGGTCTTCTTTGATAACATGTGCAAAGCTATGTACCGATTTAGGCATGGAATCCGTTATAGATTTCCAAGTTTTCCCGTAATCCTCAGTTTTATAAGCATACGCGTCAAAATCACCCATTTGGTGTAAGTCTACTGTGATATAGGCAGTTCCTTTTTTATAGTGAGACACTTCAATATTTGCAATACTGCTCCATTTAGGTAAATTTGGAATGTTCGCTGTAACATTTGTCCAGTTAGTTCCGCCATCAGTTGTTAATTGTACTTGGCCATCGTTACTCCCTGTCCAAATAAGTTGTGGTTCTAATTTAGATTCAGTAATACTCAATAATACTGAACCATCAAATGTCATCAGATTATCTACGGCAACGCCACCAGAACTTTTTTGATGGGTTTTATCGTTTAAGGTTAAATCTGGACTAATAACTTGCCAACTTTGCCCTCCGTCATCACTTTTATGCACGTATTGGCTACCCACATAAACCCTATTCTGGGTATGAGGAGAAAAAGCTAGAGGAAAATTCCAATGCCACCTGTATTTTAATTTACCTGGTTCCCAACCATAGCCAGCCTCTGGCCAAACACGAACATCTCTAGCATGTCCTGTTTTTGCATTAAACCGTTGCAGACCACCATCATAGCATCCAGACCAAATAATGTCACTATTAAACGGATCCGGCTGTGCAAAACCACTTTCACAACCACCAACACTTTTCCATAATCCTAATGGAATATATCCTTGTCTACTATTACTTGTACCCATGTAAGAATAGCCGTCTTGCCTGTTGCCATAAACATTATATGGAATTTGGTCATCAACAGAAACATGATACATCTGTGCAATGGGTAATACAATACGTTGAAAGCTTTTACCATGGTTAAGGCTAATACTAGCACAACCATCATGTGCCACCATCATCCGGTCTGGATTGGTAGGGTCTATCCAAATATCATGATTGTCTCCCCCTGCTCTATAACCTCCTTTAAATGTTTTACCACCATCTAGGGTAGTGCTAAACTTTACACTTGCAAAATGGACTTCATCTGGGTTATCTGTTCCTACTGCCATTCTGGTATAATAGGGCGCACGTTCTGCAATATCATGATCTCTGGTCTGTAGGGTCCAGGTTTCTCCAAAATCTTCTGACCGGTACAATGCCGGACTATCAATTTCGAAAAGTGCATATACAATATCTGGATTAGAATGAGATATGGCTACGGCCGTTTTACCTACTGGATTATCTTTACCACCTGGAAGTCCTTTTGTAGTCATTGCCTCCCATGAATCTCCACCATCTGTAGTTCTGTAAATACCACCACCTGCGCCACCACTTCGTAATCCCCAAGTATTAATATGAATAGACCACATACCTACCAAGAGTCTATCTGGATTTTTAGGGTCTAGAGCTAACTCTGCTGCGCCTGTGTTTTCATCTACAAAAAAGATGCGTTTCCAGTTTTTGCCACCATCTATAGTTTTGTATATACCTCGTTCTTGTTGAGGACCATAGGTATGACCAAGTGATGCAGCATATACAATATCTGGGTTTGTAGGGTGTACAATGACACGTCCAATACGACCTGTTTTTTCAAGTCCCATATGCTGCCAAGTTTTCCCAGCATCTTCAGACTTATATATTCCATCACCCATTGCATGAGCTGGTCTAATTACAAATGTTTCTCCAGTACCTACCCATACAATATCTGGATTAGTTGGTGCAATGGCTAATGCGCCAATAGAAGAAACGTCCTGGTCATCAAAAATAGGCCTCCAATTAAGTCCACCATCAGTTGTTTTCCATAATCCGCCAGATGCTGCACCAATGTAATTGATCATTGGGTCTCCAGGTACACCTGCAATAGCAATGGCACGATTACCTTCTGGGCCAATAAAACGAAAATCTAGATTTTCAAAAACGGTTGCGTCGGTTTGCGCATAAATTGATGAAGAAATACTGTATAGTACACCAAGTAAAAGTAGTTTCAGCTTCATGAGAAGAATGTTTAGTCAGTTTTAGTATAAAACTGATTAAATATAGCCAAGATTTATAAAAGAAATCTATGAATTTCAATTTTAGAAATTATCCAAGATAAGTTGGGGAGGCATTTTGGAATTCTTAAATTTATCGTCAAACGAAATAACGATGAAGTACGAACAAATTCCGAATTCACTATTTATAAAGAATCGTAAAAAATTCATGCAACGCATGATACCTAAAAGTATAGCGATTTTTAACTCTAATGATATTTATCCTATAAGTGCGGATAGCGTGATGCCATTTGAACAACATCGCGATATTTTTTATCTAAGTGGTGCAGATCAAGAAGAAACAATCTTGTTGCTTTTCCCTGATGCAATGAATAAGAAGCATAGAGAAATACTATTCGTTCGCGAAACCAATGAACACATTGCTGTTTGGGAAGGAGCTAAGTTGACTAAGGAACAAGCTACCGAAGTATCTGGAATACAATCTATCTATTGGTTATCTGATTTTGACAAAGTATTTTTTGACTTAATGACAGAGGCAGAGATTATCTATTATAATACCAACGAACATTACCGCCAGGCAGTGGTTAATGAAACCCGTGAGGATCGTTTTATTAAAAAGACTAAAGAACAATACCCAGCGCATAGTGTAGCAAAAAGTAATCCTATTCTTCAAGAAATTAGAGGTGTAAAAGAGCCAGAAGAATTAGCGTTAATGCAGGTAGCATGTAATATTACAGAAAAAGGATTCCGTAGATTATTGGGATTTGTAAGTCCTGGTGTGTGGGAACATGAAATTGAGGCAGAGTTAATGCATGAATTTATTCGTAACCGCTCTAAAGGTTTTGCGTATCCGCCGATTATTGCAGCCGGGAATAATGCGAATGTATTGCACTATTTAGAAAACAATAAAGAATGTAAGGACGGCGATCTAATCTTGATGGATGTTGCAGCAGAATATGCTAATTATTCAAGTGATTTGACTCGTACTGTGCCAATTAATGGAAAGTTCACAAAACGACAGAAAGCGGTTTACGAAGCTGTTTTACGAGTAAAAAATGATGCTACTAAACTTTTAGTGCCGGGTACAATTTGGGCAGAATTTCATAAAGAATGTGGTAAGTTGATGACTTCAGAATTATTGGGGCTTGGTTTACTGGATAAGGCAGATGTTCAGAATGAAAATCCAGATTGGCCAGCTTACAAGAAATATTTTATGCACGGGACTAGTCATCATATTGGTTTGAATACGCA
>CALHVP010000167.1 GCA_938038975.1 uncultured Maribacter sp. | reverse complement strand
TGGGTTAAATGAAGAGAATATAAAGTATCTTAAAAGTAAAATGTCCATTTTTCAAAAACTCTGGCAGGAGGTTTGAACAATGAACACTTGCATAATCAATATCAGTGAATATACTATTAAGCCATTTTAGCTTTGTTTCTTTTTGTTGTAAAAGATAAAGCCTTAGTTATTCTAGCATTTTTAAACTTGTATAATCTAGCAACTTCAGTTTTAGTTTCTAAGTTCAATTCTTTTACTGTTTCAGTAACGATACCCATTTCAATAGTTTCTACTTTAACATCTGTTGTATTGTTCTGAGCTTGAGCGGCTGTTCCGATGAAGAAGATAAAGAAGATAGTAGCTATTGTTTTCATGACTTGCGTTTGTTACACTATTATAACTCGCACAAGTGTATTTTGAAGGGTCGTGGTTCGCCCAACAACCCAATATATTCGGTATCTGGCAAACATCAGGTTAAAGTGTATAATCGGTTCGCTAAACGGCGCGCATGCCTAAAACACCTTATCGAAAAAAGGTGTCGTTTAGCTGTACTTTTACATGTTTAGGGCATTACAGAAAGAACTTTTATCCTTCCATTAAGGCAGAAAGCTCAAACCAACGTTCGGTTTTGGTATTAATTGTATCAGATAATTCACCAAGTTCTATAGATAGGGACGCAATTTCATCCCCAGATAAAGAAGTATCGGCAAATTTTGCTTGTAGCTCCACTTTCTTAGATTCCATTTTTTTAATATCCCGTTCCAGTTGTTTGTACTCTTTCTGGTCGTTGTAGGATAATTTATTGGTAGTCTCCGTTTTCTTCCAAGTAGTTTTAGAAGTATCGGTTAGTTCTTTCTGCTGTCTTTTCTCTGCTACCTGACTATCTTCATAAGCACGGTAATCTGAATAGTTGCCTGGAAAGTCTTCTACTACACCTTCACCTCTAAAGACAAATAAGTGATCTACTATCTTATCCATAAAGTATCTATCGTGAGAAACGACCAAAAGACAGCCCTGAAAATCTAACAAAAAGCTCTCTAATACATTTAAGGTAACAATATCTAAATCGTTTGTAGGCTCATCCAGTATTAGGAAGTTAGGATTTTGGATTAGTATGGTGCACAGGTACAAACGCTTGCGCTCACCACCACTTAACTTATTTACAAAGTCATATTGCTTTTTACGATCAAATAGAAAACGTTCCAATAACTGTTGGGCAGAAATCTGTTTTCCTTTCATTAAAGGAATGTAATCCCCAAATTCTCGTATGACATCTATTACCTTTTGGCCTTCTTTTATTTTTATACCTTTTTGAGTATAGTAGCCAAACTTTATAGTTTCTCCAACAATAACTTTTCCACTATCTGGTTCGTCTCTTCCTGCAAGAATATTTAGGAATGTAGATTTTCCTGTTCCATTTTTTCCAATAATACCTATACGTTCAGCCCTATTGAAGTTATAATCGAACTTGTTAAGAATAGGTTTGTCAGGATAGGATTTTGAAACCTTCACAAATTCTACGACTTTGCTACCCATCCGTTCCATATTCAACTCTAGTTGCACCTCATGCTCCTTTCTACGGTTGCTGGCTTTTTCCTTAATGGTATTAAAATCGTCTATTCTTGATTTAGATTTTGTCGTACGTGCCTTTGGCTGGCGTCGCATCCAGGTTAATTCCTTTTTGAATAGCAATTCGGTTTTGTGTTGTTCTACAGATTCTTGTTCTAAACGTGCTTCTTTCTTTTCAAGATAATAGGAGTAGTTTCCTTTATAGGGGTACAATACACCGTTGTCCAATTCAATGATTTCATTACATACACGTTCTAGAAAGAAACGATCATGCGTCACCATGAATAATGTCATGTTTTCTCTAGCAAAATATTCTTCTAGCCACTCAATCATTTCTAAATCTAAATGGTTGGTAGGCTCATCCAATACTAATAAGTCTGGTTTGTTAATAAGCGCATTTGCCAAAGCTAAACGCTTTTTTTGCCCCCCAGATAGCTTTCCTACTTTAGCGTCTAAATCTTCTAGTTTTAACTTGAATAGGATTTGCTTGTATTGGGTCTCAAAATCCCAAGCTTGAAAACGGTCCATAGCTTCAAAGGCAGTTTGATAGGCGTCTGCATCTTCAGGATTTTCTAGTGCTTTTTCGTAGCTCTTAATTACTTGAAGGACTTCGTTGTCAGATGCAAAAATAGTTTCTTCTACCGTAAGGTCTGGATTCATTACGGGCTCTTGAGATAAAAAAGACACTCGGGTACTTTTTCTATAACTAACTTGGCCAGTATCTGGGCTGTCCGCACCGGATAAAATATTAAGTATGGATGTTTTTCCAGTACCGTTTTTGGCAATTAGGGCTATCTTTTGGTCTTTATTGATGCCAAATGAAAGGTTCTCAAAAAGAACCAATTCACCATAAGATTTAGAAATATTTTCAACGGTAAGTAAATTCATAAAATTTTAAGTTCAAGCGCAAGTATCAAGTTCAAGCACAAAGTGTTTTTAGATCTAGAAAGCTTAAGCGGTTTTTTTAAAGTGATGCAAAAGAAACAGGTGGCGGATTCCCAAGGCTAATAGAATGAATATTAGTAATAATGAAAAAACCTGAATTTTTAGCAGCCACAAAATTACGCTTATTACTAGTAATCCTAGCGTAATAAACAGATATGTTCTAAGCCAAGATGCAGGTTGTTTCTTAAAAAGGTAAAAAGCTACTAGTAGGTTGGGAGCAAAGGCCCATAAAAAATTGAAATTTTGTTTTGTTGCCAAATGATCTGTGAAGAACCAAAGAAATAGAATAAGAACTCCTGCCAATCCTGTGATTATAAATAGAAAGGTATCTAGCCAACGAGTTCGTTTTTGTTTCGAATAGTCTTTGTAGGTAATATATACAACTAAAACAAGTAGCAAACTGAGCCAAAATAAAGGTGTTAGCATAAAAAAGGGAGCCTCATTAGTTAATGCAATATCTAATAGTACGGACTCACTTTTAACTATTGGGTTACCGTTTAATGTAGTATACTTCATTTGCTCATACACATACAATGGTAAAAATAAATGTTCGTAAGGACTAGCCTTTCTGTCAATAACAGCACCTAGTGCTAAGTCTATCCCAAAATTAGACCATGAATTTACATTTAGATTTTGGTGTATTAATTGCCGGAATGTATACTGGGTATCTAAATGATTATAATCAAATTTTAGATTTGAGCTAAGGTTTTTCTCAAAGACTTCTGGGATTTTAGTAGCGCAGTTTTCAAAAAGAAAATCATATTTATACAATCGGTTTTGGGGTAATAGATTAGTTTCTAAAAAGCCAATAATAGCTTTACGCTGCTCTAGATTCAAATCTAGCTGCTGTTCCTTTATCCAGCGCTTTTCTATAGTGTAGCTGCGTTCAAACAGGTCATAAGGATAACGTGTAATCGTATAATCTAATTTCCCTCGAACAAAATTTAAATAGAAGTTAGGGTCTTCAAAATTATAAGTGCCATAGCCATAGACTTCGTCTATACCTAGACTAGGGTCTTGTAGTCGTATAGCGCTATGTCCAAATTTAGAAGCTAAATCTTGGCCAGTGCCAACAGTAAGTAAGCTTAATTTAGAAAGTTGAGATAATTGAGGACCTTGTGAAAAACCAAAAGTAAAAGACAATAAAAGCCCTAAAGTGAGTATGATTTGTTTAAACATAGTAGAGATGCTATCGATTCTCTAACAAAGATGCGAATAATAACAGCTATAAGTTATAAGTGGGTATAGAATTAGTAGCTTATGGTAACTATAAATACAATGAAATATGTTGTTAATAGGGTGAGGTACTGGGTCATTTTATGACATCGAGTTTACTTTCAATAATTTAAAATGGATACCAAAAGGAATTGTATTATTTTTAGACTTAACTAAGATAATCACCAAACCAAATATTCCATGCGCAAGCACATTCCTAATTTTATTACTCTTTTAAACGTTTTTTCTGGCTGTGTAGCTACTGTTTTTGCAGTTCAAAATCAATTGGAGCTTGCTGCACTATTTGTAGCACTAGGAATTTTCTTTGATTTTTTTGATGGGTTGGCGGCGCGCGTGTTGGATGTGAAAAGCGAATTGGGTTTGCAATTAGATTCTTTAGCAGATATGATTACCAGTGGTTTAGTGCCTGGTATTGTAATGTTTCAGCTTTTGGGTATGGCGCAATCTGGTGGTTGGAGTTCAGGGGGAGTTCAAATTACCGAGAATATGAGCTGGATTTCATTTAGTACTGCTAACTTTTGGCCTTTTGTTGGCTTTATTATTACAATGGCATCGGCCTATAGACTTGCTAAATTTAATTTAGATGAAAACCAAGTCTCTTCTTTTATTGGTCTTCCTACGCCTGCCAATGCTCTTTTGATTCTTTCTTTACCCTTGATACTATTTTATCATCCCAGTAATATACTGAGCGAGATGATATTAAACCAATGGTTTTTAATAGGATTAACGCTTTTAAGTGCCTTTTTGTTAAATTGTAACATTCCGCTATTTGCTCTTAAATTTAAAAATTTGAGTTTCAAGGAAAATTCATTACGCTATATATTCTTGATTATTAGTCTTGTACTTTTAATAACTATGCATTTTCTAGCAGTGCCAATTATTATTCTTTTTTATGTGTTAAGTTCTCTAATAAACCAATGGAGTAACAATATGAACAAATAAGTAAAGACAGTAATTCTTAGCCCTCACGGCATATATTATTAAGAATGTAGCATGAGTAAAATTTCAACTATCAGGGAAAGTCTTTTTGGAAATCGTGATAAAATTACCTCAGAGCGGTACTTTGTTACCATTTTCTTTTTCACCTTGGCTATTTTAATATCATTTCGCTGCATATTTCACATAGTTAGCACGCTATCACTAAATTCCGCTATTCTAACCGGAGCAGTCGCCATCTTGTTTTTTGTTCTCTACTATTTCGTAAGGTATCATAAGTATCTTCTAGTTCCTAAGGCTATCATAACCATTGGAGGATATGTTTTCTTAGATTTAGCCTTTTATTTTCAGTCTTTATCCAGAGGCCCTGTTCTTTTTTTAATTGTAATTTTTGCTGCACTTGTCATATGGGTCTGGAGGGGTAAATATCTATTGATATTTATGATGTTTTACTTCCTTAACTTATTATTTCTCTTTTATTTAGATTATACTACAGCAGAACAATTAGTTAACTATCCAAATCAAAAGGTTAGAAGCGTTCATATTTTTGTAAGTTTTTTTAGTTATGCTTTTGTTCTCATATTGCTGTTGTATCTTATCAAGACTGAATTTTTAAGATTAAAACGTAAAGCAGTTAATTCTGATAGATTAAAATCTGCCTTTTTAGCTAATATGAGTCATGAGATACGAACTCCTATGAATGGTATTTTAGGATTTTCAGACTTACTTAAAAACCCAAACCTCACTGGTGAAATAAAAGAAGAATACATTGAAATTATAGAGAAGAGTGGGTACCGGATGCTTGGTGTTATTAATGATATTGTAGATATGTCTAAATTGGAAGCTGGTCTAGTACAATTAGATTTTAAAGAGTCCAATATTACGAAGCAATTGGAATATGTTTATAAGTTTTTTAAACCTGAAGTTGAGGCTAAAGGGTTAACCTTGTCATGTGAGAATTTAGATGCCGAAGAACAAATTATTATTAAAACCGATCGCGAAAAGCTATTTGCTATTTTAATTAATCTAGTTAAAAACGCTATTAAGTATAGTAAACAAGGAACCATAAAGTTTGGTTATAACTTAAAAGGTGATTTTGTTAACTTTTATGTACAAGATACAGGGATAGGCGTTGCAAAAGATAGACAGCAGGCTATTTTTGAACGTTTTGTACAAGCAGATATAGAAGATGTAGCCGCAAGACAAGGAGCAGGATTGGGTCTTTCTATTACTAAATCTTATGTAGAACTTCTTGGTGGCGAGATTTGGTTGGAAAGTGAAGTGGGGCAAGGTTCAAGATTTAATTTCACTTTACCCTATGATTCTATTTTTAAGGAAACGAAAATAAATAACAAGGATATGTTGGATAAGGCTACGTTAAGTAATTTAAAGTTAAACATATTAATAGTTGAAGATGATGAAATCTCTGAAGCACTACTATGTATTACTGTAAATGATTTTTGTAAAGAACCGTTAATAGCGAGAACAGGAGCTGAAGCTGTTGAATTATGCAATCAGAATCCAGACCTTGATTTAGTCTTAATGGATATTAAACTGCCAATATTTAGTGGTTATGAAGCAACTAGGCGAATACGGGAATTTAATAAAGAGGTTGTAATAATAGCTCAAACTGCATACGGCCTTTCTAGTGATCAGGAAAAGGCTATAGAAATAGGTTGTAATGATTATATATCTAAACCTATTGATAGGGCAAAATTAGTTGCACTTATAGAGAAGCATTTGAGATAATATTTGGGTTTATTTATAAAAAGTTTCGTGATTGTGTTTTTCTAGTCTTTCATGAGCGTATCGCTACAGTATAGAATGATAGAAAAAATGGAGCATCTTAGTAACCTTGTATTTGGCAGGAGAGATAAAATTACCTCAGAAAGGTATTTCGTAACTATAGCTACTATTTTAGCTGCTATCTTTTCCGCTATACTTTGCTGTTTTCATATCATCAACGCGTTAAATGACACCGCTGTTATTCTTGCTTTTGGCAATGCTGTTTTGTTGTTTGGACTTTATATTGCTGCTAGGTTTTATAATTATGTTTTAATTTCTAAAACTATAATGACGGTAACATCTTTGATAATACTTGATTTTTTATGGTATGAGAAGTTTTTGTCAAATGGCCCTATTCTTTTACTTATACTCCTATTTTCTTCCCTAATTTTACTATTGTGGGACGGTAAGGCTTTAATAGTACTTCTAGGCCTTTACTTCTTAAATATTTCTGTCTTATTTTACATAGACTATAATGCTGATGCTGCTTTGTTTGAATATCCTAGTAGTGAAAAAAGAAGTATTGATATCTTTTCGAGTCTAGTTATTTACGCCAGCCTGTTAATTATTTTATTATATGTTTTTAAAAAGGATTTTTTAAAACAAAAAACAAAGGCGATTGAATCAGATAAATTAAAATCTGCCTTTTTAGCTAATATGAGTCATGAGATTAGAACACCTATGAACGGTATTTTAGGTTTTTCAGATTTGCTTAAAAACCCTAAAATTAGTCCAGAAATACAGGAGCGATATATTGAGATAATTGAAAAGAGTGGATTAAGAATGCTCAATATAATTAATGACATTATAGATATTTCAAAGATAGAAGCTGGCTTACTAAACGTGGAGCTAAAAGAATGTCATTTAAATGAAAAAATTGAATATATATATAATTTGGTAAAAGCTGAAGTTGAGGCTAAAGGATTGATTTTGAGATGTCCAAATTTAGGAAATACTGAGCAAATCATTTTCAAAACAGATTGTGATAAGGTTTCAGCCGTTTTAATGAAGCTAATCCGAAATGCTATTAAGTACAGTCAAACCGGTACAATTGAATTTGGCTATACTATTAAAAGAAAGTACATGGAGTTTTATGTTAGGGATGAAGGTATAGGAGTAGGTCTTGAAAAGCAGCAGGCTATTTTTGAACGATTTATCCAGGCAGATATTGAAGATGTGCAGGCAAGACAAGGAGCTGGATTAGGATTGTTTATTACTAAATCATATGTTGAATTGCTTGGGGGTGAAATTTGGATGGAAAGTGAGCCTAATGTAGGTTCAAAATTTATTTTTACAATTCCTATTTGAAAATTAATACGTTTCTTTTTTGGCTGTATGCATTCAAAATGTGTTAGTTGGTCTGAATTACCTTTGTGAAAAAATAAAATAATCTTGTCTTATGAGGATTGCTAATGCTACGTTGTTTGATATTTCCGAAATCTTTCGATTATATGGTATTGCTTCGGAATATCAGAAAACAAAGAAAACCGTTGTGGTTTGGCCTAAATTTGATCGCTTATTAGTAGAAACTGAGCTGGCTGAAAACAGACAGTTTAAACTATTAGTAAATGATGAGATTGCCTGTGTATGGGCCATAACGTTTACAGATGAGCAAATCTGGGAGGAACGTAATTTGGATGCTGCAGTTTACATTCACCGTATTGCAACCAATCCTAAATTTAGAGGTCAAAATTTTATACGAGTTATAGTAGACTGGGCAAAAGAATATGCCCAATCCAATGGAAAGCAATATGTACGTTTAGATACCTTAGGAAACAATGTTAGGCTTATTAAGCACTATACCAATGCAGGGTTCTCTTTTTTAGGTATGTTTGATTTAAAAAATACAGACACCTTACCTAGTCATTACAAAAATACTCCAGCCTGTTTGTTTCAAATAGATTTAGAAGCTTAAATTATGACGCCAAGAATAATCCAAGGAAAAGAAAAAAAACTCATAGGCCAATCTGTGTTGATGAGTTTGGTGAATAATCTAACTGGTATGCTTTGGAGTGGCTTCATGCCCAGAAGAATGGAAATAGAAAATAGGGTAGGCGGAGACTTTTTTTCGTTACAAGTATACCCGCCAGATTATCATGCTACGTTTAACCCAGCAGTAGAATTTAAGAAGCTTGCGCTTACGGAAGTATCAAACTTCAACCATGTTCCTGAAGGAATGGAAGTATTTACGTTGCAAGGAGGTTTATATGCTGTTTTTGACTCTAAAGGTGCAAGTGCCGACCCTAGTATTTTTCAATATATTTATGGGGAATGGATTCCTAAATCTGAATATGTATTAGATGATCGCCCTCATTTTGAAGTGTTAGGAAAAAGCTACAAAAACAATGATCCTAATTCTGAAGAAGAAATCTGGATTCCTATAAAAAAATCATGAGCCAAACTCAAAAAGCACCTTGGTACTATCTCTTGTTATTAATTTTGGCAGGAGAAAGTGTATTCATACTTCCATTTGTTTTATCTCGCGTATTTAGGCCAACAGTGCTTAATGTATTTTCATTAGATAATACCCAATTGGGTTTGTGTTTTTCTGTATATGGTTTTGTGGCGTTAGTTTCCTATTTATTTGGAGGTCCTCTAGCAGATAAATATCCGCCGAGAAAATTGATTGCTGTTGCGCTTTGGATGACAGCACTCGGAGGGTTAGTATATGCCACTTTCCCAAGCTATTTTATGCTTAAAATCTTGTATGGATATTGGGGGTTTACCACTATATTTTTGTTCTGGGCTGCAATGATAAAAGCTACCCGTGTTTGGGGTGGAGAAAATTCCCAAGGTAAAGCTTTTGGTTTGTTAGATGGAGGCCGTGGTTTGGTAGGAGCCTTGTTTGGAAGTATGGGAGTTCTTATTTTTTCTATTTTTATTACTAGCGAAATTACTGATGCTAGTTTATTGGAAAGTAAAGAGGCTTTTAGATATGTAATTTTGGTATCTACTGGTATTGTAGTTGTAGTTGGCTTCTTGGTCTGGGTTTTTATGCGAATGGACAACGAATTCGAAAAGACAATCATTTTAGATACCATTACCGTTTCCCAAATCAAGGAAGTACTTAGATTACCAGCTGTAGCTTTGTTAATGATTATTATTGCTTGTGCTTATGTAGGGTATAAAATTACGGACATATTCTCACTCTATGCGCAGGACGTCATGGGGTACGATCAAGTGCAGTCCGCTCAAGTAGGCACCTTTCTATTATTTGTTCGTCCTTTTGTAGGGGTAATCATTGGGATACTAGCAGATCGTTCTCAAACTACCTATTGGTTGTTAGTTAGTTTTGTAATTTCCTTTTTTGGTGCTTTATTATTTGCTACAGGTATTATAACAGACTCATCAACCTTGTTATTCTTTATTTCTATTTTAATAGTGGCTACTGGCGTATATGCAGCACGTTCGTTATATTTTGCAGTAATGGAACAGGGTAAGATTCCATTAATGCTTACGGGAACTGCTTTAGGACTTATTTCAGTAGTAGGTTATACTCCAGATATTTTTGTTGGACCAGCAATGGGTTATTTGTTAGATGCCAACCCTGGTGAAATAGGACACCGTCATGTTTTCTGGATGCTCGGAACCTTCTCTTTAATTGGAGGTATTGCAGCTTGGTTTTATTATAGACTGTATCGTAAAAAGAAGGTAGTACTATGAGCAAAAATCTAAATTTATTAGTGTCAGGAATTATAGTTATTATTGCTGGTTGTGTGTATGGTGGCCATCCTTCTTATCTAATGCCTTTGATTTTAGATTACCAGGTAGAAGCTTTAGAATTAAAAAATATGCTCCGTGCAGTCATGGGAATTTATTTAGGTATTGGTATATTTTGGCTAGTGGGAGCTTATAAAACAAAGCTATGGTATGCCGCAACATTAAGTAATGTGTTATTTATGGGAGGAATTTCCTTTGGTAGATTAGTAAGTACCATTGTTGATGGTGTTTCCATACCTTTTACACCAGCTTTGATTTTGGAGCTGCTATTTTTTGCTTGGGGACTTTACAATTTAAAAAAACATAAAGATTAAATAATTGTTAGCTTTCTGAGTGTGAATTCATCACGTAATAAATTAGTTGTAGTATTGAACGATGGTACGAAATATGAATAAACTTTTCCCGGATCTTAATCATACAATTGAAAATTTTGATACTTCAAGTATTCCAAAAGAGCGCTTACCAACTTTAAAATTACTTATTGATTTTATTCAAGATAAAAAAGACGTTGGGGAGCTGATAAACTTAAACTTTGTTTGCACCCATAATTCACGTAGGAGTCATTTAACGCAGATTTGGGCCCAAGCTTTAGCTGCATATTATAAAATTTCAAATGTATATTGTTATTCAGGAGGAACTGAAGCAACTGCCTTATTTCCAAAAGTTGTGGAAACCCTATTAAAATCTGGTTTTGAGATTGCTAAATTGTCATCCGAAATTAATCCTGTTTATAGTATAAAATTTGGGGAACAAACACACCCTATCATTGGTTTCTCAAAAGTATATGACCACCCATTTAACCCTAAAAGTAATTTTGCAGCAATTATGACTTGTTCTCATGCTGATGAGAATTGTCCATTTATTCCAGGAGCAGAAAAAAGAATACCGCTAACCTTCGAAGATCCTAAGGAATTTGATAACACCCCATTACAAACCGAAAAATACACTGAGCGTAGTCTTCAAATAGCAACTGAATTGTTTTATGTTTTTTCCAAAATAAACTAATTGAAGCATTATAAGGAGTTTTTGGGAGAATCCCTTGGTACATTTTTGTTAGTCTTTTTTGGTTGTGGTGCTGTAGCTGTGGCAATCTTTTTTCAAGCATTTTCTAGTTTACTGGAAGTAGCTTTAATATGGGGCTTAGGCGTAGCTATTGCAATATATACAACAAGAAATATATGCCCTGCACATTTGAACCCTGCGGTTAGCTTAGCTATGTGTATTACTAATAAGTTGTCTTGGAGAAAGCTGCCAATATACATGGTTTCACAAGTATTTGGAGCGGCTCTAGCGGGTTTAGTTTTGTACTTGTTATTTGATGATGCCATACGTGTTTATGAAGCTTCTAATGCTATAGTGCGTGGAACAGAAGATTCTTTAAAATCTGCGATGATGTTTGGAGAGTATTTTCCGAATCCAGGATTTGAAAAATTTATGAATGTATCTACTCTTTTAGCTTGCTTTATGGAAGGTTTAGGAACGTTTATACTAGTATTTGTTATCTTAAGGCTTACTGAAAAACCAGAACAAATAAACAATACAACTCCAATAGTTATTGGCTTTACAGTAAGTATAATTATTTGTATTGTAGCTCCTTTTACTCAAGCGGGTCTAAATCCTGCAAGAGATTTTGGGCCTAGATTGGTAGCATACTTTGCAGGTTGGGGAGCTGCTGCTTTTCCTAAAGTTGCTTATAGTTTCCTAACCGTTTATATTTTATCTCCACTGTTTGCAGGAGTGCTTGCAGCGTATAGCCATAAATTACTAAAGCACAGGAATTAAAAATCTAGTTTCTTTTTTCTAAGTTCAAAGTTTTGACCTAGATAGACTTTACGTACCATTTCGTCTGCAGCCAAATCTTCTGGAATACCTGATTTTAGAATGCCTCCTTCAAACAT
>CALHVP010000166.1 GCA_938038975.1 uncultured Maribacter sp. | reverse complement strand
CATACCATCTTGCAAGAGGTAATGCAATGCATGTGCTTCTTTTGTATTCCCCTCCAATGCAAGACGCACCATTTTTGAAAATTCTTGCGGTACACCCTGCCCTATTACAGAAATTACACCGTCTCCACCTGCTAAAATTGTAGCCAATGCCGTGATATCGTCTCCAGATAGCAACATAAAATCGGTAGGCTTCGTTTGTAATAGTTCTAAAATTTGAACCATATTTCCACAAGCTTCCTTTACTGCAACAATATTATCAAAGTCACTGGCCAAACGAATGGTTGTACTTGGCAGCATATTACTACCAGTTCTCCCAGGAACATTGTAAAGGATTATAGGCAAAGGAGATGCTTCTGATATCGCTTTAAAGTGCTGATAAATACCTTCCTGAGTAGGTCGGTTATAATAGGGTGAAACAGAAAGTATAGCAGCAAAATCACTTAAATCCATGGTCTTAAGTTGCTCCACTAAACCATAGGTGTTATTTCCACCAACACCAACTACCAAAGGCAAGACATTATTATTAGCAACCACAATAGTGTCTAATACCAATTGTTTTTCTTCCTGAGTTAAGGTAACGGACTCTGCTGTAGTTCCTAGTGCTACCAAGTAGTCTACACCACCATCCTGGCAATGCCTAACGATACTGGAAAGAGCAGCTACATCTACACTACCATTTTCCTTGAAAGGTGTTACCAAAGCTACACCTGTACCTCTCAATTCTTTCATCCTTATAATTCTTTTAATACGCCTAAATACTTTTTCAACTCCGTTTTAAAAGTTTTAAAATTGGTTATTGGTGTATCTAACATTAAGTCGTTAAAATCTGGCCCTACCTCCTTAAAACCTACTTTCAATCGAGCTCTAGTTTTTAAAGACATTAAGTTTAATAAAAGATTGTTTTCATTATAGTAATTAATCAAAACATCATACTCTCTATTTAAAAACTCCAATGCATAACTGTTTTCTATAGCTCCGCTCCAACCCAAATCCTTATCTGAAAAAACCGGAGTAGCATATGGCGAATTTTTATCGTAATAGCTTTTATACCCAATTATCTTCACCGCATTTGGCTGTAGCTTAAACTCTTCTAAAAACTCATAAAACACATCTGCCTTATCAAATTTATCTAAGTCCACAATACATCCTATCTTACGTACACCCTTGCTTCTAGTGCTTTCAGGTGTTGGTTTTTCCAAGGTTTGCCGTATGAACTTACGTCCAGATTTCTGCTTAAACTTGTCCTTAATTCCTTTTAAAAACATGTATTTTTACATTTATACAAATGTAAATAATATCCGTTCAACTCTATGGCGAAGTTAAAACACTTTAGAATTTTATATATTAAACATTTTGTTATAATTATAACAATTATTGGTTTGTCTTCTTGTAAGCCAGCTCCCGCTCCCTTAACATCTGTTGTAGGTACCGAGCTTCCTATAGATTCAACTGCTGCACTCGTAAAAGAAATTTCAGATTTTATTGAACCCTACAATCAGCGTGTTAATGCCATTTTAGATAGCACATTGGCCTATGCTCCATATCCTATTACTAAAATAGATGGTGCTTACAACACTTCCGCAGGTAATCTTATGGCAGATATAATGCTTTCTGAAGCAAACGCAGTGTTTAACACACGAACAGGAAAGCATATAGATTTTGTATTAATGAATCATGGAGGTATACGTGCAGGTATTTCTAAAGGAAAGGTTTCCGCTAGAACAGCATATGAGGTTATGCCTTTTGAAAATAGTATTTCTGTAGTAGAATTAACAGGTGAATCTGTTTTAGAACTCATAGATTATCTCATAAAATCCAAAAGAGCACACCCATTGTCTGGTATTCAAATTGTATTGAATGCTAATGCTAGTGTAAACAATATTAAAATTCAAGGAAAACCATTTGATAAAAATTCAATCTATTATGTTGCTACTTCAGACTATTTAGTAAGTGGTGGAGATAAGATGGTATTTTTTAAGGATGGACTATCCTTTACCACCTTAGATTATAAAATACGTAATGCTATGATTGATTATTTTTCAAAAGTAGACACGCTGTTGCCAAAGGTAGATGACCGGTATTACAAATTAGATTAAAAATGTACGGCTCATATACTTCCTCAGTAGATACCTGTATACATACAACAAAGTAGTAATAGTTATATTTTGATTTAAATGAAAAGAAGAAACTTCATACAGAACACACTTGCTTCCGCATCTTTTATTGGTGCTGGCGGATTAAGTCTAACTTCTTGTTCCGGAAAACAA
Source organism: uncultured Maribacter sp. (assembly GCA_938038975.1). Taxonomy (GTDB): domain Bacteria; phylum Bacteroidota; class Bacteroidia; order Flavobacteriales; family Flavobacteriaceae; genus Maribacter. Next base: position 936 of record CALHVP010000166.1, on the reverse strand, counting down.
AAAAAGCATATCACGATACTTCATACAAACGATGTACATAGCCATATTGATGCTTTCCCTTCTGCCCACGCACGTTTTCCTGGACTTGGAGGATTAGCCCGTAGAGCCGGACTCGTACATAGCATTAGAACAGAAAACCCAAATACCCTATTGTTTGATGCAGGAGATATATTCCAAGGAACACCTTACTTTAACTTTTACGGTGGTGAACTAGAGATGAAATTAATGACCATGCTTAACTATGATGCCGCAACACTTGGTAATCATGATTTTGATAATGGTGTAGATGGCCTCTTAGCTCAAATGCCCAATGGAAAATTCGATTTTGTTTCCTCCAATTATGATTTTAGCAATACCATTTTAGACGGTTTTACAAAACCGTACCAAACCTATCTTAGGGACGGTATTAAAATTGGTGTTTATGGATTAGGGATTGAGTTAAGTGGACTCGTTACCAAAAACCTATATAAAGAAACACAATACCTGCCGCCCTATGAAATAGCGAACGATTTAGAACGTAAGCTAAAAGAAGATGAAAAATGTGACCTTGTAATTTGTCTTTCACATCTAGGGTACCAGTACAAGGATAGTCAACGACCAGATGACATGACCTTAGCGACCAAGACCAAGCATACCGATTTAATTATTGGAGGTCATACCCATACTTTTTTAGACAAACCAAGCGTAGTGTCTAACGCAGTAGGGCGAGATATTCTTGTAAACCAAGTGGGCTGTTATGGAGTTCGCTTAGGTAGAATAGATTTTTATTTTGATGCCAACGGCATCTCTACAGATGGTGTTTCTATCGTGGTATAAACTTTAAGCTATGGGGCGAATAGTTAGAACAGACGCAACAAATACAGATTTTATAAACTTAGTTGCCCTCCTAGATAAAGAACTAGCTTCACGAGATGGAGATGAAAATGCGTTTTATGC
>CALHVP010000165.1 GCA_938038975.1 uncultured Maribacter sp. | reverse complement strand
ATTTTTCTACTATAAACTAACCAACCAATCCATGCAAGACAAAAAAAAGAGTCTCAGTTACGAGGAAATTCTAGATGAACTCCAAGTACAAAGTTGGCAATTAGAACTTGTAATTTCTGGTTTTGCGATTTTTGGATTATTCAGTTGCTTGGAGCCTCTACAAGAATTAGCAATTGTAAAAAGTTTTGATGGAAGCAAGGTGCAATCAATTTTTATAAACACTATTTACATTACGTGTGTACTGGCTATTTTTAATCTTATTCTTCACGTATTACTCCGTGGATTGTGGATTGGCGCAGTGGGGATTAGATCCGTATCTGGGGATATCGATTTTGAAAAACTAAATATGTCAAAAGTTTTTAAGACCCATCTTAAAAACAAAATAGGATCTTTTGACAAATACATCATAAATCTAGAAAACTACTCTAGTATACTTTTTGGAGTAACTTTTTTAATAGCATTTATTACGATTGCAGTATCGCTCAACTTCCTAATTTTCATAGTATTTGTAGAATTTCTTGTAGAAAATGACTTCCTCCCCTTTGAAGTAAAAGCAGTTTTAAGTTTTATTTTATTCCCTGCTTTTTTAATAGGCCATTTAATAACCATAATTGATTTTATTTTCCCAGGAATAGTTAAACGTTCTCAAGATGTAGCCAAGGTATATTTACCTATTTACAAAGTATTTAGTGTTTTAACTCTTTCCTTTATCTACCGTCCAATCCTTTATAACCTATTAGATAATAAATTCGGTAAAAAAATTATTTATGGACTGATACCTATATACGGCATCTTATTATTCCTATTTTCTTTGGTAATAAACCCTAGCAACTTTTTTAGTAAGAACCATGACTCGTCTATTGAATTTAGTAATCGACGTAACTATAAAGATATGTTAGTTAATAATAAGGAGTTTCAAAAAAGCACTGCCATTCAATCAAAAACCATAACTGATCCATTTCTACAAATTACCATTCCCTATCGAAAGTTTATTGAAGATGACATAATTAAATACGATTCTTTATTAAAACCTGAAACAGATGAACGCGGCTATAAACCAGGAATAAGTATCACATTTAATAATAAGAAAGACACAACAAAACCTAAGGTTAAAACATACTTGAAAACAATCAACCAAATGTTCCAATTTCAAATTGATAGTACTATAGTTGACAGCGACTTAGTAATCATCACAAACGAACAGTCTAGGTTAGATTTAGAAATGTTTGTAGATCTTTTAGGTTATTCTAGAGGTAAACACCTATTAACAATTAAACGCAAAGAGTTTAAAATCGACAGTATATATACAGAAGATTGGGTAACCATTCCTTTTTGGTATTATAATGAAAATGCCGTTATAGCAGCACCTGCCGCTTTTGAAAATAGCGTTTTAGATACCATACCTGAATAACCGGTAGATGAAATCTATAATACCTATAGTTTTTTTATCTTCACAACATGAAGGTAATAGCAACAAATATTGGCACCCCTAAAACCTTTACTTGGAATGGGGCTGAAGAACAAACCGGAATTTTTAAATACCCAACAAGCAAAGGACTCCATCTCACTAAAAACGATGTAAAAGGAGATACGGTTATAGACAGAGTGCACCATGCAGGCATAAATAAAGCTTGTTATTTATTTTCCGCTGATTATTATTCCTATTGGAAAGAACTTTATCCTAATCATGAATGGGATTGGGGAATGTTTGGTGAAAACCTTACCGTTTCTGGTATGGATGAAAGCCTTATCCGGGTTGGTGATATTTACAAAATTGGAGAAACTACCGTGCAAGTTTCCCAACCTAGGGAACCTTGTTATAAATTGGGTATCCGTTTTGGAACTCAAGAAATTCTTAGACAGTTTATAGCACATAACCACCCAGGAACCTACGTGAAGATTTTGGAGGAAGGCAAGGTTACTGCTGGCGCTGAAGTGAATTTATTGGAAAAATCTACAAATCCTCTTACCGTGCAACAGTTCTACGAACTAATGTTCCAAAAAGAAAAACCACAAGACATTCTTGAGCTTTTTATGAGTAATGAATCCGTTCCACAATACAAAAAGGACCGTTTTAAAAAATACCTGAAATGAGCTTAAACTATCCATGGCACTTATACCTTATGGCAGGAATGTATGTTCTTGCGGGTATTTTTCATTTTATAAAACCAAAAGTATATTTGAGGATTATGCCTAGGTATATTCCCAACCACAAGGCAATGGTTTATTTAAGCGGTATTGCAGAAATAATTTTAGGTTTTGGCTTATGTTTTAGTTTCACAAAAAACGTATCAATTTATGGGGTTATTTGTATGCTTGGTATTTTTCTTTTAGTCCATTTTTATATGTTGAGCTCTAAAAAAGCTGCTGCTGGTATTCCTAAATGGGTACTAATTATACGTTTACCATTACAGATTGGACTCATGTATTGGGCGTATAGCTACATGAATATATAAAAGCAAAAAGGGGACGCTCCCGTCCCCTTTTTATGAAATTTAATTAAATCAACTTAATCTACTACAAAATTTTCTGAATAGCTTTTACTAGTATCAGAAACTACTACTCTATAATTACCAGCGTAAGCGCTTTCAAAATTAAAGGCTTTTTCGATAATCATTTCCTCGGTAACAGTTTCCGAAAATACAACGCGATATTCTTCATCATATATCTTAATAACTACTTTGGATTTGTCTAAATTTAAAAAGTTTACAAATAACTTTTCTTTAGCTACACGGAAATAAGGTTTTAAGACCTCATCGCCCTTTGTAATACTTACAGAATCAATTAATGACTCTTTATTAAATTTTAAGCTAGTTTCAGAACTATTTGCAAAACTTGCTGTTACTGTAAACACTAATACTGTTGTTAATTTTAAAATTGTTTTCATAATAATCTGATTTTTAGATTGATATTAAGTACACCACAAAAATATACAGGTTTACCAATTCATACTACATCAAGATTTTCAGATTTATGTTCTATTTTAACCATTGACACACATCCATACACGTCTAAGGGTAATATTGCACATATTATAGTTAATTTTACAAAGTATCGTCTTCATCAAGATGTTTAATTTTATATTAGATTCTACACCTATTATGATTACACAAAAACCAAAGTTTGAAGCCATTGCCCCCACGTTTGGGAACTCCTATACGTATCAAAAATTTGATGAGTCTAAATTGAATAAGAATTACGAATGGCACTACCACCCAGAAATTGAACTGGTTTATGTAAATGGTGGTTCTGGTAAAAGACAAGTAGGTAGTCATGTTTCTTATTACACCAATGGAGAACTCATTCTAATTGGTAGTAATTTGCCTCATTGTGGTTTAACAGATAGACTTACAGGAAATACAAACGAGACAGTCATACAGATGAAACTTGATTTTCTAGGTAATGATTTTTTCAATATTCCAGAAATGAAAAAAATCCAATCGCTATTTGAGATGGCTAATGGAGGCATTACTTTTTCGGGGAAGACTAAAATAAAAATTGGTGAAAAGTTAGAGGTGTTAGAGTATCAAACAGATTTTCAACGTTTACTGTCTATCTTGAATATTCTAAATGAGTTAGCTAATTCTAAGGAAATTAAGTTCTTAAATGCTGAAGGATTTTCTTTGGAAAGCGATGTAAAGGATAATGATAGAATAAATGTCATCTTCAACTATGTGAAAAATAATTTTAAAGAAGAAATCACCCTGGATGAAATGTCTAATATAGTTAGTATGACCATACCTTCATTTTGTAGATATTTTAAAAAAATTACCAATAAGACTTTTGTGCAATTTGTTAACGAATATAGGTTGGTCCATGCCTCTAAACTACTGGCAGAAAAGCCTATGAGTATAACAGAAGTATGTTTTGAATGTGGTTTTAATAATTTTTCACATTTTAATAAATCATTTAAAGCCTTTACAGGACAAAATCCATCAGAATATAGAAACCAACTAAAAGCCATTATATCCTAATGCTAGATTTATTTAATAATGGCCCTGAGCAGCTAAATCTTCCTAATAGTAACATAGCTTATTATCCAAACTTTATGGATAAACCTGAAGCGGACAATTATTTTCATTTGCTTAGAAAACATTGTGAGTGGCAACAAGATGATATTAAAGTGTTTGGAAAGGTGTATGCACAACCAAGGCTAACGTCATTGTATGCAAATAACGAAAAACCTTACTCCTACTCTAATATAACTATGATTCCAAACAGGTTCACTAAAACCCTCGAAACCATAAAAGAGAAGGTAGAGGTTATTGCAGAATGTAAATTCACCACCTGCCTACTAAATTTATATAGAGATGGCAAGGATAGCAACGGCTGGCATGCAGACAATGAAAAGGAACTTGGCAAAAACCCAATTATAGCTTCTATAAGTTTGGGTGCATCTCGTTATTTTCAATTAAAACACAATAGTATTACTAACCAAAAACACAAACTACTCTTAGAACATGGAAGTCTTCTAATAATGAAAGGAGAAACCCAACACTTCTGGAAGCATCAAATACCAAAAACAGCTAAACCTATTGGAGAGCGAATAAACTTAACATTCCGAAATATAAAATAAAAAAAATCGGCTGTGGGAACCGATTTTTTACGCCTATCATAAAATCGATAACTATCTTTAAGATGACGACGAAGTATCTTAATTTCCTCATTTTCGAATTCATTTATATATATTCAAGAGTCATGCCAAAAGCAAATTAATTATTGCTTTGTATCTTTGCATTGCTATGGAAAAAGAATTTACAGACCGCGAACTAGATCGTATAATAGAAATGGCTTGGGAAGACCGTACAACTTTCGATGCTATTAGTTTTCAATTCGGAATCTCTGAACAGGAAACTATTGAAATCATGCGAAGAGAAATGAAACCAAGTAGTTTTCGTATGTGGCGTAAAAGAGTTCAAGGTAGAGCTACTAAACACGCCAAATTACGAACAGACGGTGTAGACCGTTTTAAATGTACACGGCAGAAACAAATTACAGGAAACAAGATTTCTAAAAGGTAAGTTAGAGGGTAAAGGGTTTTATTCAAAAATCTGGTTAAGAACTGCAGCTAAGCGTATTCCTCCTTTTTGCAACTGGTCTTCAACTGTTGACCACCACTCATAACTATATTTATATCCTATCTTTTCACCCACAGAAACAGATTTGTATAGCTGGTTAGCAATGTCTTGTGATTCTTCTATCCAATCCAATACATTACCCTTTTGTAATAATTTCACCTTTTCCTTTGTTAGTTGTGGTAGGTTATCTGATAGCTCTGTAAAACTCATACCATAATCATCAATCATATTAGAATCCCATACTCTATGAAGATTACTACCCTTACCAAACCACTGTACTTGAATATCATTTCCACCCTTATCCTCTAAACGCCCAACATGCATTGGTTGGTGTAAGTCCCCAATAAGATGTACCAAGAATTTTAAATAGAATACCTTGTCCACACGAGTACTTTTAGTGTCTTTTATAATAGCTATACATTTATTAATTCCTGTTACCAAATCTCCATATTCACTTACAGGTTCGTCACCATAATTCTTATCAGCAGGAAAATTTACATAATGTAATGCACTAAATGAGCGAAAAGATGTATCCGCTTTTATTTCATCTCCAAAAGTAGAAACCTCTGCCAAAGTCTGCCCATTTAATAAATCCTTAATAGCTTTCTTAGCTTTTCGGCTTAGATGTTCTTGAGCTACATCTCCCACTACTCTATGCCCAGTTTTAGACCAAACCATGTCGTTGGCGAATGTTATCTGAACAATTAAAAACAATAAAAGAGGTAATTTTTTCATTTGAGCTAGTAATTTTGAGCAAAAATAGCATATCCTATTTTAAGGTATTGTTAAAACTAGAATAGATACATTTATAAATAAGAACTTGCATTCATGAAAAGGAAAAAATCTTCTAAAAAAAAGATAAAATCTAAGTATCTAATAATTGCTGTTAAATCTCTTTTAGTGGCGTCCATAGTACTACTAACTTTTATCATTAGTGTTTACTTAGGAGTATGGGGTTCCATACCAAAGAAAAGTGAATTATCTAATCTTAATTATCAGATGGCTTCTGAGGTATATTCTGTAGATAGCGTGCTAATTGGTAAGTATTATCTAAATGACCGCCAACCAATATCTTTCAAAGAATTTCCGGAACATCTCATACATGCATTGGTGTCAATAGAGGATGAGCGCTTCTACTCACACTCTGGTGTAGATATTCCCAGTCTTATTAGAGTTGGAATCAAAACAATTTTAATGGGCGATACCTCCTCTGGAGGAGGAAGTACAATAACGCAACAATTAGCTAAAAACCTATATCCTAGAAAAGATAGAAACTCCGCACACTTAGTTATAGATAAGTTGAAGGAAATGATTATCGCAAAAAGACTAGAATCTCTTTATTCAAAAGATGAATTACTTTCTCATTATCTAAATACGATATCCTTTGGTGATAATACATTTGGGATTGAAAGTGCATCACAAAAATTTTTTAACACGAGTACAAAAACACTTAAAATAGAGCAAGCAGCAACCTTAGTAGGTATGTTAAAAGCTACCTATGGTTATAACCCAAGAGTATTTCCTGAGAAAAGTATAAAGAGACGTAATCTTGTCCTAAGTGCTATGGTCAAGAATGACTTCTTAACCCCTAAAGAAGGAAATAATTTATCAACAAAGAAACTTGAGTTAGATTATAGGGACTATGATCATAATTCTGGTATTGCTCCTTATTTTAGAGAGGAGGTTCGAAAACAATTACTCGTTTGGATAAAGGATAAAAACGCTAATGGTACTGATATCAATCTTTATACTTCTGGATTAAAAATATACACTACCCTAAACTATAGAATGCAACAATTGGCAGAAGAAACTATGGTTAATCATATGAGTAGACTACAAAATAGCTTTGAAAAGAGTTATGGCAAAAATGCTCCTTGGATTAAAAATTCTAAGCTTTTAAATAGTACTGCCAGGCGAACCTCCACTTATAAAAATTTAAAAAAAACCGGACTATCAGATTCTCAAATACTTAATAAACTATCCAAGGACAAAAGACAAATGACTTTAACGAGTTGGAAAGGCAGCATTGAAAAGGAGGCCAGCACTATGGATAGTATTGCACATGCTATAAAATTTCTAAATACTGGCTCTCTATCCTTGAATCCCAATACCGGTGAGGTTTTAACTTGGATTGGAGGAATAGATTTTGAGAGGTATAAATACGATCATATATCTCAAAGTAAACGACAGGTAGGTTCAACATTTAAACCAATAGTCTATACAGCAGCTCTGGAAAATGGTATCTCTCCATGCACTTATTTTTCTGCCCAAGAAATAGCTTATGAAAACCTGGAAGGATGGTCTCCAAGTAATTCTGGTGACAAAGAAGAAGGATATTTAAATTACTCAATGCAACAGGGCTTAAGTAACTCTGTTAATACTATTGCCGTAAAGGTGATGGAAAAAACAGGGATTGCGAATGTTTTAGAGCAAGCAAAAAAAATGGGGATAAAAGAAAAACTACCAAACCTTCCATCACTAGCTTTAGGGACAGGCGAAATTAAGATGACTGAAATGGCTATGGCGTACACAAGCTTCCTAAATGAAGGTAAAACTGCAAAACCATTTCTTATTACAAAGATTACTAATCAAAATGGTACCATTTTATCCAATCTAAAGCCAACGATAAGTAACGAAGCCGCTTTTTCTAAAGAAAATGGACAGATTATGATAGAAATGATGAAAGCTACTATCAACACAGGCACGGCTTCTCGCATAAGGTCAACTTATGGCTTAAAAAATGATATTGCAGGTAAAACAGGAACTACTCAAAATAATAAAGATGCATGGTTTGTTGCACTAACACCTCATATGATACACATATCATGGGTAGGGTTAGACAACCATGAAATTGGATTTAAAAGCACAAGTTTAGGACAAGGGGCAAGTGCTGCGCTACCCCTATTTGCTTCATTTTATAAAAAACTAAATGCGGAAACCAGGTTTAATAAAATTACTAAAGCAAAATTCCCCAAACCAGCTGCTTCTGTTGTAGCGTCTTTAGATTGTGACCCCGTAAAAAGAGACGGCTTCTTTAAGCGTCTCTTTAAAAATCCTAATAAGACAAAAAGTAAAAAGTTTAAGAATAAAGAAGGTAATTCAAAATAATATGATATATTTATGATATCAATTTAATATCACATACTATGTTAACTGAAAAAAACCACAGCCCAATCAACGGCTACATTATGCTCTTTATTCTTTTAATCCTATTAATAGGAGGTGTTCTATTACTTCGTATTTATATAGGTGCTTTTATGATTTTTGCAGCTATACTAGTTATCCCAGGGTTTGTTTTAGTAAATCCAAATAGCTCTAGGGTACTGCTACTTTTTGGCAAGTATGTTGGCACTATAAAGCAAAATGGTTTGTTTTGGGTGAATCCTTTTTACACGAAAAAGAAAATCTCTTTACGTGCAAGTAATTTTGATAGTGAAAGGCTTAAAGTAAACGACAAATTAGGAAACCCTATAATGATTAGCACCATTTTAGTTTGGCGTGTTACAGATACCTACAAAGCAGCATTTGAAGTGGATGATTATCAAAATTTTATTAGAGTACAGACAGATGCCGCTGTGCGAAAGCTAGCAAGTATGTACCCATATGATAATTTTGCAGATGAAGGCTTGGACGAAGACATTACCTTACGCTCTAGTATTAATGAAGTTAGTGAAGCTATGGAAGCCGAAGTACAGGAGCGGCTCTCAATGGCAGGAATAGAAGTCTTAGAAGCTAGAATTGGATATTTAGCATATGCCCAAGAAATTGCAAATGCAATGCTAAAACGACAGCAGGCAACTGCTATTGTAGCTGCAAGACACAAAATTGTAGAAGGTGCCGTAAGTATGGTAGAGATGGCATTGCATGAACTTAGTAAAAAGGAAATTGTAACACTAGACGAAGAGCGTAAAGCTGCCATGGTTAGTAATCTTATGGTGGTGCTTTGTTCAGATAAAGATGCTTCTCCAATAGTTAATACGGGAACTTTAAACCATTAAACCATGCGTGTTTTTAAGGAAACTCAACGCTTTAATCAATGGTGGATGCACCTAATTATGGCTGCACTCGTACTCTTCTTGCTATTTGCCTTATACCAATGGTTTATTGTGGAGACAACAGTAGGAAATGTATCAGCTTCAGATAGTATAGGTCAAATAGTCGTTATCCTATCCATTGCGCCAATAGTATTATTTTTATATACTTTGAGGTTAAAAACTGTTGTTGACGAAAAAGGAATTCACTATCAGTTTTTTCCAATACACCTTACCTTAAAATCAATCAGATGGAACGAGATAGATGACTGTAGAGTTCGAGCGTATCATCCCATAAAAGAATACGGAGGTTGGGGCTATAGAATTTCTCTTGGCGACAAAGGAAAAGCTTTGAATATTCGAGGGAATCAGGGAATTCAAATCGTTTTCTCTAATGGTAAAAAGCTTTTATTAGGAACGCAGCTACCAAAAGAAGCAGAAGAAACTTTAAAACGTTACATAAAGTAATGAGTAAAAAAAAGGCATTTGCATTACGGGTAAACGAAGACATGCTCAAGGCTATTGAAAAATGGGCTGCAGACGAGTTTAGGAGCACTAATGGGCAAATAGAATGGATGCTAATGAAAAGTTTAAAAGAAGCAAAAAGAAAGCCAAAATCTAAAGACACTGAGTAGTTTTAGTATTTATTTAACTATGTAAACCCTTAAATTTGCCGTCTAGCTAATTCTACCAAAAATGACCAGAGTTTTAAGTGCCTTTGCACTTTTATTTTTTTCTATAAATGGCTTAAGCCAGAATAGCAACAAATCCTTTACAGTAAAGCATACTTCAGATAAAATAATTGTTGACGGTGTCTTAGATGAACCCATATGGGCTCTTGCTGAAAGTGCCGGTGAATTTCAACAATACTTTCCGGCCGATAATGTTCCCGCCGTGCACCAAACGGATATCCGAATGTTAACGGATGAGACAACACTTTACATCTCTTTTAAAGTATATACTCCTGGTTCTAATTATGTCACCCCTTCCTTAGAACGTGATTTTAGAGCGGGTGGCAGTGATAATATTAGTATTCTTTTTGACACCTTCAATGATGGTACAAATGCCTTTTTATTTGGAATAAACCCATATGGTGTGCGAAGAGAAGCTCTTATTTCAGGAGGAGGTCAAAGTCTAAATGGTTTTACTACCTCATGGGATGTAAAATGGCGAGGAGAAAGCAAAATACATGACGGTTATTATACCTCTGAAATGGCTATCCCTCTAACCTCTATGAAATTTGCAGAAGGAGCAACGAAATGGCGGTTCCAAAGTTATAGGTTTGATATGCAGTCTAACGAACGGAGTAATTGGTATGTTATTCCGCAAAATCAAAGTGTAATAAACCTAGCATTTATGGGGGACATGCATTTTGAAAAGCCTTTAGGGAGATCAAGAACACCTTTAACGTTAATTCCCTACGTAAATACAATCGCAGATAAAGACTTTACAACAGATGTATCTACAAGTGGATTAAAAGTAGGTGCTGATGCTAAAATCGCAATAGGGAATGGAATGAATTTGGATGTGACCATAAATCCGGATTTCTCCAACGTAGAAGTAGATAATATTTTTACAAACCTAACCCGTTTTGAAGTTTCCTTACCAGAGAGAAGACAGTTTTTTGTAGACAACAATGACCTTTTTGGAAGTTATGGAGGTGGCCGAGATGCCAACCCGTTCTTTTCAAGACGTATTGGTATTGCCACAGACAGCTCTGGTAATTCGGTACAGAATGACATTCTTGGAGGTATTAGATTAAGTGGTAAGCTCAATAACAATCTTAGATTAGGTTTTCTTAATATTCAAACAGCAGAAAATAAAGACCAAGAAATTGCATCGAATAACAATATGATGTTCGCATTGCAACAAAAGGTGTTTTCAAGATCTAACATTGGTGTTTTCTTTATAAACAGACAGACTTTTGGAAACAACTCTTTCGTAACTGAGGAAGAAAAATACAATAGAGTTATCGGTGTAGATTATAACCTAGCAAGTGTGGATAATGTATGGAACGGTAAGTTTTATATGCATAAATCATTTCAACCAGGAGATAATGAAGGGAATATTTCTACCGGTGCCTTTCTTGGACGAAACTCAAGATATTGGAACGTATTTTCAGATTTAGTTTATGTTGATGAAGAATTTAATTCTGATCTTGGATTCATTAGAAGAAAGGATATTGTAAAATGGGCAAATTCTGCTCAACGTTTATTTTGGCCTAAAGAAGGACTTATTAATAATCATGGTTTACAAGTTTTTAATATTTTAACATGGAGACCAGGACTAGACTTTCAAAATACGGATCGCAACTTAGAAGTAAGTTATGATTTTGAAATGAAGAATTTTTCACGATTTGGAGCTTCATATTCAAACAGTTATATATTCTTAACAGATTCATTTGACCCTACAGGTAGCGATGATGCAACGGAATTACCCGGAAATGAAGGGTATAATTTTGATTCTTATAGTGTTCAGTATAGATCAAACAATGCAAAAGTTTTTGCAGTAGAGGCAGAAAGTTCAATAGGGCGCTTTTTTAACGGATCACGTTTTTCTGTTGGGGCTGAAGCCACCTTAAGAATCCAACCATTTGCTAGACTTAGCCTTGATGTGAACTATGACAAGATAACATTACCAGACCCTTATGCAAGTGCAGATCTTTGGTTAATAAGTCCTCGTGTAGGCTTTACTTTCAGTAAATCTATTTTCTGGTCTACTCTTTTTCAGTACAGTAATCAACGAGACAATTTAGGAATCAATTCAAGATTACAATGGCGTTTTGCTCCATTATCAGACCTGTTTATAGTTTACAATGACAATTATTCGGTTAATATTTTTGAGCCAAAATACAGATCTATAAATCTTAAATTAACGTACTGGTTAAATATTTAAATGACCTACAAACTACTTTGTTCAGATTTGGATGGTACCCTTTTGTCAACTAAAAGTGATGTTTCTGATTACACCGTTAGTGCCATAAAAAGAATAAAAGATAATTTAAGAGTTATTCTAGTTTCTGCGAGAATGCCAAGCGGTATGTATTATTTACAAGAACGACTTGGTATTAAAAATCAACCGATTATATGTTATAATGGAGCGCTTATTTTAAGTGATGGAAAAGAAGTTTTCTCCACAACTATTTCCTATGATATTTTACTGGAAGTTTATAAACTTAGTGCACCGCTCCATATTGATTTAGGTATTTATGAACTTGATAATTGGTTTGTACCTAAAACATCTCATAGGGTAGAAAAAGAAATAAACAATACAAAAACCCGACCCCAGATTCAGGAGACCTTAGTTAGTTTACATACTATAAAGAATAAGGGAGCACACAAAGTAATGCTCATGTGCTCGAAAGAAAGTGCAGATCAAATAATGCCGCTATTAGAGAAACAGTTAGGAAATCAGTTGCATTTATATCGATCCAATGATACTTTAATAGAGTTAGCACCTAGATCCGTCTCTAAACTATCTGCCATAAAACAGCTAATGAGACCTAGTGACAGCCTACAGGACATTATAGCGTTTGGTGACAACTACAATGATATAGAAATGCTAAAGGCCGTTGGAAGCGGTGTAGCAGTAGCCAATGCTAGGGATGAAGTAAAAAAAATTGCAAACCATATTACCTTATCAAATACAGATAACGGTGTCGCAGACTTTATCCAAAAAAACATCCTTATTTGACTATATTTGAAAAACTTCCTTTTTAAATATGTATACCCTCTCAGCACAACCCATAATTGCAAACGACACAGTTGTTTTTGGTCTTTTAACTTTAGCATTAGGATTTATATTTTTCACATCTAACATCAAAACAGGATTTTGGAAAAAGTTCTATTCCATAGTCCCTGCTGTTCTAATGTGCTACCTATTGCCCGCAATATTAACGAGTAGCGGACTCATTTCAGATGAGACTTCCAATCTTTATTTTATGGCAAGCCGTTATCTTCTGCCTGCTGCTCTAATACTTATGACCTTGAGTATAGATTTAAAAGCAATAGCCAACTTAGGTTCAAAAGCCTTGATAATGTTTTTAACTGGTACTACCGGAATTATCATTGGGGGGCCAATAGCTATTTTACTGGTTTCTATCTTCTCTCCTGAAACTGTTGGAGGTAATGATTTCGATGCAACCTGGAGAGGTCTATCTACTATCGCTGGTAGTTGGATAGGTGGTGGTGCAAACCAAGCAGCTATGTTAGAAATATTCCAATACAATCCTGAGAAATATGGAGGAATGGTTTTAATAGATATCGTAGTAGCTAACGTTTGGATGGCTATTATTTTACTAGGCGTTGGAAAAACCGAACGAATAGATAAGTGGTTAAAAGCCGATACTTCTGCCATAGAGACTTTAAAATTAAAAGTAACGGAATTCACTAAAAAAATAACTAGAGTTCCCACCTTGAATGATTACATAATTATGCTTTGCTTAGCATTTACTGCGGTAGGAGTTGCTCACTTTTTTGGTGATCATATCAGCAACTACTTAACCAACAATGTAGATGCGGTTAGTGACAAGAAAAGCTTTTTATCCTTTTTAGGCTCAAGCTTCTTTTGGATGGTTGTTTTAGCTACTACTATAGGTATTGCCTTATCGTTCACCAAAGCCAAAAACTATGAAGGTGCAGGTGCAAGTAAAATTGGCAGTGTTTTTATTTATATACTTGTTGCTACTATTGGAATGAAAATGGATTTAGGAAAAGTCTTGGAAAACCCTGGATTAATTGCAGTAGGGTTCATTTGGATAGGTATTCATGCTGGACTTATGATATTGGTTGCCAAATTAATAAGAGCTCCATACTTTTTCTTGGCAGTTGGTAGTCAAGCAAATGTTGGTGGTGCAGCTTCTGCGCCCGTTGTTGCAGCAGAATTTCATCCCTCTCTTACCTCTGTAGGTGTGTTACTTGCAGTTCTTGGTTATGTCGTAGGTACAGGAGGCGCATTGTTTTGCGCCTATTTAATGGAAGTAGCTTCTAATTTTTAATTTTCAACTTCCCTTTTTTCACAACAATAATTAAAAAATTTTTACGCATATTTGCGCCCTAATAAAATAATATGAAGCAATTTTTATACGTTTTTAGTTTGCTAATTTTAATGGTTTCCTGTGCAGGAGAAACAGAAAATACTATGACTGTAACGGGTTCTATAAAAGGACTTAAAAAGGGAACTCTTTATTTGCAGCATGTACCAGACACCGTACTTATAACAATTGATTCACTTGAAATTGAAGGCGACGGTAATTTCACATTTAAAACAGAACTAGAAAGCCCGGAAATATTTTATCTATTTCTTAATAAAAAAGATAATAACGATATAAACGATAGACTTTCCTTTTTTGCAGAACCAGGTACTATAACTGTAAATACAAACTGGAAAAGTTTTGATAGCAATGCGAAAATTAAAGGCTCAGAAAGTCAAGTAAAGTTAGAGGAGTATAGAAAAGTAATGTCTAAAAACAACATGCGAGGACTCGAGCTTGCGCAGTTGGCATCTAACCAAAATGAGCAATTAAGTAAGCAACAGGTTGATTCTGTAGAATTACTTTATACAAGAAGTATCCAGAAAAGTTATGTGTACGCTATCAATTTTGCTTTAAATAATAAAGAATCCTACATAGCTCCATATTTAGCGATTAAAGAAATACCTGAAGCTAATATTAAATATCTAGATTCCATAGCATCTGTACTGCCTCCAAAAGTCTTGAATTCTAAATACGGAAAAGAACTTAGCGCATTTATAGCTAAAAACAAGAAATAAAAAAAAGCATCTTAAACGGATGCTTTTTTTATTATAACTATGTTGAAATATTTAGCTTATTTTATTAAGCTCGTCTACTAAACTTTTAGCTTTAGTTTCCAATTCTGAACGTACAGCACTCAAGTGAGCCTTTTTGTTCTCAACATCTTTTTTATTAACCTTAGCGATTAAACCATCAAAAGTTTCGATAGCACCGTCTATAATTTTAGCACCCTCTTTAGAATCTTTTTTATTATTGGCTGCTTCTACTATGTAAACCGCCTCAATGATATCTCCTAATACGTAATTGATATCTTTTTTTAAATCTCGAACACTTGCCATTTTACTATATTTTTTTTGCAAAAATACAACTTTAACGTTGTAAAAATAGGATTAGACTTAAATAGTCACCTCTAATAATTTAGCACCTGTTGTCTTTATTCGAATTTCATTCGCTAAAGCAGGTACTAACACTGTTTCTCCTTTTTGAATATGAACTTCACCTTCGTCTGTTTTAATGGTTGCAATACCACCAACACACATAAAGATTGTGAAAGAATCCCTCTTCGTAGTATCTTGCTTTAAATCTCTAGTAAGATTTAAAAAATTAGTCTTGAAATATGGACAATCTACCATAGTTCCTACATTATCTAAACTAGTATCGTAGCTAACCTTAAAATCATCTTTCTTTTCGTAATCCATGGCATCTAATGCCATTTCCGTATGCAATTCTCTCAAATTACCTTCTTTATCTTTTCTATTAAAATCAAAAACTCTGTAGGTTACATCAGAAGTTTGTTGAATTTCTGCCAACAGCACACCAGCACCAATTGCATGTATCTTTCCTGTGTTAATAAAAAAAGTATCTCCTTCTTTTACAGGTTCATAGTTTAATAAACCTAATAAGGTATCATCTTCCAAACTCGAGGAATACTCTTCTTTGGTTACATTTTTATTAAATCCCACAATAAGTTCCGATCCAGCATCAGCATCCATTACATACCACATTTCTGTTTTGCCAAAGGAATTATGGCGCTTTTTAGCTAAGGCATCATTTGGATGTAACTGAATAGATAAGTCTTGTTTCGCATCAATAAATTTGATTAGAATAGGAAACTCTTTTCCAAATCTTTCCACAACACTCGTACCTAAAAGGAGTTCTGGAAATTTAT
Organism: uncultured Maribacter sp.; assembly: GCA_938038975.1. Lineage (GTDB taxonomy): Bacteria > Bacteroidota > Bacteroidia > Flavobacteriales > Flavobacteriaceae > Maribacter. The sequence goes on along the minus strand of CALHVP010000165.1, from coordinate 5,706 downwards.
CAATTAAAGAGTCTAACGAAGTGTTTGCTAAACTTCCGTTCGAAATAACAGAAATATCACCCGGAACGGTAGATATTTCCCAACTCTCCCCTGTGATATCGCTTTCAATAGGTTTATTTAAAACCTCTTTTAATTTAGTTCCGCCCCAGAGTCTTTCTTTAAGAATAGGATGAAATTTTAAAGGATGTATGCTCATAACTGTCTTTTACGTAAAATTACTTCTTACTATAAGACAACGCTTTGATTGCTCTTTTCATATGTTCAGAGGCATTTATACTATTAAATACCATGATTATTACCCCTTTTTCATCTATGACATAAGTTTCTCTACCTGGCAATAGCAATAAGCTATTCTTAATTTTGAATTGCTTACGCACCTTATTGTCTTTATCTGATAGTAAGATAAAAGGCAAATCATGCTTTTTACCAAATTTAGAATGACTCTTAGACGAGTCAGAACTTATTCCTACCACTTCTGCTCCCAAAGCTACAAAGTCCTCATAACTATCTCTAAAATCACAAGCCTCCTTAGTGCAACTAGCCGTATTATTTTTAGGATAGAAGTACATAACAAAGGGTTTTTTACCAATAAGACTTTGTATAGAAAACTCATTCCCCTCCTTGTCCGGTAGCGTAAACACAGGTAATTTAGACCCAACTTTTAACCCCATTATCCAGAAAAGGTTACAAAGTTTCTTGGTGTCTCATACAAAACAACTTCTAACTCGTGTTTTAAGTCAATATGAGGTCTTAATTTTTTCCAAGTAACTACCGCAATATTCTCGGCAGTAGGATTTAATTCCATAAATTCAGGAACTTCTAGATTTAAGTTTTTGTGATCAAAGGCATCTTCTATTTCAGATTTAATCAGGTCCTTTAGCACCTTTACATCTATAACAAATCCGGTTTCTTCATCAATTTCACCGTTTACACTTACGATAAGCTCGTAATTGTGACCGTGAAAATTTGGATTACTACATTTACCAAATATTTGATTATTCCTTTTATCGTCCCAATCCTTTCTATACAACCGGTGGGCAGCATTAAAATGTGCCTTTCTACTAACTTTTACCTTCATGTTCTTTCAATATTATCCAACAGATGTTGGTAGAATTTTTCAAATATAATTTTAAACCAAGCAGTATATATATGTGGATTTTTATCTATATCCTCTTTTATAGATTCTGGAGTCATCCACTTCCAACTAGCAACTTCCTCTGTATTTATTATAGGCGCACTATCATAGTAACCTACCATAACATGATCTAATTCATGTTCTGTTAGACCATTATCAAAAGGGGCTTTATAAATAAAAGAAAATAGCTCTTTAAGATCGGTAGTAAAACCCATTTCTTCGTGCAAACGTCTTTTGCCTGCTTGTAAATTGGTTTCTCCTACACGTTGATGACTACAACATGTATTTGTCCACAGTAAAGGCGAATGATATTTATGCGCTGCACGTTGTTGCAACATCGTTTCCCCCTTTTTATTTAATATAAAAACGGAAAAAGCTCTGTGTAGTATGGCTTTTTCATGAGCTTCCATTTTAGGCATGGTGCCTATTTGCTCATTCTGTTCATTTACTAAAATTACCTCTTCTTCCTTCATTATGTAAAAATAACATCTTTACATAAGTTAAGACCGCTAAGGCTATAAAATTAATAGATAGAAGTATAAGGTCTAAGCAATAATAGACTAGAAGAACCTTGGAGATTTTAAATTGTTTTTTATAGAAATGAAATCATATCTCAAAATAACCTCAAAAGAACCATCATTAAAGGCAGCATTGCCCAACTCTGTTATTTCCCGGTCGTAAGCTACCCCGATAAGAAAATTATTGGAAATATTAAATCCAACCATACCACTAACAGCCGCATCCCATCTGTAGGCAGCTCCAAGTATGAATTTATCATTAAACATAAAATTAGCAGAAGCATCTACCTGTAATGGAGCCCCCTGGGTTATTTTACTTAAAATAGTAGGTTTAAACTTCAAAAACTGATTTACTTCCCATACGTACCCCGTGATAAAATAAAAATTCATTTGCTCTTTTGCTGTGGATAGTGAAGATTCTTCAAAATGTGAAGTCTCTAGAAATCTAGGAACAGAAAGACCTGCATAAAATTTATTCGTATGATAATATACTCCTGCACCTACATTGGGTGAAAACCTATTATCTATGTCTTGTTGCAAGGTTTGATCCATTGCAAACTGGTTCAATTCTGAAAATCGAATATCCAACAAATTTAAACTTGCCTTTACTCCAAAACTTAATCTTGCCTCTTTAGCTAGATTAATCGTATAAGAAAAATCCATATCAAAATTAGTTTCGGAAGTTGGACCTATTTTATCGTTGACAATAGATAAACCTAGACCAACACCCCTATATCCAATTGGTGAATGAACATTAAATGTCTGTGTTACAGGAGCGCCATCTAATCCTACCCATTGGGACCTATGTAATGCTCCAATACTCATATGTCCTCTTGAACCTGCATATGCTGGGTTTATACTTACTGTGTTATACATATATTGAGTATACTGAGCGTCTTGTTGAGCAAAAACAATTACTCCTAGAAACAAGAAGAGGCTAAGTATAAGAATCTTCAACATAGGTAGACTAATTTTATTTGATTTTCTAAAAGACATGCTTTTATCTATTTATATATATATAACCAGAAAGTGATTTCATGGTACCATTGGGTTCTTTGTAATCTATAAGATAGAAATAGGTTCCTACAGGTAATTGATTCTCTTGATTAATAGTAACCCTCCCCTGTGAGCTACCATCAAAGACATTGCCTTCTGTATTATATGCCTTAGTATTAAATACCAAAACACCCCATCTATTATAAATTCTTACTGTATTCTCTGGGTAGTTTTCTAAGCCAGATATTCGTAATACATCATGTACTCCATCACCATTAGGCGTGATAACATTAAATACTTCTACAGTTTCGCCTTGAACTTCAAGATCAGAATCTAGGTAATTTGGTATACCATCTAGGTCGCTATCATCATTTAGATAGTCACCATCTTGATTTAAATCCTCATCTATTGTTTCTATACCATCATCATCATCATCGGTATCCCTATAATCGGATTCTTCATCATTATCTGTGTTAGGAAGGTCATTGATTGGATCTTCTAACTCATCGTTTACGTCAATATCATCAATATTATCACCTTCATAACCATCATCTAATCCATCTCCATCGGTATCGGTACCTGTGAAGGTATTATCGGCTATACCATCATGATCAAAATCATGAGCTTCAATGTTATCTGGTATGTTATCATTGTCACTATCCTCGTCCAAATAATCTGGTAAGCTATCCCCATCAGTATCTACTGGGAATAAACCTTGTACTCCACCATCTTCGTATGCATCATCTAAACCATTACCGTTTAAATCTTCCCCACTTGGTGGAATATAATCCGCTGTAGTTTGCGCCTCAACATTATCTGGAATACCATCATTATCGCTATCAATATCTAGATAATCTGGCACACCATCTCCATCCGTATCCGTTGGATCTGTTGTAGGATCATTATCACCATCTAGATTCAAATCTTCAAAACTATCAAGAATCCCATCGTCGTCACTATCCAAATCAGCTCCTAAAGGACTTATAACTATGGTTATAGTTGACGTACTACAATTTCCTAAAGTATCGCACACTGTGTATTCAAAAGTATCTGTTCCTACAAAGTTATTATTTGGAAAATAGTTTACTATATCATCTGACGGGTCATTAGGTGTACCGTTATCATCAATTGTAATAGATCCATTTGCAGGCTGTGTAACGCTAAATGTACCTTCGTTTGGCAAATCATTATCATTTAGACTCCAAGTATCTATGTTTATGATTTCATTTACGTTTATAGTAATAATATCATCGTTTGTATCTACAATTGGCAACACATCTATGGTAACAGTTGCTGTACTGCAATCGCCTGAAGAATTACAGATGGTATAATCAAAACTATCAGGACCGTTGTAATCAGGATTTGGTGTATATGTTACAATATCATCCGTAGGATCATTCGGTGTGCCACCATCATCAATAGTAATGGTTCCATTTGCTGGATTTGTTGTTGTCAAAGTACCAGTAGTTGGTAAATCTGTATCATTATCAAAAATATCCACTACAATAAAAGTATCTTCATCTAATGATACTACATCATCTAAGAGGTTAGCTGCTTGGCTTAAGCATACCACTGTGAAATTAGGTAGAATGATGTTGTTTCCTGCCTTGGTTAACGTTGCTGTATATTTAACTACAGTTTGGTCTGCAATAACAGTTGGTTGAGTTTGATCACCAGTTACCGTAGGCGACCAACTTACTGTTGCGCCGGAAGGAATATTAGATCTAATATCCAATGTTACTTCATTATTTGGAGCAGTACAATCAGTTACTATGAAATAACCAGTTGCATTAGAACCACAAATAGTACCGTCGTAAGTAGCAAAATAGATTCCAGGAGCTGTTACTTCTAAGAAAAAATCTGTACCAAGAACTGTTGCTGTATCAGAAGCTTCGAACCATTGATAATTATTTTCATCGGTGCTGTTCGGTGCTTGCAATAAATACTGAGCATTAGAAGCAAGCGCTCCCATCACTGCAAATACAATGGTGAGAACTAAGGTTTTATATGTAGTGATATGTTTCAAATCGATTTGAAGTCGTTTCTGTTATTAATTATTTTACTACAAATACTACGTTGATTAATGAATTGTAATCAACAGGAGGTGCATCAACAGTATAGGTTAAAACGCCCGCTGGAGATATAGCCATCGTACCTGTATTAAAAACTGCAGGATCTGCATACGTTACATGGTAGTCCAATTCTCCTGAACCGTAGGTTGGTATAGAACCACCGCTACTTACTACCGGAGAACCAAACTGTGCTATATACTGTGCATATAAATCAACTGTAAAAGTTCCTGTGACAGAAGCATCTATTTCAATAGAAGGCGGGTAAAATACACGTGCCGCTTTAGATGTGATAGGTGCAATCGCTTGTATTACTTGTTCAACAGTAGTCTCTAAAGTCGGCGAAACCAACTCTCCCTCGTCAACGTCAATTGGAGTACGTAATAGTACTTCATCATCATATTGGTCATCCGTACTAACTGAACTTAAATCTACCGTTCTAGGCGTATTTCCACCTTCGTTCAACGTAAGTGTTGTGCCGTCAAATACAAGACTTGTAACTGTTTCGTTTCCAATTACAGAATCTGCATCCCTAATATCTACTATAGTGTTAGTCCCACCACTTATGGCTACTTCGACACTCTCATTTACAACTCCACCAGTTCCTATACTAAGGTTTTGGTTGTCCGTATTATCCAAAAACGGAGTCAAATCTACTGTACCACCATCTACTAAGGTTAATATGTTGCCTGCTTCTAAGGTTAACGCTTGGTTATCTGCTGCTGCTAATATTGTACTGAAGTTCACCGTCTGTGTACCACCGTCTTCCAACGTAAGTGTCAATATTCCTGTAGCATCATCTAAACTAAATGCGGTGATAGCTTGGTTGTCTGTATTATCCAAAAACGGTGTCAGGTCTACCGTACCACCATCTACTAAGGTTAATATGTTGCCTGCTTCTAAGGTTAACGCTTGGTTATCTGCTGCTGCTAATATTGTACTGAAGTTCACCGTCTGTGTACCACCGTCTTCCAACGTAAGTGTCAAT
>CALHVP010000164.1 GCA_938038975.1 uncultured Maribacter sp. | reverse complement strand
ACTTCTAGTAGATGAAAAAGGGAATATTAAAGGAATGGTGCAACAGGAGTTTCAACAAATTTTCCCCAAACCCGGTTGGGTGGAGCATGACCCAAAAGAAATACTATCCTCACAATTAGAAGTTTTAAAGAAGCTATTGTCTGAGCATAAGGTAGATGCTTCTGAGGTTAAAGCCATTGGTATTACCAACCAGCGGGAGACGACTGTGGTTTGGGACAAGCATACTGGTGAACCTGTTTACAATGCAATTGTATGGCAGGATAAGAGAACAGCAGATATTTGTGAAGCTTTAAAAAGAGAAGGGCTTACAGAGCATGTAAGGCAAACTACGGGATTGGTAATAGATTCCTATTTTTCTGCTACAAAGGTTAAATGGATCTTGGATAACGTATCAGGTGCAAGAGCTAAAGCGGAAAATGGTGACCTTTTAATGGGAACTATAGATACTTGGTTGGTATGGAATATGACCAATAAGGAAGTTCATGTTACAGATTATACGAATGCATCTCGTACTATGATTTATGACATAGTAGACTTAAAGTGGGATCAACGTTTATTAAAAGCACTAGAAATTCCAGAACAGATGTTGCCAGAGGTAAAACCTTCTGCCTATCACTTTGGAGATTATGTTATGAACGGAGTGAAAATACCTATTGCAGGTATTGCAGGAGATCAGCAAGCGGCCCTATTTGGTCAAGCCTGTTTTAAAAAGGGAATGGCAAAGAATACCTATGGTACCGGTTGTTTTATGTTAATGAATACTGGGGAAAAGCCTCAATTTTCAAAGAATGGACTATTAACGACTATTGCCTACGGATTGGACGGAAAAGTTCATTACGCCCTTGAAGGCAGTGTTTTCATTGCGGGTGCTGCAATTCAATGGCTAAGAGACGGACTTGAGATAATTAAAGATGCAAAGGAAACAGAGGCTTTGGCAGATACTGTACATGGAGAAAGTTCTGTTTACGTGGTTCCAGCTTTTGCAGGTCTTGGTGCTCCTCATTGTGATATGTATGCCCGTGGTGCAATTTTTGGTCTAACTCGTGATACTGGTAAGGCGCATTTAGCAAAGGCGACCCTAGAATCTTTGGCCTACCAAACAAAGGATATTTTAAAGGTTATGGAGGATGATTCAGGGCTACAATTACAAAATCTTCGTGTAGATGGTGGTGCTTGTGCGAACAATCACTTAATGCAATTTCAGGCCGATATTTTGGACACCGAAGTACACCGCCCAGAGGTTATTGAATCTACCGCAATGGGTGCAGCATTTTTGGCAGGAATTCAGGTAGGATTATGGAAACAAGAAGATATTGATCAAACCAGACCTATGAACAACATATTCAAGCCTACTTTTGATCGTGTAAAAAGAAAACGCCTGTATAAAAAATGGCAAAAAGCCGTAGAGCGATCTAAAGGTTGGGAAGACAACTAACTGAAGAAACCAGACTAATTAACCCCAAGTTTAAGTAGAAAAAAGCTATGAAATGAGCCATTAGTATCTTGGATACCAACGAAAAAGTTGATTGGCGAATTACATCTGACCTTTAAGAAACTATTAAAAATGAACAGATGAAAAGTATTGAATTTTCAAACCTAACAAGAACAAAAATAGTCGCTAGCCTAACTAAAGAAAAGTATGACTTGGTGGTTATAGGCGGCGGAATTACTGGTGGCGGTATTGCTTTAGATGCTGCATCAAGAGGGCTTAAGGTAGCATTGGTAGAGAAGAACGATTTTGCTTCCGGAACCAGCAGTAAATCAACAAAACTAATTCATGGTGGATTACGCTATTTAAAACAGTTCGATTTTTGGCTGGTAAAAGAAGTGGGTTCAGAACGTGCCATTGTACATAAATTAGCTCCTCACCTGGTACTGCCAGAGAAAATGTTATTACCACTAATAGAAAACGGTTCCTATGGGAAATGGCTTACTTCCGTAGGTTTAAAGGTATATGATATTTTAGCTCAGGTAACAGGAGAAGATAAACGCCAAATGCTAGAAAAGAAAGAGGCTTTAAAACTAGAGCCTTTATTGCCAAAAAAAATTCTAAAAGGAGCGGGTTATTATGCGGAATATAGAACGGATGATGCGCGACTTACTATAGAAAATATTAAAACTAGTCTTCAGTTTGGAGCTACGGCATTGAATTATGCTTCTGTAACAGATTTTATATATACCGATGAAAAAGTAGCTGGAGTTATTGTAAGAGACGAACTCTCTGGAGAACCTTTTGAGATTACCTCTAAATATGTCATTAGTGCCGCCGGACCTTGGGTAGACGATTTAAGAACAGTCAATAATTCTAAAAAAGGAAAGCGGTTACATTTGACGAAAGGTGTTCATTTGGTATTCCCGTATGAGAAACTTCCAGTAAAACAATCTGTTTATTTTGATGTGCCAGATGGGAGGATGATGTTTGCCATTCCGCGTGGTAAAGTTACCTATGTAGGAACTACCGATACCAATTACAATGATGACAAAGACAAGGTTCAAACTGACTTGGCAGATGCAATCTATTTACTTTCCGCTGTAAACAACATGTTTCCAAAAATCAATTTAGAGATGGAAGATATCGTTTCTTCTTGGGCGGGCTTACGGCCTTTGATACATGAAGAAGGGAAATCTGCATCCGAATTATCTCGTAAAGATGAAATTTTCACCTCGGATACCGGATTGATAAGCATTGCCGGCGGAAAACTTACAGGCTACCGAAAAATGGCAGAACGTGTTGTTGATCAGGTCGCTAAAAAACTAGAAGAGGATTACAAAGTGGAAGTTAATAATTGTAAGACAGAAGATATTCCACTTTGTGGGAACGAGTTCAAAAAATATAAGCACGTTAAAAAATACATTGTTGAAGTGTTTGAGCGTATTAAAGAAGAAGGTTTTACAGCGCATGATGCTTGGTTCTTGGTCACAAATTATGGAAAACAGACAGAAACAATTTTAGAACTATATCAAAATAGAAAAGAAACGGATATTGCTACAAAATTAATTTTGGCAGAACTCGAGTTTGGTATTGCATATGAGATGGTCCAAGACCCAATGGACTTCTTTATAAGAAGAACGGGTAGGTTGTATTTTGATATTGATAGTGTACGGACTTACATGAATCCAGTGCTAAAGGAATTTAAAACGATTTTCAAAACCGATGACGCCAAGATTTTGGTGTGGAAGGATACTTTAAATAAAGAATTAAAAGCGCATTCCGATTTTTCTATGGAGCGGGTTTAATCCAACTTATCCGTCAATTCTTTAAAAAGCTGTTTGGCATTTCCGTTTTTATAAAGAATCTGATATACCGTATTTATAATAGGTGTTTTTGACTTTTTCTCTAATTTTTCCATTAACTGGTGTGCACTTTTAGTGGCATAATAGCCCTCTGCTACCATGCTCATTTCCATTTGTGCACTTTTAACCGTGTAGCCTTTTCCAATCATATTACCGAACATACGGTTACGGCTAAAGGTAGAATACCCAGTAACCAACAGGTCACCTAAATATGCTGAGTCATTTATATTACGCTTCATTTTATGTACTTTTTTTATGAAGCGTTTCATCTCCCGTATGGCATTACTCATTAAAACACTTTGGAAGTTATCTCCATAACCTAATCCATGCGCAATACCAGCAGCAATTGCATAGATGTTTTTAAGCATAGCGGCATATTCTGTTCCTATAATATCATCCGAAATTTTAGTTTTAATGTAATCACTCTTTAGCGCATTCGCAACGAGTGCAGCCTTTTTAGGGTCGGCACATGCCAAGGTTAAATATGAAAGTCTTTCTAAGGCCACTTCTTCTGCATGGCAAGGTCCTGTAAGCACCCCTATAGACTCAAAAGGAACATCATATGTTCTATGAAAATGTTCGCCAACAATAAGACTAGATTCGGGAACAATACCTTTAATAGCAGAAAATATAATTTTACCATCAAATGAGGCTGTCAGTTTTTTTAATTCCGTATTTAAAAATGCAGAAGGGATTGCAAAGATGAGCACATCATAAGAATTTATGATGTGATTTATGTCAGAAGATAAATCCAATAAGTTTATTGGAAATTCTACAGAACTCAAATAGTTAGGATTGTTCCTATGAGTTTTAATATGATTGATAGCATCGGTATTTCGCATGTACCAACCCACCTTATAATCATTTCCTGTAAGCATCTTTACTATGGCTGTTGCCCAACTTCCTCCTCCTAAAACTGCAAATGTCTTTTCGTTCTTCATGGGTTAAAAATAGGTATTCAAAACTACTGCACAAACAATACTGTTCTAAACACTGATAATCAAATAGATATGCTTTTTGGCACGGTGCTTGTTTTGTATTAAGGGAATCTTTAAAATCAATACGTATGAAAACAATAAAACTACTTTTCGGATATTTCCTGATGGCGACCTTGTTAGTTTCATGCTACTCGGACGTCATTATAGAGGATCAATTTATAGAACAATCTGCTTTTAATACAGACCAGGTTTTACAGTCATATGATTTATGGTATGTAGATATTAATCAAACCCGTGGAAATGGGGAGGTTCCTTTTTTACAACGGGCCTTTACCGTTTCTTTTAATAACGGTGTTTTATTGGCTAATAACAATATAGTAGGTATTGGTAAAACAGGAAACGGATTAGGAATAGACGTCGGTTTTTACAGCACACTTAGAGGTGTAGTAGAAATTGACCACGATGTAGACGGACTATGGCTCTTGGAAGTTTATGCTTTAAATAATAATACTATTGAATTATTGGACGTGCGTTCAAATACATCTTATGTATTGCGCGGGTATCAAAGTAATAGGTTTGATTACGATATGGTTTTTTATGACAATATCAATTACTTCATGCAAGAGTATACCGCTTGGGAGAAAATATATACCAGTGAAGAAGGTGCTTTGAACGATTTTGATGAAGAGAATTTTTTACAATTTTTGCCTACATTTTTCCGATCATCTATAGATGTATCTGGAACTTCTTTAGGGAATCTTAGTTGGGATTTTGAAGGTGATTATCAAGTGTATGATATTGATGGAGATGCAAGTTTAAAAACGGTGACTTTAGATTATGATTTTTTAGAAAGTGATTATTTTGAGTTATACGTCATCAATGATGCTACTATAGAATTATATCACCCAGATAGCGGAACCATTTATGAATTTAGAGGTAGAGGATATCAGGAATATCTTAAATCAGGTAAAGGTTCTGTAACAAAGAAAAGAACAAAATCGGATAATCCAATTATGAAAGTAAAGCGAAAAAGGAAATAACAATAGTTTTTAGGTTGGTTGGTAAAACCCGTTGTGAATTATATTCATGGCGGGTTTTTATATTTACAATTGTGTATCATCTAAATTTTAGCTGCCATGTTTTACTGTAAAGTTTGATGGATTCTCCCCAACGATTTTTTTAAAACTTCGGTTAAAATAAGACAGGCTTTCAAACCCGCAAGAAAAGCAAGTTTCGGTTACATTTTTACCTAACAACAAATAGCGTTTTGCCTGGCTTACACGGTATTGGTTTAAAAACTGTATAAACGTACTGCCCGTATTCTTTTTAAAATAGCGACAAAACGCAGGTTTGGTAAGGTTGCAAAGATTGGCCACTTCATCCAAGGTAATTTTGGTATCGTAACGCTCGTCTATAAAGGCATAAATACTGCGCAAGCGTTTTTGCTCCTTTTCATTGTGCTTATTTACAAAAGGTGTTTTATGAAGTAATGTAAATTCATTGCTTTCAGATAATCGTTTTAGAATATGTAGTACCGCCATAAAAAAAGCGAACGGCTCCAAAGTATGCAGTTCTTTTAAGAGCAAACCTACTTCAGTCTTTGTTGTTCCGGAGAATGCAATACCATATCTAGAGAGTTCTAACAAACGATCTATTTGCTTCAATTCTGGAAGCACATTTAGAATATCTTCCTTAAAATTTGGTTTAATGTGCAGCACTTCTTTTCTGTAAGGTGTCGTAACCCCATGGTCAAAATTTAGATGTGGAATATTAGGTCCTATAAGTACCAAATCGCTATCCTTAAATTGTGAGATATGGTCACCCACATGTCTTTTTGCATTGGCCCCTTCAATGTAAACCAACTCTAATTCTGGGTGAAAATGCCAATAAAAAAGGTGACTCAATTTTGGGTCGTGTAGTAGCCTAAAAGGGCTTTTACTTGCTGGCGATATGGTTTCTAATGCAATTTTCATTTTAGTACTGCTTTGGATATGTTGCCAAAGAATTTTCGTGGTATAAAACAAAATTAACATGAATATACTCCATAAAACAATTTAAATATCAATATTGTTCAAATATATATCAATATTAAGGAAGTATTGAGTTTTGGTTCATACTAGTTTTGTCTCGTTGATAAGAACGATAACGTTAAATTATATACCATGGAGCAAAAAGAAACTAAGATTGAAATGGCTAATAAAGGTCATGAAGAAATCCCTGGAAACCCTTCAACTGCTACTAGCAGTAAACAGAAATTAAACGACCGCTCAAACCAAAAAACCTTACGCGTTTTAAGTGATGAAGACTGGAAGTTTTGGATGCATAATGGCTATATCGTTATTGAAAATGCAGTATCCTTAGAACAAGCAAAACAGACTGCAGATTTTCTGTGGGAGTTTGATGAAAAGGATCCTGATGATAAAAAAACCTGGTATGCACCACCAAGAGCAGAAATGCAAATGAAAGAATTAACCGGTACCGGAATGGTAGAGGTCTACAATCATCAATATTTGTGGGACAATAGACAAACTCAAAAAGTGTATGATGCTTTTGTAGATGTATGGGGAACAGAGAAATTATGGGTTACCATAGACAGGGCTAATCTAAATTTTCCGTTACCACCAGGGGTAGACAAAAAGGGTTTTATTCACTGGGATTATGACCCAGAAACACGTCCTCAAAATGTACAAGGCGTATTAGCATTAGCGGATCAGGACGACGAAAATATGGGAGGGTTTCAATGTATTCCTTGGCTGTATCGCGAATATGATTCTTGGAAATTAACGCAAGCAGAAGATAGAGATCGTTTTCAGCCTGATATAACCGATTTAGAAGATAAGATAGTGAAGGTTAAAATGAACGCTGGTGATTTATTAATATTTAATAGTACCGAACCTCATGGTATACGGCCTAATAAATCTGAAAACAAGGTGCGTATTGCGCAATATATTTCAATGATGCCCGCAGAAGAGGATAACAATACTTTGAAAGAATGGCGTATTAATTCTTGGAAAAACAGAATTGCACCGGAGGGTTATGCTTTTCCTGGTGATCCCAGAAAATGGGAACAGACAAAATATGAAACGGCAAAGTTAACTGTACTAGGAAAAAAACTTTTAGGGTTGGAGAACTGGTAAGGTAGGTTAGGAATATTAACTTTTTTAGTAAAAACTATATGATTTCAAGTTTAGACTACTGGGATATAGCCATTATTTTAATCTATTTTGGTATTATATTATGGATAGCACAATGGGCCTCTAAAAGCAAGTCAGATTCTGGAAGTGCTGTTGATTATTTTCTGGCAGGCAAAAATTCTGGATGGCTGGTAATTGGGGCATCTTTGTTTGCATCGAATATTGGTTCCGAGATTATTTTGGGTGTTTCTGGAGCAGGAGCCAGAGGTAATATGCCCATGGCAAACTTTGAAATAATAGCAGCCTTGGTATTGATTCTTTTAGGTTGGGTCTTTGTGCCTTTTTATCTAAGAACAGGCGTCTACACTATGCCAGAGTTTTTAGAAAAAAGATACTCCAAAGCCTGTAGAAATTACTTGTCGGTAATTTCAATATTAGCCTATGTCATTACAAAAATATCACTGATTATATTTGCAGGTGCACTTGTTTTTGAAACCATAGGAATCTCTTTTTGGACCGGTGCAATCGTTACGGTTGTCGCAACCGGTTTTTATACGGTCTTAGGCGGTCTTAAAGCAGTCATTTATACGGATATGGTTCAAGCCTTTATTTTATTACTTGGAACCATAGCGGTTACTTTATTTGGTCTACATGCCGTAGGTGGTTGGGATGAGATGGTTCAGATTATTACGATAGCTTCACAGGATTCTCAAAATCCACCAGTAGGAGATTTTTTTAATCTTTGGCGCCCATCTACAGATACAGAATACCCTTGGACAGGGATGCTATTTGGCGCACCTATTTTAGGGGTTTGGTATTGGTGTACAGATCAGTACATTGTGCAGCGCACGCTTTCTGCTAAGGATGTGAACAATGCAAGAAAAGGAGCTTTGTTTGCAGGGTATTTAAAATTGCTACCTGTTTTTATCTTTTTTATACCGGGCGTAATAGCCTATGCACTTTTGCAAAAAGGAGATATTAGTTTTTCTATAGAAAATGCAGATCAAGCATTACCAGCCATGATCAATGGTTTTTTGCCAACAGGGTTAAAAGGATTAGCCATTGCCGGTTTACTAGCCGCTTTAATGAGCTCACTTTCATCGGCGTTTAATTCTAGTTCTACCTTGCTAACCATAGATTTTTATCAAAAATACAGACCTAAAGCTTCACAAAAAGATTTGGTTCGTTTTGGTCAAATAGCTACCGTTTTGCTTGTCTTGATTAGTTTAGGATGGATTCCATTTATGAAATCACTTATGGGTGGTGGGATATTCCATTACCTACAAAGTGTACAAGCTTATATTTCCCCTCCAATTGCTGCGGTTTTTCTATTTGGGTTATTATATAAGTGGATAAATGCAACAGGTGCAATTGTTTCTTTGTGGGTGGGCTTCATCATTGGTGTTTTGCGATTAGTACTGGAATTTATGAGTAATGAGGGTACGATAACAGTGGCAGAAGATACGCTGTTAGGCCTATTTTTAGGAATAAACTTCTTACACTTTGCATTGTTTTTGTTTCTCTTCTGTGCCTTTGTATTAATGGTAGTGAGTAAAATGGGACAATCGCAATCACCAGAGTTTTTGGAGCTAGTTACGTTTCAAAAACGAACAGCAGGCGTCAAGTTCAAATGGTCGTCGGATAGCATACTAACAATAATATTAGTAGTAGCGGTTTTAAGTTTATGGCTACTCTTTAGTGAGTGGGGAATTGCAGGATAATTATAAGTAGGAACAGGATATGAATTTAGAATTAATAGGAAAAACAGTTTTTATTACAGGCTCAACTGCCGGTATTGGTTTTGCAACTGCAAAAACACTGGTTAAAGAAGGCGCCTCTGTTGTCCTAAACGGGAGAACCAAAGAAAAAGTTGAAGTAGCGGTGAAGAGCTTACAAAAGGAATTTCCTGAAAGCAATGTTAGTGGCATCGCTACAAATTTTCTGAATATTAAGGAAATAGATACTTTACTGGAGAAACTACCTGAAATAGATATTCTCATTAATAATGTTGGTGTTTATACCTCGTGTGATTTTTTCGAATCTATCGATGCGGATTGGCAGCAACAGTTTGAGGTGAATGTCATGAGTGGCGTTCGTTTATCAAAACAACTTCTTCCTAAAATGATTGGAAATAACTGGGGTAGAATTTTATTCGTTTCCAGTGAATGTGCTACCCTGGTTCCTACAGATATGATTGCCTATAGTATGACTAAAGCTGCTATTCTTGCGGTCTCCAGAGGATTGGCGCAATTAACAAAAGGCACAGGGGTAACGGTTAACACCATTGTGCCTGGGTCAACATTATCTGAAGGCGCAGCTCAATTTTTAGAGAATGCCGCTAAAGCGGAATCAAAATCTCAAATCCAAATAGAAGAAGAATTCTTTACTAAAAAACGGACTTCATCCCTCTTACAGCGGTTTGCAAGCGTTGAGGAAATTGCAAATACGGTTACGTATTTAGTTAGCCCACTTTCATCGGCAACCAATGGTTCTGTTATTAAAGCAGACGGTGGGAGCATGGGAGGAATTTTATGAGTGTAGTAGCGTAAGATGATAAATTAATATAAATCAGTTAAAATTTAATCAATTTGAAAAGTATGAAACAAATATCATTAGTATGTACAGCGCTATTTTTCGCATGTTTTATTAGTTCATGTGGAGCGGAAATTAAAAACAAAGATAGTATGGAAGTAGAAGTAAAGAATGAGGCTAAACTATTAAGACATGTAGTCATTTTTAAGTTTAAGGATGAAGCAAGCGAAGCAGACGTAAATAAAATAAATGATAGTTTTAATGCGCTACGAGATCATATTCCTGTAATACAAGATTTTGAATGGGGATTAAATGATAGTCCAGAAGATTTACATCAAGGTTTTACACATTGTTATATGTTAACGTTTAAGTCTGAGGAAGATCGTGATAGTATTTACACTCCACATCCAAAACATCAGGCTTTTGTGTCGAGTTTACAACCGCATTTAGAAAAGGTATTTGTAGTGGACTATTGGACAAAGTAGTTTTTGACATATTCTAGATTCGAAATTCTTTCAGTAAGACAGGGTAAATTAAATACATTAATATTTAAACCCTTAGATAACAAATTGTTAGTGTTAATAATGAACTATTGGGTGTAAATCGTTAATAATCATCTCCTTTCTGGTGGAGTCGGTAATTAATACTATTTTTGCGCCCTTAAATTCATAACCGTGCGTAAGTATTTTAATTTGTTCGATTTCAAACAAAAAGTAGATTATAAGACCGAAATTCTTTCGGGACTTACCGTAGCACTTGCTTTGGTCCCTGAGGCAATTGCCTTTGCTCTAATACCAGGGTTTTCTCCTTTAACGGGTCTTTATGCTGCGTTTATCTTAGCATTGGTTACTTCAATTCTTGGAGGTAGACCAGGTATGATTTCTGGAGCAACGGGAGCTGTAGCAGTAATTTTTGTAGGATTGATTTTAGAATTAAAACGAAATTTCCCTGGAATAGAGCCAGAAACCATTCTTAATTATGTTTTTGCAACTGTTATTCTAGCAGGGGTGCTTCAAATACTAGCAGGTGTACTGCGTTTAGGGAAGTTTATACGTTTAGTGCCACATCCGGTTATGTTTGGATTTGTAAATGGTTTAGCCATAATCATATTTATGGCACAGTTCCCAAATTTCTATCAAAAAGGAACAGAGAATTTATTGAATGGTAGTCCATTGTATATGATGCTAGGACTCACTTTATTAACTATGTTGATTATCTGGGGGCTGCCAAAACTTACTAAAGCGGTACCTTCTTCTCTAGTTGCTATTGTGGTTGTTTCGGGTATTGTTATTGGTTTTGGTGTAGACACCCTCACTGTTGCAGATACGATGCGAGAAGGTGAAACAATAAAAGGTGGATTCCCTCCCATATCCATTCCTCAATTGCCTTTTACTTTTGAAACTTTTAAAATTATTATCCCGTACGCAGGTATAGTTGCTGGAGTAGGACTTATTGAGAGTCTGCTTACTCTAAATATTATTGATGAAATTACCGATACTCGTGGAAGTGGTAACAAGGAATGTGTAGCACAAGGAACGGCTAATATCTTATCTGGATTTTTATCAGGTATGGGTGGTTGTGCAATGATTGGCCAGAGTTTAATTAATACTTCTTCTGGTGCAAGAGCAAGGTTGTCTGGTATTACTGCTGCCATTATGCTTTTAGTCTTTATCATGTTCGGTTCCAGTCTTATTGAGCAACTTCCAATGGCAGCATTAGTAGGGCTTATGTTTATGGTAGCTATAGGAACCTTTGAGTGGGCAAGTTTTAAAACTTTTGGTAAAATGCCTAAATCTGATGTGGTGGTAATGGTCTTAGTTACTTTAATAACCGCAATCACTCATAACTTAGCAGTAGCGGTTTTATTAGGAGTCATTATTTCTGCATTAGCTTATTCTTGGGAAAATGCAAAACGTATTCGCGCAAGAAAGTTTGTTGATGATGATGGTATAAAGCATTACGAAATTTATGGCCCGCTATTCTTTGGTTCTACAACACTTTTTACTGAAAAATTTGATGTTCCTAATGATCCAGATGAGGTAATTATTGATTTTAAAGAAAGCCGCGTTGCAGATATGTCTGGTATAGAAGCCTTGAATAAAATTACAGAACGATACGCTAAAGTGGGTAAAAGGGTGCATCTGCGCCATTTAAGTAAGGATTGTATTCGATTATTGGCAAGTGCGGAGGATATTATAGATGTGAATGTAATGGAAGACCCTACTTACAAGGTGATGGTGGACAAACCATAATTAAAGCTTTATATAAACATCCAGTATAGTGCAACGAATATTAGTGCTACTCCAAATAAGGAAATTGCAAATAGGTAAATTTCGTTTCTTCTATCTAATCTCGCTTGTGCTCTTATTTTGTCTTTTAATTTTTTACGTTCAAAATCGGTTAGTTCTTTAAAGCTAAGTTGTGTGTCTTCTGCATACCCAATATATCTTTTCCTAATATCACTAAAACTACTTCGTTTTCTAAGTAAAGCCCTGTTAGCTTTAATTACCTTCATTGGCTGTCCGCTATATCCCATACTGTTCGTTTTATAGTATTGGTATTAAAAACAGGAAGATTGTTACGCAAATTATACCATGATACCCTAAAAATGTGCTTATTTTAGAGGAACAATAGAAAAGACATGAAATTACATAAAAGGTTATGGGTAGTTGGTTTAGTTTTAATATTGGTTTGCATGAGCAGCTGTAAGAAGAAAGAAATGGATAACACATATACCCTGTTTGTTGGAACCTACACAGACAGTGGAAGCGAAGGAATCTACAGTTATACATTTAATAGTCAAACCGGCCAATTAACAGAAAAGACTTTAGCGGCTGCCACTAGCAATCCTTCTTTTATTAAAAT
>CALHVP010000163.1 GCA_938038975.1 uncultured Maribacter sp. | reverse complement strand
CATTCTTTGTGGGGAAGCTATACCGCCAGTTCCGGAACTAGGAGATATTGGAGGATGTGACACGCCTGTGGTTGTTTACAATGAAGAGACCACTACCCTACCTGGAACATCTGATTACATGATTACTAGAACTTGGGAGGTGAGCGATTCCTGTGGGAACACGGCTACCTTCGAACAGGTCATATTTGTACTACAACCACAGCTAGAAGAAATTACTATTGATATCTGTGTTGAAGACAGTCCTATAAATCTTAGAGATTCCCTACCGGAAGGTTTTGACCAAAATGGAGAATTTGTAGTAACTATGGGAGACCTCGTTTTACAAGATGGTATCCTTGACCCGCAAGATTTAGAACTTGGTGAATACTCCATAGAATACACTTCTACAGAAGGGGTATGTAAATACTTCGTAGACTTTACTGTTATGGTAAACGCAGACTGTGTACCATGTGCTATTAGTGAAATACAAATATCCAAGGCGATTACCGCTAACGGGGATGGTATTAATGATATGTTTGCTATAACAGGGGTTGAGTTCTGCGACTTTAGCTTTAACGTCATGATTTTCAATAGATGGGGTAACAAAGTGTATGAGGGAACAGACTACCAGAACAACTGGGGCGGTGCATCACCTAACAACAAATTAGGTACATCTGGAATGCTTCCAACAGGTACCTATTACTACATTATTGATGTTATTAGTACAGAAAATCCTAGTGAAAAAATTAATGGTTATATATATCTGGGAGGGCAGTAAACACATTTAACTAACTATAAATCAATTTATTAAAACATTACAGCCATGATAACAAACCTTTAATCGAAACAAAAACTAACAATCGAATATCTCACAACCTTGAACGAGTATATTCGATTGACTATAAAATTTATACATAATTTTACACCATAATTGACCTATTTACGTTATTAGATTATCGATGAATAAAACAACCCCAATAAAAGTGAACAAAGTTCGAAAAGTAATGGTCTCCTTGACCATGCTATTTGGTGTAATGTTAACTGCCCAACAGTTACCGCAGTTCACACAGTACATGTACAATGCAATATCTATAAACCCAGCATATGCAGGAAGTAGAGAAACATTAAATGCTACCTTATTACACAGAAATCAATGGGCAGGATTAGAAGGAAACCCTAGAACAAATACCTTCTCTGTTCATTCCCCATTACGGAATGAACGAATAGGTTTAGGTATCTCCTATATTAATGACAGATTAGGATTTGAAAGCACTAATTATGTGTATGGTGATTTCTCCTATACGGTTCCACTTAGTAGTGAAATTAACATGTCTTTTGGACTTAAAGGAGGTTTTACAAACTATAACCTCGAAAATCCAGATGCTAACGATCCATTCTTTAACTCTAATTTTAACAGCTGGAGCCCAAATTTTGGTGCAGGAATTTATGTTGGTTCAAACCGTTGGTACATAGGAGCATCTTCACCCAGAATATTAAATACCGATTTAAACGATGGAGAGTTTGAAGCTTTAGAACGAAACAGCTACTATGGTATAGCTGGTTTTGTTGTGGATATATCACGTAGCGCTAAATTTAGACCTACTGTAATTGCAAAAATAACAAATGGAGCACCCGCAACATATGACTTTACAGCCAGTTTTCTGTTCAATGAAAAATTCTGGATTGGAGCATCCTACAGAGTAAATGATGCTTCAAATTTTGGTGCTTTAATGGATTACCAAGTATCAAGAGATTTTCGTTTGGGTTATGCATATGATTTACCCACCTCAACTATTCTTCCTTACACAGGAGGAACACATGAAATCATATTAATTTTTGAACCAGGAAGAAGTAGAAAGAGTAGGGCTATTAAATCACCACGATATTTTTAAAAATAATACGCTTAAAACTAGTATTCTTAAACACAAAAAAACCTTTGCAATGCAAAGGTTTTTTTTTAAGTTTTAAGGAATACCTATTCCATTACACCATCAACAATACCGTACGCGATAGATTCTTCAGCATTCATCCAGTAATCTCTATCGAAATCCTTTAAAACTTTTTCGAATTTTTGACCACAATTGTCTGCCAATAACTGAGCACTTAATTCTTTAGTCTTAATAATTTCTCTTGCCTGAATTTCTATATTTGAAGCCTGACCTCTAGCCCCTCCACTTGGTTGGTGAATCATTACTTGCGCATGTGGTTGTATAAATCGACGACCTTTTTTACCTACAGATAAAAGAATTGACCCCATGGATGCTGCCAAACCTGTACAAATAGTAGAAACAGGACTTTTTAAAGCCTTGATAGTATCATACATTGCAAAACCAGAAGTAACATAGCCACCCGGACTATTAATATATAATTGAATTTCTTTATTGTTCTGCATATCTAAATACAACAATCTGTCTATCACATGTTTTGCGGAGTCATCATCTACCATACCCCAAAGAAAGACCTTTCTTTCCTCCAACATTTTTTCGTCGATAGACTCTTGTATCTTTCCTTTTTTAGCACTCATATCTCAGTTTTTTAATAGATATCAAAATTAAGGAATTAATTGGAAAAGTAATCACTAATAAAATCATTGAAAGCGTTGTGTATAAAAACAAAAAAAAACGAAGGTCAAGAAACCTTCGTTCCGTAGAATGTAAAAAATAAAAAAAATTATCCTTCTACTTCAACAGTATTCTCAACTACCTGTTTAATGGGAACAACTACTTTTCCTGTTTTGGTTTTTATGATGATAGAAACATTATCAATAGCCACAACTTTACCTTCAATTTTGTTGAATTTTATCCTGTCCCCTACTTCATATATCTTTCTAGTATAAAATGTTCGTAACAAATCACCAACAATCTCTCTAGAACCTAAACCTAAAGCTAATGCAGCTGCTAATAGAAACGCTCCTAAAATAATAGTGAAATTACTAGTAATTATAACGGTATCTATTCCTGCTTGATTTAATGCAGTAATACTAACAAAAATTATAATCATGTAAAATAACACGTTTCCTAAAACTTTACCGCCACCTAAATCCATAGATTCAAAAACAGTAGTTACCGTTTTCTTTATAGTTTTCGCTAAGTAAAGGCCCACCATAAAAATGATAAGAGCAGTAAGCAAGACCGGTAGGTATCGTAAGAGATTAGCAATTTCAGTGGATATTATTTTCAAATTCATGACATCTGCTGCCACGATTATAAACACTAACCACAGCACACCTTTAATAAAACTCAGAAGTACTTTTGATATATCTACTTTTAGATCAGAATCACCAAATAATTTTGCGTCATTAATTTTATCCGAAAGCGTTTCTATTTTTACTACCTTAAAAACCTTCTTGATAATAAAGGATACAATTTTAATCGTTATCCAACCAAAAATAAGAACGACAAACGCCCCAAAAATCCCAGGCAATGCAGATGCAACATCTTTTAATATGGAGCCTAAGGTCTCAAAAATAAGATCTTTCCATTTTCCTACTGTTTCCATAATTTTAGTTTAGCTAATAAAGTTGGTTATTATTTTTGATTTTTTTCACTTGTTTTAAGCATCCCTTCTATTAATGAAGAGTAGTTCCCAGTGAACAATGTAGCCATATCCATGAGAAGTTTAGCCATGGCAATATCGTTCATTACTTTCCGTCGTAACTCGGGAGGAACATCTTTAAGATCTCCTTGAATTCCCTTAAATGGATTTTTATTTTGTTCTAACATTTAGGGTAATGAATTATAGGTTTCTATTACTCTAGCTTTCGCTCTTTTTAGTCGCATTTTAACGGCACTGCTGCCAATCTCCATGAGTATTTCTAATTCCTTAATGGAAACTCCATCTTGATATTTAAGTAGTAACAAAGTTTTTTCCTCTGGAGGTATTAATTCCAAAGCTCGTTTAAGCTTCTCTACTTGTAAATCTAGTAAGCTCTCATCTGTAACCTCAACAGAAAGCTTATACTCTGTATCTTCTATATTATTAGCCTTATCACTTATTTTTCTTCCCTTATCTCTATTGACATAATTAACACAAAAATTATAGGTAAACGAATACAGCCATGTAGAAAATTTAGAATTTCCTTTAAAAGAGCCTAATTTCACAAATAGCATTAAAAAAACGTCTTGGGTTAAATCTTCTGCCTCTTTTTGTGATTTGGCAAAACCATAACATTTATTATACACCATTTTAGAGTACCTGTCATACAGCACACCAAACATCGTGGAATCCTTTTTCTCTACAATTTTTTTGACAAGTTCCTCATCGGATATGTCTTTATACGGGTCATCAGAGTCCAATCTGGTTTTGAATTGGTTACTTATGATGATTAGACACAGTTTTCTTAAGAAGGTCACTATCCGATTATTTTAGGAATTTACAAAAGTAGCCAAAGAATTTGTAATTAATATCTTTACATAAATTTAGAAAAAATGAAAAAGTTTTTAGCAGTTGGTATTATCTCTTTGGTTCTAATCTTTAGTTGTAAAGAAGATAAGAAAATTGAAATCGAAAAAATTGAAACTGTAGAAAAAGAAATGAGTATTCCAGAGCAAATTGCTAAAGCCAATGGTTTTACTAATTGGGATAAAATAAATACGATAAAATTCACATTTAATGTAGATAGAGGTTCATCACACTTTGAACGTACTTGGTCCTGGGCTCCAAAAACTAATGATGTTATATTTACGACTAGAGAAGATACCATTTCCTATAATAGAAGTAGTATAGATAGTGTATTAGCAAAAACAGATGCTGGATTTATAAATGATAAGTTTTGGCTATTAGCACCTTATCAATTGGTATGGGACCAAGACGGTTATACCTTTGAACATACACCGTTAACAACTGCACCAATGTCAAAAGAATCCATGCAAAAATTAACCATTATTTACCATCAAGAAGGCGGGTATACACCAGGTGATGCATACGATTTTTTCTTTAGTGATGATTTTATCATAAAAGAGTGGGCGTTCAGAAAAGGAAATCAAGAAGTTCCAAACATGGTTACTAGTTGGGAAGGGTACCAAGATTATAAAGGGTTACATATGGCTACCATGCACAAAAGAAACGATGAAGATTTTAAACTGTATTTCACTTCAATTGAAGTCAACTAAAGCTACATTTATTAGTATTCAAATTACAATTGAAAAAATATAATTAAAACTGTTTTAGGTAATGATAATTAAAAGAATAACTCCCTTTTTGGCATTACACAAACTATGCTTTTTGTCTCTTTTTTAATGTAAACGTGATACCTAGAATAATCAAAGTACAGAATAACAACACCGCAAAACTCGTTTTTAAGGAAGAAGTCTCTGCCAAAAAACCTAAAATAGGCGGGGCGCACAAAAAACCTAAATAACCAGTACCTGCTATAAATGCTATACCTTGGGATGAATCTACTCCTTTGACATTACCTCCGATTCTCAATATTTCAGGTACCATTACTGAAAACCCTAATCCATTTATAGCAAAACCTGTAATAGCTAAGTAGGTATGCTCTGTAAGAATAAAACCATAACCTGTTAATGCTAAAATGGCACCAAATGCAATCAGCTTAATAGAGCCTAATTTCTCACTAATACCATCACCTATAAAGCGTCCTAAAGTCATGGTCGTTTGAAATCCCAAAAACCCTAAACCCCAAAGCGCTTCTGGTGCAATACTCACTTCTTTTAAATACAGGCCACTCCAATCTATAATAGCACCTTCGCTACCCATAGATATGAAGGATATAAGTCCGAGCAATACTAATGGTTTGAATAATTTTAGGCTAAAACTTTCATTCTTTACTACATCTGCTGTTACATATATGTATTTTTTATAAAAAATAAAATTTACCAAAAGAACTAAGGCTACCGCTAAACTCATATGCAGCGTTGGATTAGCCAAGGGCCCGATAAGAAAACTTCCTAGCCCAGCCAAAACGCCTCCTAAGCTAAAAAAACCATGAGAAGCTGACATGAATTTTACATTATTCTTTTTTTCAATCTCAGTTACCAATGTATTCATAGAAATATCTATAAATCCATTAGATGCTCCAAACAAAAAGAGCGCGCCCATTAGTGTATAGTAACTGGTAGCCATTAAAGGCAACATAGCACCGGCGCAACTTACTAAAACAGCAAAAAAAGTGGCTTTCCCTACTCCAAGTGCATTTACCATTCGCGAAGCAAAAGGAAAAACTAAAAAAACACCAAGTGATAGAAAAAATATAGCAAAACCAAGCTCAGATTTATCAATATTTAAAGCATCCTTAACTTGAGGAATATAGATTACCCAAGTACCAAACAGAATATTTAAACTAGCAAATACCCAGGAGGGACCAAAATAGTTAGCATTTGTAAGTATTAATCGTAATGATTTCATTTCTTAATTAGCTATTTCCTACTTATTTATTCGTAGCTATACATAAATAAAGCTTTTAACCTTAAAGCCCTTCGACTGCGCTCAGGGTGACACTAATGTCGTCATTAATTTACCCCTTTTATAGCTGCTACTTAATTTTAAACAGCAAAAATAAAGTAGAAATGAACTACTTAGAAAGTATTCCTTGCTTTAAAATTTGTCCAAAACGATACATGTCTTCATAAGAACAATAGAAAGGGGCTGGTGCCAAGCGAATAACATTAGGTTCACGCCAATCCGTAATCACACCATTTTCCATAAGATAGTTAAACAATGCTTTTCCTTCTCCATGTAAAAAGACAGATAATTGGCACCCTCTATCTTTAGGAGTGATAATCTCAAAAGAACTATCCACATCTGCATCTATCTCCCTTAATATAAATTCAAGATATGCTGATATTTTATCTCTTTTTTCTATTAATGCAGGCATTCCTACTTCCTCAAATAACTCTAAGGAAGCCAAATATGGAGCAACAGCAAGTATAGGGGCGTTACTTATTTGCCATGCGTCGGCATTTTCCATAGGTTCAAACTCTGGCTTCATTAAGAACCGAGTATCTTTTTTTGTACCCCACCACCCTTCAAATCGAGGAATATCTTTTCTATTCAAATAGTGTTCATGAACATAAATACCTGAGGCATTACCTGGTCCACTGTTCATATATTTATAACTACACCAAGCTGCAAAATCTGCTCCCCAATCATGAAGCTTTAGTTCTACATTACCTACTCCGTGTGCCAAATCCCAACCTACATTTGCACCAACAGATTTACCGGCTTTGGTAATGGCTTCCATATCTAGTACCTGACCATTATAATAATTAACACCACCTATAAGCACTAAAGCCAACTCATCGCCTACTTCATTGATTTTATCTAAAAAATCTTCTGTTCGCCATGCATGTTCCCCTTCGCGCTTTTTAACTTCTACAATTACATTGTTAGGGTCGAATCCGTGGAATCGAGCCTGACTTTGCAGCATATATTGATCGCTAGGAAAAGCCTTTTCTTCACATATAATTTTAAACCTTTTAGCTGTAGGTGTGTAAAAAGAAACCATTAGTAAATGAAGATTCACCGTTAATGTATTCATTACAGATACTTCTTCAGGTAAAGCTCCTACAACTTTGGCTAAAGGTTTAGCTAAACGTTCATGATAATCCCACCAAGGTTTTTCAGCATAAAAATGACCTTCAACGGCTAGCTCCGCCCAATCTGTCATAACATCATCAACATATTTCTTTGTGCGCTTAGGTTGTAGGCCTAAAGAATTTCCAGTAAAATAAATTACCTGTTTACCATTTACCTTAGGAAAATGAAATTCATTTCTATAAGAGCGTAACGGGTCATTTTTATCTAGTTCTTGAGCACAAGAAAGCGTGTTCTTAAATGTCATAGGTTCATTTTTATGTAAAAATACTCATCTAGTAGGAAAGAAGTGGCAAACTAATGGATAATGAAAATTTAGTTGACTTATGGCCAGCGCATTTCTATCATATGCGGTTTAAAGCCTACTTTCTCATATGCTCGTAACGCAGGTATATTGTCATTATATACAGTAAGCCTAATTTCGGTCAATCCACTTTGATTTGCCCAATCCTTTAAAGCAAAAAGTATTTTCCCATTTAATCCATGCCCCCTATACTCTGGCAGGGTAAACATAAAACCTAAATAAGCATAGGATGAGTGGTTTAAATATGGCTTTGCGGTTTTCTCTAAACCATATCCACAGCTTACAATAGCTCTATTATGTGTGGCCACCAATACCAAAGCCTTAGTATCATTAATTAAAGCCTCTAAATCATAATATGATATAGGATTTTTAGCTAAGGTATCATCAAAAGGACGTTCTACTTCAATGATACCTTGTTCCATTGCTTTTAAAACACCTAAGTCATCCGTTGTTGCTTTTCTAATCTTTATATCCATAAGTTTTATAAAGTCCTAAAATAATGTATAAATAAGTACTTTTGCAAAAAGAAACTCATGCATTTTCTCTCCACGCTATTAGAAGACTACATTGCTGATAATTCCCAGTCAGAGCCAGAACTTCTAGCAGCACTTACACGTGAAACATACTTAAAGATTATACAACCTAGAATGCTTACAGGACATTTACAGGGCAGAGTATTGAGTTTATTATCTAAAATTACCAACCCAGAATACATTCTAGAAATAGGTACGTATACGGGATATTCTGCACTATGTTTAGCTGAAGGACTGCAAAACAAAGGGAAATTACATACTATAGATGTGAATGCAGAGCTTTATGATATACAACGAAAATATTTTGATAAAAGTGGCTTTGGCGAACAAGTTGTTCAACATACAGGTAACGCACTAGAAATAATACCTCAGCTAACCGAAACTTTTGACTTGGTATTTATAGATGCAGAAAAAAAGGACTATTTAAATTATTTGAATCTGATACTGCCTAAAACAAAATCCGGTACCGTTATTCTTTCAGATAATGTATTGTGGTCAGGAAAAGTAATAGAAGAATTAGACCCAAAAGACAAAACCACCAAAATTCTATTAGAATATAATAAAACACTCGCCAGCCATCCGTTATTAGATACAGTATTACTTCCTATTAGAGATGGTTTAACTTTAAGTAGGGTAAAATAAGTCTTCTATGTAGCCAGTAAAAAAATACGGCACATAACACCCCTACAACAGCTCCTACTATTAAATCTATTGGAAAATGAACCCCTACGTAGATTCTGCTGAGTGTAAACAATACCGGCCATACGTAAAATACACTTACCCATTTTAATTCTCTCCTTAAAAAGAGGACTATAATAGTAGTAATAGAAAAAGAAGAGGAGGCATGACCAGAGAAAAAACTATAGCCCTTAGCATGTTTTAGTATACGAATGACACTATTGATTTCTAAATCATTATTAGGCCGTAATCGCTCAATAACTTCCTTAGTCAAATCGGTAAGTGTAATTACAAAAAGAATCATAACAAGCACAGTTAATATACTATACAAGGCCTGTTTTTTTGGGTAAACCTTAAAGAAGATGAGGATAAATAATATAAATAAAGGAATCCAGGTGGTAATTGTAGTAACTGTAGACCAAATAAAATCGTATTGCTCTATGCCAAGACTATTAAGATAAATGAACGTTTCGCGGTCCCATTCTAATAGCGAATCAAACATAAGTCTATTTTCGTTTTACGGAACCGGCAGCATCGCCAATACGTTTACCAATATCACCAAAGCCTTTCTTAACATCTTTGGCTATACCCGTATCTATGCTATTCTTAACATTATCAATATCTTTTTTAATATCGGTAATAACACTTGTATCAATACCTTGTTTATCGGCACTTTTTTGGATTTCTTGTTTGATATCCTCAGTAGCATCCTTAAGCTGCCGCATACCTTTTCCTAAGCCTTTAGCTATACCCGGAATTTTATCAGCACCAAAAACCATCACCACGATAAACATGATGAAAAATATTTCACCTCCGCTTATAAATAAAAATTGCGTTGACATCATAGTACAAATATAAACAAGTTTATAATCGGAATAAAAAAAGCCCCGTTAATCAACGAGGCTTTTTATAAAAAACTTA
This sequence comes from uncultured Maribacter sp., assembly GCA_938038975.1. Lineage (GTDB taxonomy): Bacteria > Bacteroidota > Bacteroidia > Flavobacteriales > Flavobacteriaceae > Maribacter. The sequence continues at coordinate 2,158 of CALHVP010000163.1, read as the reverse complement.
AAATTTATTTTCCTTTCACCTTTTCTTTCATAGAGTCAAATTCACTCTGCTCCTCTTTTTTAGGCCAAGAATTGTTAGTTGTATCAATATCTGCAGTTTCCATTTTAGGATCTACCATTACTCCTGTCAACTCACTAACAGAAGAAATAACAAGCTTTACTTCTTTGTCATTTTTTCTCCAAATTTCTGGTGGATACGTAATGTTTTTAGTTGTCCCATCTGCATATGTATATTCTACGATTAAAGGCATAGGTATACCTCCTGGCTTGTCATATGTTACCTCATAAAAATACTTTGGTTCAACAACTGCAGCGCGTTCTGCTTCAGTCATATTATCCATCATAAATTCTTTAAGCGTCTTAGAACTTTCAGTTGGAGATTTACCTTTTAAATTTTGGTCAAAACCTTCACTTTCCTCATCTGCTAAATACACTAATGGCGGTAAATCTGCCTCAGTCATGTTTCGCGCAGCCATATATTCTTGCATTTTTTTGCCAGGGGTATCACTTACATAGTATTTTTTTATACCCTTAACACCTATATCAACATAATCAGTTGTATAAAACCAACCTCTCCAAAACCAATCTAAATCTACAGCAGATGCATCTTCCATGGTTCTAAAGAAATCTTCTGGTGTAGGGTGTTTAAACATCCATCTATGAGAATACGTTTTAAAGGCATGATCAAACAATTCCCTACCCATTACGGTTTCACGTAAAATATTTAATGCTGTAGCTGGCTTACCATAGGCATTTGGACCTAACTGGTACACATTTTCTGGATTGGACATAATTGGTGAAATTGTACTCTGGTCACCACTCATGTAAGGAACTATTTTTGCTGGTGCACCCCTTCTAGAAGGGTATGCTTTATTGGGAGCTATCGCTTCTGGAAACTCTTCACCAAATTCTTGTTCTGCCATATATTGCATGAACGTATCCAAGCCTTCATCCATCCAGCCCCATTGGCGCTCATCAGAATTTACAATCATTGGAAAAAAGTTGTGTCCTACTTCATGAATAATAACACTTATCATTCCGTATTTAACACGGTCAGAATAAGTTCCATCCTCATTTGGTCTTCCATAATTCCAGCAAATCATTGGATACTCCATCCCTTGATTTTTAGCGTGTACAGATATCGCTTTAGGATAAGGATAATCAAAAGTATGAGATGAATACGACCTTAAAGTGGCTGCTACCGCTTTTGTCGAAAACTCTTCCCATAATGGGTTCCCCTCTTTTGGATACATGGAGATGGCCATCACATCCTTGCTGCCTATTTTAACAGCTTGCATATCTAGTATAAATTTACGTGACGTTGCGAAGCCAAAATCTCTTACGTTCTTGGCTTTTAGTTTCCAAGTTTTTGTCTTTTCAGAAAATCCTTTTTCTAAGGCCTCAACTTCTTTTTGTGTAACTATTACTACAGGTTTATCGTATGATTTTTTAGCCTGCTCGTAACGCGCCAACATTTCTTTGGAATATACTTCCTTGCGGTTTTGTAGTACACCTGTACCATCCAATATATGATCTGCAGGTACGGTTATGTTTACTTCATAATCACCAAATGGCAATGCAAACTCCCCACTACCCCAAAACTGATGGTTTTGCCATCCTTCTACATCATTGTAAACAGCCATTCTTGGGAAGAATTGAGCAATTACATAAGCTCTGTTTCCATCTTTAGCAAAAAATTCATAACCAGATCTTGCACGATTTGCTGTATGATCCGGAATCGTATAGTTCCATTTAATACTAAATGAATACTGCTCACCGCTTTTTAATGAGGTTGGTAAATCTACACGCATCATTGTAAAGTTAATAGTAAAAGGTAATGCATTTCCTGAAGCATTCTTGACATGGGTAATATTAAAACCACCATCAAAAGGCTCTCCTATATATTTCCCTACAAAACCACCTGGTTGCTCTGCAAGAGGAACACCACCACCGTTACGTAAAGGGGCTTTAGAATCTTTTGCTCTAACATTCTGATCTAACTGCACCCATAAATAGGATAACTCATCTGGAGAGTTATTTGTGTATGTTATGGTTTCTTCTCCGTAAATTCTAGCATTTTTATCATCTAAACGGATATCCATTACATAATCCGCCTGCTGTTGATAGTAATCTGGGCCTGGAGCACCGGAAGCGGAACG
>CALHVP010000162.1 GCA_938038975.1 uncultured Maribacter sp. | reverse complement strand
TGAGCAATTACCATTAATATATAGAGAGCAGGGTTCTGCAACTAGAGCAGCAATGGAAGGATATATAGAAGAGAATAATTTACCAACCTTAAAACAAATTGAATTAACATCAAATGAAGACGTAAAACAGGCCGTAATGGCTGGTTTGGGTTATTCTATAATGCCGCTCATTGGTATTAAAAATGAATTGCTTAATAATGATTTGCAAATTATTGACGTAAAGGGTTTGCCAATAAGTACAACGTGGAATCTAATATGGCTTAGTTCTAAAAAGTTATCTCCTGCAGCAACAGCTTTCTTAGAATACGTAAGATTAGAAAAGGAACAAATTATCTCTGAGCATTTTAATTGGTTTCAAACTATAAAATAGCTCGCATTTAGTGAAGTGTTTAGTCTTAAATAGGTAGCTAATTCTTCATCCAATTATTAATTAATTACCTGATTTTGGTATTTGGTTATAAGTTGTAATGTGTGCTTGTATCATCCTTTTTTTTTGATTAAATGCTAGGCTATTAAATAGCAATTCAAGGCAAATTTTAAAGAGTAGTTGCGCTCATATTTCCAATATGCTAGTTTTCTATTAGTTTTAGATTTGGAACAGTAAATAAATTAACATTGGATAAAATTAAATGTTTCTCTATCGTTAAAAATTAGTTAAACTATTATAAGCTAGTAGTAATACTATTATATTTGTAAAGAATTCAAAATCTAAGAAGATGGAGCATTTGCTGCAAAGTGTTAAAATTAGAATCAACGAAAAAATTTATGTTAAAGATCCTGAATCTTCTGATTTGGGTAGACGAATAATAGAGCACAGCATCCTTATGATAAACGATATGGGATTTGAAAGCTTCACCTTTAAAAAGTTAGGTGCGAAAATAGGCTCTAATGAAAGTTCTATTTATCGGTATTTTGAAAATAAACATAAACTACTGCTTTATTTAACCTCTTGGTATTGGGGATGGTTGGAGTATCAATTGGTATTCGCTACTAATGGCATTGCAGATCCCAAGGAAAAGCTATCCAGAGCAGTAGAGATAGTAACCAAAAATACTGAAGAGGATAATGCTTTTTCTCACATTAACGAAGTGCTTTTGAATAGAATCGTTATTAATGAATACTCTAAATCTTATCTAACCAAAGAGGTAGATACAGAAAATAAAGAAGGATACTTTGTTATTTATAAAAGGTTGGTTAATCGTTTAAAGGTTATGATTAAAAATTTAGATCCAAGTTATGATTACCCTTCCAGTTTAGCGAGTACTATACTTGAAGGTTCTTTACATCAACATTTCTTAAAAAATCATTTTAGCTCCCTAACAGATTGTCGTGGTAATGACGATTTAGGGCAGTATTTTTCAAATTTGGTTTTCTCCGTACTTAAATATTAAAGAAAATGTCAAAAAATATTTTGACCGCATGGCAGCGGCTTATTGGAATGTTACGTTTAGACAAGCGCGATGTTTTTCAAGTTTTTTATTATGCCATTTTTGCGGGTCTAGTAAATCTTTCGCTACCACTAGGTATACAGGCTATAATTAATCTTATTCAAGGAGCGCAAGTAAGCACCTCTTGGATAGTACTGGTTGTGTTGGTAACTCTTGGAGTCGCTTTTGTAGGCGTGTTACAACTAATGCAAATGCGTATTATTGAGAACGTACAGCAAAAAATTTATACGAGAGCTTCTTTTGAATTTGCTTATCGTTTTCCTAAAATAAAGATGAGCGAATTGTATAATGAGTATCCTCCGGAGCTAGCTAATCGTTTTTTTGATGTGCTCAATATTCAAAAAGGTCTTTCCAAGTTGCTGTTGGATTTTCCTGCAGCATTGTTACAAATCATATTTGGTCTTTTGCTACTTTCTTTTTACCATCCATTTTTTATTATTTATGGTATTCTTTTATTGGCGTTGATTTATGTTGTTTTCAAGTTCACTATAGAGAAAGGTTTGGAAACTAGTTTGGGAGAGTCAAAGAAAAAATATATGTTGGCTCATTGGTTACAAGAGATAGCTAGAACAATCATAAGTTTTAAATTGTCCGGTAGAACATCGCTAGCCTTGGATAAAACAGATAGTTTGGTTGATAAATATCTAGTTGCAAGGGAAAGTCACTTTAAAGTGCTGGTGCTTCAGTTTATACAAATGATTGGTTTTAAGGTTCTTGTAACAGCTGGTCTTCTATTAATTGGAGGTTTATTAGTATTAAATCAAGAAATGAACATTGGTCAATTTGTAGCTGCAGAAATAATTATTCTTTTGGTTATTGCATCCGTAGAGAAATTAATAATGGGCCTAGAATCTTTTTATGATGTGTTAACGTCTTTGGAAAAATTGGGCCAGGTAGTAGACAAGGAATTAGAACACCAAGGTGGGGAAAAATCATTTAAAGAGACAGAGAATTTTACAGTCGAACTTAGTAATGTGTCCTATAAAGTCCCTGATCGTAAGAGAAAAATTATAGATGATATATCACTTACCATAACACCAAATTGTAGAGTTTTGTTGCAAGGTGTAAATGGTTCAGGTAAGGCAACTTTACTACGATTGATTGCCGGAATTGCAGAACCGAGCGAAGGAGAAATTTATATAAATGATGTATCACTTAAAGGACTACATCTTAATTATTACAGGTCACACTTAGGACAATCTTTAAGTGAAGAATCGCCTTTTGAAGGTACTTTATTAGAAAACATCACATTTGGGGATACATCAGTTTTAAAAGAGGATATTTATTGGGCTATTGAGCATACTGGTTTATCCAAATTTTTAAAGGAGCAACCTTTAGGCTTGAATACAATGATATATCCGGAAGGAAAACAAATATCTTTTACTATCGCTAAAAAAATTGTTTTGGCTAGAAGTATTGTAAGAAAACCAAAATTACTTATTCTCAAAGATCCATTAAATCAATTTGATGAGGGAGAAGCAGATAAAATAATGAAGTTTTTAACGCTTCCAGAAAATCCTTGGGCACTTGTAGTAGTTAGTCAGAATCCTAGATGGGCTCAATTGTGTGGTAGAGTAATTACGTTAGAAAAAGGTAAGTTAATTAGCGAAATATAGAATCATGTTGAATATTGCTAAGAATAGTTTAAATAAAACGGTGAAACTTACTGGGTATAAATCCACAGATAGAGTTTTTCACCAAAGGCATTACAAGCGCTTCAATCAATTTCTTAAAGTGTTTGCTATTGTAATGGTCATTATCTTGTTTTTGCCTTGGACCCAAAATGTAACAGGGAAAGGTTTTCTTACTACACTACGACCAGATCAACGACCACAAACCATACAATCTCAAATACCGGGAAGAATAGAAAGATGGTATGTTCAGGAAGGAGATTATGTAAAAAAAGGAGATACGATACTATTTATATCTGAAGTTAAGAGCGAGTATTTTGATCCGATGTTAGTAGAAAGAACTGGAGATCAGATACGAGCTAAATCTGCTTCGGTTGTGTCATATGAGAGTAAGGTAAATGCATTGAATAATCAAGTAGGAGCGTTGGGAACAGAGCGTGGATTAAAGTTAGAACAGGCACGAAATAAGTTATTGCAGGCGAAATTAAAAGTGCAAAGTGATAGTATTGATTTAGAGGCTGCAAAAACCAATATAAAAATTGCTCAGCGACAGTTTGAGCGTACAGAGCTATTAGAGAGCGAAGGTTTAAAAGCAGTAACAGATGTAGAGGAGAAAAGACTAAAGTTACAAGAGACCCAAGCTAAATTAATCTCTCAGCAGAACAAATTATTGGCTACCAAGAATCAAGTAATAAACGCAGAGGTAGAAATTAATAGTGTAAAGGCATCTTACACAGACAAAATTTCTAAAGCTCAAAGTGACATGTTTACGGCACAATCTAATAGACTGGATTCAGAAGCCCAGGTTACTAAATTGGAAAACCAAAGGACTAACTATGTAATGCGTAACAGCTTGTACTATATCCAAGCACCTCAAAATGGATTTATAAACAGAGCTATTCAAGGAGGTATAGGAGAAACATTTAAAGAGGGGACTCCATTAGTCGGTATTATGCCGTCTGACTATGAAATGGCAGTTGAAACTTTTGTAGAACCAATTGATTTACCCTTGCTACATTTAGACGAAAAAGTAAGAATCCAGTTCGATGGCTGGCCTGCAATTGTTTTTAGTGGTTGGCCAAACGTTTCTTATGGAACGTACGGTGGAACTGTTGTAGCTATAGAAACTTTTATAAGTAGTAATGGTAAGTATAGAGTATTGTTAGCGCCTGATAAAGATGATCATGCTTGGCCAAAAGATATTAGGGTAGGTTCTGGAGCCAATACCATTGCTTTATTAGAGGATGTACCAATCTGGTTTGAACTTTGGAGACAATTGAACGGCTTCCCACCAAACTATTACCAGCCAGTTGGTGCCCAGGCTAAACCGGTAAAAAAATAAGAATGCGAAATATAGTTGTTTTTCTGTTTTTATTAATGGCTTCGGTTTTTCAAGTGAAGGGTCAGGACTCTATAGTACTGCAATTTAACGAATACCTTGGCTATGTAAAGAAGTACCATCCAATTGCTAAACAAGCAGCGTTAACTATTGGTATGGGGCAAGCTAATCTCATGAAATCTAGAGGAGGTTTTGACCCAAAGATTGAGGTGGATTATGCGCGAAAAGAGTTTAAGGGGACGGAGTATTATGATGAATTAAATGCTACATTTAAAATACCTACTTGGTATGGAATAGATTTAAAGGGAAATTTTGAACAGAATGAAGGTGCTTTTTTAAACCCAGCTTCCACTGTACCTACGGATGGTTTGTACAGTGCAGGAGTATCTGTCTCTTTAGGAAGAGGGTCTTGGATTAATGAACGAATGGCTACCTTAAAGCAGGCGAAGTTCTTTAGAGAGCAAACCAAAGCCGATCGGGACCTTTTGGTTAATCAAATATTATTCGATGCTTCCTTAACCTATTTTGACTGGCTGCAAGCTTATAGAGATAGTAAAGTATTTGCTAATTTCTTAAACAATGCTGAAATTAGATTTAAGGGTATAAAGAAAAGTGCTTTAGCAGGAGATAAAGCTGCTATTGACACAGTAGAAGCTAAAATTGCGGTCCAAAGCAGAGCCTTAGAGCTTGAACAGGCTAAGGTAAGGTTCCGAAATAAGTCTTTAGAACTATCCAATTTTCTTTGGTTAAATAATAACGTTCCTATGGAACTCCAGTCTAATGTAATACCTGAGGAGAACATAGCAACGGATATTGATAATACGTTAGAAATTCTAGGAAAACCTTTGGATAGTTTCACCGTAGAAAACCACCCTAAGCTCAGGTCTTTAGGTTTTAAAATAGATGGTCTTCAGGTAGATAAACGATTAAAAATCAATAAATTACTACCCACCATAGATGTGGATTATAATTTTCTTACAGAAACTCCTGAATTTATTAATTCCTTTGTGACAGAACAATACAAAGGGGGTCTCACCCTTCAAATGCCATTATTTTTAAGGAAGGAACGTGGAGATCTTAAGCTTGCAAAAATTAAGCTACAAGATGCACAGTTTGAGTTTGAGAATGCGCAAATAGAGATAAGAAATAAGGTTTTTGCTATTTATAACGAACTGGAGTCCTTTGAAAATCAAAATGTACTTATTGATGATATCGTTATTAATTATCGCACATTACTTTCTGCGGAAGAAAGAAAGTTTAGTTTTGGAGAGAGTTCCTTATTCTTAATCAATTCAAGGGAAAGTAAACTTATTGATGCTGTGCTAAAACAAAATTTAGTACAAAATAAGTATTATGCTGCTAAGGCAAAATTATTCAACAGTCTAGCAGTAAATCCAGAAAATCTTTAAAAAGAGCATTTTATGTCAAATAACGCAACTAATACGCTTGCTATTTCAGATTACAAGCAATGGTTGAAAGATGCCTTTTTTATAGTGTTGGGTATTTTTTCGGCAGCGTTTGGTTTGGAAAGCTTCCTATTGCCTAACAAGTTTATTGACGGGGGCGCAACTGGCATTTCTCTTTTGATAGCAGAGGTGGCAGATGTACCTCTTTACATCCTTATACTGCTAGTTAATATACCCTTTGTAATTCTTGGCTATAAAGTTATAGGAAGATTGTTCGCAATTAAGACTGCTTTAGCAATACTAGGACTGGCTTTAGTATTATTTGCAGTGGATTTTCCTGAAATCACACAAGATAAGTTGCTTGTAGCTGTTTTTGGAGGTTTTTTTCTAGGTGCCGGTATTGGATTGTCGGTTAGGGGAGGTAGTGTGTTAGATGGTACTGAGGTCCTTGCTATCTTTCTGAGCAGAAAATTAGGAACAACTATTGGGGATATTATAATACTCATAAATATCTTAGTGTTTTTAGCTGCGGCATATCTGCTTTCTGTAGAGACTGCTTTGTATTCCATGCTTACCTATTTGGCAGCGTCTAAGACGCTTGATTTTGTCATTGAGGGGATAGAGGAGTATACAGGAGTAACCATAATTTCTGAAAAGAATGAAGAGATTAGAAGTATGATTATAGACAAGCTTGGCCGTGGACTTACTATTTATAAAGCTAAGGGAGGTTATGGTAGACATGGAGAGCGGAATGAATATGATGTTATTTTTACGGTAATTACAAGATTAGAAATTAGAAGGCTAAATATCGAAATCACTAAGATAGATCCTAAGGCCTTTGTGGTCATGAGTAAGATAAATGACACACGTGGAGGAATGATTAAAAAACGTGCTATTTAATATAAATATCTTCATTCAAAAGTTAGACTAACACCCCATCAGCTACTATTTTACTGCTATTTTATTCTTCATTTTTATACGGTTATGTATGAAAATTATTAGTGTATTATAGTTTTTATATGGTTAAATAATAGTAAAGCTATTAATATGTAATATATTAACTATTGTTTAACGATATATTACTATTAATATGGTTTTTCTGAGTTATTTTTGTAGTAGAAATATAATCAACGAAAGCGTCGATTTATAGTGTAATTATGAAAAGGCAAAACCATGAAAAAGAGCAGACCCGTATTGTTTCCAGAATTTATTGGCCGTGAGAATATGGCCGTGAAAGAAGACTTGAGATGGCAAGATATTCGTCCAGGTTTTAAATTAAAAATAGGTAAACCTTCAAATAGGTATTATCAATACATATATCCTTCTTTACGTTTTAAGGAGCACAGTTTAGATAACCTTAAGGAGTTATTACAGTTTGAAGGAATAGAGGTGTATGTGCGTAGTATTCTTAAAATGAAAGGTGGAGAATCCTATGCTGTATTAAAAAGAGCAGGAGATCAAAGTTTTACCAAAGATATCGCCACTGTTTATGCAGAAGTAATGAAGTCGCATACAGCAAATGAAATAATAGATTTAGTACCTTATAAATAGTTATAGTTATGAAAAATTTTAATAGTAGAGTAATTAGTTTTTTAGCCATAGGCGTTTTGTTTTCATCTCATGTGAGTGCATTTTCAGAGAAGGATAATACATTACCAAACAATCATGTTATAATGAACGAATGTGCCAAAGAGCAAATAAATACTGAAAGGGGTGTTGTTGAGTACTTTAATGTTTCTCAATTGGTTGTTATCGAAATAGAAGAAGAGATAGATTTAGGTTTTGATTCTAACCTTTACTTACCGGAAAACTTTAATGCTCTAGAAGGTATGTATGTGGAAGTAGATGACATTGTTATATTAGAAAAGGATGAGGAATTGGAACTTGGTTTTAAAACAGATAAGTACCTGCCTAAAGGCTTTAATCCTTACGCATGTGCTAGGAATTAATATATATATAATAAGCTCTGTGTGAAATCTTTGCGAAGCTTATTTTAGAGAATTTTTATAATATCCCTGTTGTAAGGTTATTGTAATTGTTTGGACTTATGTAGCTCTAAAAGTAGTAACTGGTCTTTTAATAATCTACCTTATAATACTAATTTTAGACAAATAGATTTTAATCAAGATATGGAAAAACCTTTAGGCCAAATTTTAAAAGAAAGCTTATCAAAAGCTATTTCTTACACAGCATATCGTGGCTTGGTAGAAACTTTAGCTGATGAGGGAAAATCAACCGGACCTAATCAAACAGAAGACCTCTCTAACTATACTAAATTGAATAATAAGCGCATGAAGCGTTGGGATAAGGTTTTTAAAATTGATGCTGCAACTGAAGAATTAATTAGCAGATATAATAAAAAAGTTACATGGTTGGTATTGACAGAGAGTTGGTGTGGTGATGCGGCTCCTGCCCTGCCAGTAATGGATAAGATTGCAAATTTGAATCCTAATATTCAGTTGAGAATTGTGATGAGGGATGAGAATACAGAATTAATGAATAAATTCCTTACCAATGGCGGTATGTCTATACCCAAGCTCATTGCTATAGAAGATGCCAGTAAAAGTGTAGTAGGGAGTTGGGGACCCCGTTCTAAGAATGCTGCACAACTTGTAACCAATCATAAAGTAGCAAATAATGGTCAAATACTACCAGAGTTTAAGCAGGACTTACAAATGTGGTATAATAAAGATAAAGGTAATAGTATTTTAGAAGAGCTACTTGCTTTGGAATAGGTACGTTATGGATCCTTTCTGTAGCGGGTTTGAGGATGAATTGAATTTTGCTTTTAAAGCATAAGCAAGTGCATTTTCAACAAGGCAGCCATTAGAAGTTCCTGAGCTTTTTTCATTAAAATCGGCATCGGTTACATAACCTTGAGCGTCTACTTCTATATTTATCACGACTTTCCCTCCTTCTATACAAGTATAAATTGGAGGAGGTAATTTCTGGTTATTACGGTCTACTAAAGAAAATGAAATGGTAGTTCTTTTATCGGCTAGATAATTTGTAAATTCTTTTTTCTTCGCCTCTTGCTCTCCTAAAAGCTGTTTTTTTTCTTCTCGCTTTTTAGCAAGTTCTTTTACTTTAGCCGTATAGTCTGAATCTGATATTTCGTCTTCTGATGTTTCGCCATCAGCAGAAGCTGCTTTCTCTTCTAGAATTTCATCTAGTGTTTTAAGAGGCTCAGGATTACCATAACTTGGCTTTGCAGTTTCATTCAATGCTACATGACTTTTTGTAGTATTTTGCTGTAGTTGTTCCTCAATTTTTTTTTCTTCTTCTAATAGTTCTTCAAGAAGTTCTTTGTCTAAGATCATTTCTACTACATAATCTTCGTCCTCCTCCATTCTTTCTCCTAGTTGAATGGAATATAAGACCAATACAACAATCGCCATAGAACATACGGTAATGAATAATGCTAGTTGTTGTCTGGTTAGATTCATGGGTAGATAACTTATTTTTTAAAGAAATAGTACTAGAAGTAGGTGAAAAATCTAATTGTTAGCTATCTAAATCTTTAAGCATAGTTTTTTCAAAGTCTAATGGGTCTATCGCTATATCTACGTTATAATCTCCTATTTTGGTTCTTCTAAGTTTAGATAAATGTGCTCCAGAATCTAAAGCTTTACCATAATCGTTGGCAATAGAACGTATATATGTTCCCTTACTACATACTATTTTAAACATGACATTAGGAAGATCTATACGTGTTATTTCAAAGCTTTTAATAGTTACTTTTCTAGTCTTTATTTCTATTTCTTTACCTTCTCTAGCATATTCGTATAAACGTTTACCATCTTTTTTAAGAGCTGAGAATATAGGGGGTGCTTGATCAATCTCTCCAATAAATTGTCTTGTAGTGTTTTTTAGAAGTTCCTCGGTAATATGCTCTGTATTAAAAGTTTGATTTATCTCGGTTTCAAGATCGTAGGATGGTGTAGTGCCTCCTAGTGTTATCGTGCCTGTATATTCTTTTTCTTGACCTTGAAATTCATGTATTCTTTTTGTGAATTTGCCAACACATATAATTAAAAGTCCAGTTGCAAGTGGATCAAGAGTACCTGCATGACCAATTTTTATTTTTTTGAGTTTAAACCGTTGCCGTAAGACCCACTTTAATTTGTTTACAGCTTGGAATGAGGTCCATCCTAATGGTTTGTCTACTAGTAATAGTTGACCTTCTAAATAGTCTTCTTTTGTTTTCACGCTGCTAATAGGTAAGTGTTTAACGTTCTTGAATTGCTTTATTAAATTCAGCTTTATTGTCCATAAAATATCCTAAAAGAAATACGCTAATGGGAAGTATAAAAAAACAATTGGTAAAATTAAAATTTACCAAATACCAATCATTTGATTTACGTTTTTATAGTGCATAAATTAAGGATTCATAAACCCGTAAGTGATTGCAATTAGACCTACTATTAAACAATAGATTGCAAAATAACTTAGTTTGCTTTTTCGTACTAATTTAATCATCCAAGTGCAAGCTGCAAGTCCCGCAATAAAAGCTGCGATAAATCCAGCGCCCATGGCTACATTATTTTCACCATTAAATGTGAGGTCTCCGCTGAGTAAGTCTTTTACTATTTTTCCAAAAATTAAAGGAACAACCATTAGAAAAGAAAAGCGTGCGGCCTTGGATTTGTCAACCCCTAATAGTACAGAAGTAGATATGGTAGCACCACTTCTTGAAATTCCTGGGAGCATTGCTATGGCTTGAGATATGCCTACGATAAAGGCATTTTTAAAACTCACCTTTTTATCTGTGTCCTTGGCCTTATCAGCAAAATAAAGAAGTACAGCAGTAACCAATAGCATGAAACCAACAAAGCGAATGTTACCACCAAAAAAAGCTTCTAATTGTTCTTCAAAGAAGAGTCCTACGAACACAGCAGGCAACATAGAAATTATAATTTTCACAGAAAATTGACTTTCCTCGTTCCATTTAAATTTTAAAAGTCCGCTGATAATCTCCCAAATATCCTTTCTAAACACGACAATGGTACTTAGAGCAGTTGCGAAATGAAGTATAACCGTAAATAATAAGCTTTCCTCTGGAACAGAATTGTCTCCTAAAATAGCTTTGCCTAGTTCCAGATGACCACTAGAGGAAACAGGTAAAAATTCAGTTAATCCTTGAATTATACCTAGAATTATTGCATCTAATATTTCCAATTAGTTTTTATTTTTATGAGGATTCAACAAAATAGCATAAACTTCTATTCCTAAACCAATTAGAACTAAGGTGGGTGCTAAACGAATTCTTCTGAAGTTATAAATCTCTGGGTTGAAAATAGTAGGATCGTCACTGCCACCACCACTCATAAGTATAAAGCCTAGGATAATAAAACCTAGTCCAATAAACATAAAAAGGTAATTTTTATTCTGAAAAATAAATTCCTGTTTAGCAGGAGCTGCCTGCATGTTTTTCTTTTTGCTCATAGTACAAAGTTAGCAAAGTTGGTCATATGTGTATTCATGTTCACTAATAAAACCAGATAAGCTGTTATTTACGGGTTAACGTATTTTAGAGTTTAATAATATAACTCATCGGTTCTTAGGTTTAAAAAACGCTGTGTAGCAAAATAGGTGCTTATTAACGAAATAAGGATTCCTAAAAGAAAAACACCTACAAGTAAAATAACTATTATGTAGGGTTCGTCTAGAAGTCCTAGGTCTTGAAAGTTTGTATTTACATAATAAATTACACCTACTATCGCTAGCAAAGCGATGACAGCGCCCAACATACCTAGTTGGATATTCTGCCAAATAAATGGTCTTCTAATAAATGTTTTAGTGGCTCCCACCATTTGCATGGTTTTAATAATAAAACGTTTTGAATAGATAGACAGTCTTATAGAGCTATTAATTAATAAAACAGCTATAAGGGTAAAGATGGCGCTAGCAATTAAAATCCAAAAACCAATTTTCTCTACACTTTTAGCAACCATTCCTACTAATATTTTATCATAACTCACTTCATCTACAAAGCTTTTCTCAGCCAGAGTATCGGCAATTTCTAGTACCTTTTCCTCTGTGACAAAATTTGCCTTTAGGTTTACATCGATAGAGTTTTTAAGAGGATTATAGCCAAGATAATCTACAAAATCCTCTCCTATATCCTCGCTATGCTGAGCTGCCGCTTCTTCTTTGGATACGTAGACTGCAGATTTTGTGTACTCAGACATTGCCAAAGTTTTCTGCAATTGCTCTATTTCTATTTCTTTAGTGTTTTCCTTTAAGAATATAGATATAGTGATTTGCTCCTTGGAGCGATCGGCCATTTTTTTAGTATTTAAAACCAATAGCCCTAATATTCCCAATAAAAAAAGAACCAATGCAATACTCACAACCACAGAAAAGTAGGAGGAAATTAATTTTCGCTTTTGGTAATTTTCAAAAGAAGTACTCATATAATGATATATAGTTGTAAAAGTAGCAAAGTAATGTGAAATGAGCCCTAATAATTTACTGGACAAGCTCAAGTTTCCTAACTAAGCAGTCTTAGTAAAGAAGCTCAAGCTCGTTCTTTTAGTATAAGTAAGAAAGAGATTTGAATTTAATGGTAAGCTTTCAAAATTGTTAACTTTTAGGTAGATGTTTATGGTTTTGATTATCGCTTTAAAGCAAAATACCCGTTTCTAGTAGTTCCTTCTATAGTTAGTTGATACCAATACGTTCCAGCTGGACTTGGATTTCCGTTTAAAGTACCGTCCCAAGTAGGACTATTTTGATTTGTGTTTCTAATAAGCTGTCCAAACCGGTTGAAAATGGAGAGTTTAAAAGAGGAAAATAGTTCTAGTCCTTCTACGATAAAAAGGTCATTAGTGTTGTCCGAATTTGGTGTGAAAAATTTAGGAACAACTAAATGAATATATTCTTGACTAATAATCCCACAATTGTCACCGTAGCTAATGTTTATGGTGTACAAGCCTCCAGGGATATTTTCCAAAATTGGACTTAACTGAAATGCCTCTCCTTCCAAAGCAAATTCAAAAGGGCCTGAATTTTCTAATGTAATTAGAATATTAGAACCATCGGAGCGGACGTTTTTAATAATAGGAAGGTTTACTGCGGATACTATTATTTGTTTAGTAACCGTGCAGCCTTGAGGACTTGTAATTACAACACTGTATTGCCCTTCTGTTGTAATACGTATGTCTTTGGTAGTTTCTCCAGTACTCCATAGGTAACTAGCGTTTTCTATGTCTGCAGAAAGTGTAGTTGTATTTCCTTCACAAAAAATAATAGTTTCGTCCTGTACTTCTGAGATGGGGTTTAATGTGAATGTGATTGCAGTTCGTGTAGTGGAGATGCAATTATCAGCATTAGATACGCTTTCTGCATAATAGGTGCCTGAAGCAATAGGTGTATAGGTAGTACTATCCTCTACTAAGAGATTACCTCCATCTTCTTCACTGTACCAATTTACAGTAACGGTGTTAGGCGCTGTTACGGTTAAAACAGCTGTTTCATTTTCACAAGCTGAAATATCTCCATTACTTATTGGCGCTTCTGGAATTGGTGTGATTATAATTTCGAAAATATCTGAAATAACATTGCATTGGTCGTTAGATAGGTTTATGGCATCTTCTGCTACTTTGGCTCTATAATATGTGGTTGTGTTTACTGTGGGCGTGGTATAGGTGTTAGTGTTGGCTCCAGTTATATTTAACCAAGTAATTTGATCATTACTTTCCTGCCATTGGTAGGCATGACTTGTAAAGATGGAAAAATCAGGAGTTGCCTCCAACATGGTAGATATGCCACCTAACCCATCACATAAAGTTATTCGTTGTTCATTTTCATTATCCGATAGGGTAATGTTATCTCCGCAAGAGCTAAATGCAATATCATCTATGGCTAAGTCATTTCCGCAACCGCCATTACTGTTATTACGCATTTTTAATATGACCGAGGTTTGCGTAGGTAGTGTTTTAAATACTAATGCGTGCTGTTCCCATTCTGGAGAATTTGTATTGGGAATATTACCGGTATCACCTTGAGCTAGTAAGTTCGTATCCGTTTCATCCCATATTTGAAATCGAACGTTTATGGGTATTCCATTTCCATCACACGCGGTTTGAGGTTGTAAATTTACGAGCCATGAAGAAAATTCATACGTAGTATTCTCACAAAGCCCATCTACTGTTCTTCTATAGAATTCCCCCGCAGTAAAACTTGCGTTCACAATCAAACACTTTCCATTTGTATCGTTAGGAGTATGATCTCCAACATTGGGCCAGCTAAAATAGTTAGTGGTGCTAGAGATGGTGTAGTCTCCGTCATTGGGAGTGCCGTTTACAAAATTATATGTTGTGGTTCCAGCTGGTAGCGCGGGTCCATCGGTAAGTCCAGTCCCAAAATCTTCTCTAAATATTGCATCACCAGAATTTCCACCGCAAAAGCCAAGTTGTGCATTGCTTTTTTGAATAAATAAAAGAGCAAAACAAAACAGAAAGAATGGTAATTTAAAGCAACTCTTTTTCACAATTTTAAAGATACTGCTTTTGCGTAAAAGCTGCCGTTTTAGGGTCAAATACGATAAGAAAATGGTTAATCGTCAATATCTTTTTAACTTTCATCGATTACACCTATTTTTGCCCCGCAAAATAAGGACATGCCAAAGTGTTGGAAGAAAACTTCTTAGGTGTGATTTCATATTTTTTATATAAGTATCCTATGAACTACGATTTTAATGCAATAGAAGAGAAATGGCAAGCATATTGGGCCAAAAATCAAACATTTAAGGCAGAGAATAATTCTGATAAAGAAAAGTTCTATGTATTGGACATGTTTCCTTACCCATCTGGTGCAGGTCTTCATGTGGGTCATCCATTAGGATATATAGCTAGTGATATTTATGCGCGTTATAAAAGACATAAGGGATTTAATGTACTACATCCGCAAGGGTATGATTCTTTTGGTTTGCCAGCGGAACAATATGCAATACAAACTGGGCAACATCCTGCAGTAACCACCGCAGAAAATATAAAGACGTACAGAAGGCAATTAGATCAATTAGGTTTTTCTTTTGATTGGAGCAGGGAAGTACGCACATCTGATCCAAGTTATTATAAATGGACACAATGGATTTTTATTCAGTTGTTTAATTCATGGTACAACAAACAAGCTGATAAAGCTGAAGATATAGAGACATTGATTTCCGTGTTTGAAGTTGATGGAAATCTTAAAGTTGAGGCTGTCTGTGATGATGCTATCGAGGAATTTACAGCAGCGGATTGGACCTCGTATTCAGATCCAAAAAAGCAAGAAGTTCTTCTAAAATATAGGTTGACATACTTGGCTGAAAGTGAAGTAAACTGGTGCCCGGCATTAGGAACGGTTTTAGCTAATGACGAGATAGTAAATGGGGTATCCGAGCGTGGAGGACATCCGGTTATCCGTAAAAAGATGACGCAATGGAGCATGCGAATCTCTGCATATGCACAACGATTATTAGATGGTCTAAAAAAGATAGATTGGCCGCAGCCGCTTAAAGATTCTCAAACCAATTGGATAGGCAAGTCCGTAGGTGCCAGTGTAAGTTTTCATGTGCTTTCTGAGAATAAAACGGGACCACACATGATAGATGTATTTACAACAAGACCTGACACTATTTTTGGAGTTTCCTTTATGACATTAGCGCCAGAACACGACCTAGTAGAACAGATAACTACTAAGAAACAACAAGCTGAGGTAGCGGCTTATATAGAAGCAACGGCAAAACGTTCGGAACGTGATCGTATGGCAGATGTGAAAACGATATCAGGGGCTTTCACAGGAGCCTATGCAGAACATCCACTAACGAAAGAGCCTATTCCTATTTGGATTGGTGATTATGTATTGGCTGGCTATGGCACAGGAGCTGTAATGTCAGTTCCGTGTGGAGATCAGCGCGATTATGATTTTGCGAAACACTTTAATATCCCAATCCCAAATATTTTTGAAGGCGTGGATATTTCCGAAGAAGCATTTGCGGATAAGGAAAAAGCAGTGATTGCAAATTCAGATTTTTTAGATGGATTAGGACAAAAAGAAGCTAGTAAAATAGCGATACAAACATTAGAAACTTTAGGTCAAGGAGAAGGGAAGATAAATTATCGTTTACGTGATGCAGTTTTTAGTCGCCAAAGGTATTGGGGAGAACCATTCCCTGTGTATTACAATGCAGACGCAATGCCGCAGATGTTGGACGAAAAATTCCTGCCTTTGGAGCTCCCAGAGGTGGATAAATACCTACCTACTGAAACTGGCGAACCACCTTTAGGGAATGCAAAAGAATGGCATTGGTTGCAATATGGTGACGAAGGAAAAGTAGTGTCAGAAGATGAGTTTAACAATTCCTCCCCGAAAGGAAGGTTAGGAGGGGCTCTTGAATTAAATACCATGCCCGGTTGGGCTGGAAGTTCCCAGTATTTTAATAGATACATGGACCCTACCAACGAAAATGAAATCTTCTCTCAAGATGCTATTAACTATTGGCAGGATGTAGATTTATATATTGGCGGTAGCGAACATGCTACAGGTCACTTATTGTACTCCCGTTTTTGGCAAAAATTCATGTTTGATAAAGGATTAGTACCTAAAGATGAGTTTGCGAAGAAGTTGATAAATCAAGGGATGATTACGGGAACTAGCGCCTTTATTTATAAAGATATAGATTCCAATAAGGTCTATTCTAAAGGCTTGTTAAGTAATAACAATGTTATTCCTATTCATGCTGATGTGTCATTGGTGAATTTTTCAGATGAGTTAGATGTAGAGGCTTTTAAAAAATGGCAACCAGAATATAAAAATGCTGAGTTTGTTTTAGAAGATGGTAAATATATCGTAGGCCGCGAGGTAGAAAAAATGTCAAAATCCAAGTACAATGTGGTGAATCCAGATGCTATTTGTGAGGAATATGGCGCGGATAGCTTACGTTTGTATGAGATGTTTTTAGGGCCTTTGGAACAATCTAAACCATGGAATACTGCAGGTATTACGGGAACACATTCGTTCTTAAAAAAGCTGTGGCGATTGTATCATTCTGCTGCTGAAAGTTCTTTTTCTGTTTCGGAAGAAGCGCCATCTAAAGATGCTTTAAAAACACTGCATAAGACCATAAAAAAGGTAGAAGATGATATAGAAAATTTCAGTTTTAACACCTCCGTTTCTACTTTTATGATATGTGTTAACGAGCTATCTAGTCAAAAATGTATAAGTAGAGCTATTTTGGAGCCCCTTGCTCTTTTGGTATCCCCTTATGCGCCACATATTGCAGAGGAGCTTTGGATAAAATTGGGGTATACGGAGTCTATCTCTACAGTAGATTTTCCAAAATTTGAAGCTAGTTATTTGGTGGAGAGCAATAAGGAATACCCTATATCCTTTAATGGCAAAATGCGTTTTAAGCTAGAGATGTCTTTAGATTTAAGTAAAGATGAAATAGAAGCGACTGTAATGGCACATGAAAAAACGAAAGAGCAGTTGCAAGGAAGAACTCCTAAAAAAGTAATTATTGTACCTGGAAAAATTGTGAATATTGTTGGCTAGACTTCCTGTTAATAAAATAAGACGTTAACCCAATTTAAAATTATCCTAACATAGGAAAAAATGGACTACATAGAAATTATAGGCCTAGTTGCTGCTGCTTTGACCACCACTGCCTTTGTTCCTCAAGTGTATAAAACTTGGAAAGAAAAATCCACAAAGGATATTTCTTTAAGTATGTATACTGTATTATTTACTGGGGTAGTACTTTGGTTAGTCTACGGGATATATTTGGGGAGTTTACCTATTATTCTAGCAAATACTATTACGTCAGTGCTATTAATTTTTATGCTATACATGAAAATAAAATACAAATAAATAAATACTCCCCTATTATTTTAGGGGGTATATTTGTTTAATATGAATATTTAAACCAACAACCCCTGTATTTTATCGAATAGTTCTTTCATAATTGTTTTAATTGTCACAACTTTGTCTTGTACTTTAAAATAATATAAAGATGATTGTTGGTATTCCTAAAGAAATTAAGAATAATGAAAGTCGGGTGGGGATGACTCCTGCTGGAGTTTTTGAAATGGTAAAAAATAACCATACCGTGTATGTGCAATCAG
>CALHVP010000161.1 GCA_938038975.1 uncultured Maribacter sp. | reverse complement strand
AATCAATATACCGGCAACCCCATCTGCTCCTTCTTGTTCACCTTCATATACCAATTCTATTTTCCCAGTAATTGCAGGAATCACTCCAAGAAAATCACTTAAACGAACCATTGTAGTTTCAGCTCCAGTTAACAAAGACCTACGTTCTGCTGTACTCAATAGATTCTGGAATGCTGTAATACTTGTTCGTGCACTTACGCCACTTTTTGCATCTACATATTCGCTGTCCCGTGCTTCAAAACTGATTTGCTCCAATAAATCTTTTGCCAAATCTGGCACGTAAACAGATTCCGTTTGTCGTAGCTCTAGATTAGCCTCCTGTTCCGTTATCTTTCGAGCAGTTTCTATATCCTCTGGATAATGCGTTAAAATTTGAGAACCTATTCTATCTTTCAACGGCGTTACAATACTTCCCCTATTCGTATAATCTTCTGGATTTGCAGTAAATACAAATTGAATATCTAAAGGTAAACGAAGTTTAAATCCTCTAATTTGTATATCACCCTCTTCCAAGATATTGAATAAGGCCACTTGAATTCTAGCCTGTAAATCTGGTAATTCATTAATAACGAAAATACATCGGTTCGCTCGCGGTATCATTCCAAAATGAATCACACGATCATCTGCATATGATAATCTCAGATTTGCTGCCTTTATAGGATCTACATCCCCAATCAAATCTGCAACGGTAACATCTGGTGTTGCCAGTTTTTCATAAAAACGATCACTCTTATGCATCCAAGCTATAGGTGTGTCATCTCCTTTTTCTTTAATAAGTTCCATTGCAAAACGTGACATAGGCTCCAAAGGGTCGTCATTTATTTCTGAACCTTCCACAACGGGAATCCACTCATCTAATAGCTCTACCATTAAGCGAGCCAAACGTGTTTTTGCCTGTCCACGTAAACCCAATAGGTTGATGTTATGCCGAGAAAGAATAGCACGTTCCAATTCTGGAATTACGGAGTTTTCATATCCCCATACCCCTTCAAAACTGTCTTTTCCAGTTCGTAAACGTTCTCTCAAATTATCTCTAAGTTCATCCTTGATGCTTTTACTGCTGTATCCAGATGATTTTAACTGACCTAAATTCTTAATTTCTGTATGTTTCAATTTCAATTTTTTTATTTTTTCCTAAACTCCTAAACTCCTAAACTCCTAAACTCCTAAACTCCTAAACTCCCTTCAAAATTAAACAAACAGTTTGCCACGTCGCATTTACTATTTATTATCATTTAACATTTCGTATGCTTATCGCAAAGACATAATAGATTGGTAGTCTGGTACATTTTATTAATCACTCCACACTATTTACGTATTACTTTTTACTGCCAATTACCAACTACTAACTGCCATCTGCAACTGCCTACCGCGACTAAAAACTACCCTCTACTTCAGCTTCTTCCTCCGATTAGACTCATAATCCTCAAAAATCATTTCTCCTAAGCCCTTAAGCCCAGTAAAAAAGGCTTTCCCTTTGTTCGCTTCTGTAAACTCGCGAATAAACTGCATCAGGTATGGATCTTGAGCAATCATAAATGTGGTAATTGGAATATGTAGTTTTCGTGCTTGCCTAGCCATATTATAGCATTTCTCTACAATAAAATCATCTAGTCCAGCACTATTCTTATAATAGGTACCATCAGGAAGACGTAAACAGCTAGGTTTTCCGTCGGTAATCATAAAAATCTGTTTGTTTGTATTACGTTTTCTACGCAGCATATCCATAGCCAACTGCAATCCTGCTACGGTATTGGTATGATAAGGTCCAACTTTTAAGTACGGTAGGTCTTTAATAGGAATCGGCCAAGCGTCATTACCAAAAACCAAAATATCTAAAGTGTCTTTTGGATATCTAGTGGTAATTAATTCGGACAATGCCATAGCTACCTTTTTGGCTGGCGTAATACGATCTTCACCATACAGAATCATACTATGACTAATGTCAATCATTAGAATGGTACTCATCTGTGCTTTGTATTGCGTGTCCTCAACAACCAAGTCTTCCTCACTTAATTTAAAACTACCAATACCGTGGTTTACTTGCGCATTTTTAAGGCTCTCTGTCATAGAAATATGCTCCAAGCCATCACCATAACGGTATTCTCTAAAATCACCCGTATGCTCATCTCCTTGCCCAGACCTGCCTGTTTTATGGTTTCCTGCACCACTACGCTTTAGCTTACCAAAAATTTGGTCTAAGGCACGTTGCCTTATAATCCGTTCCATTTTTGCAGTAATAGAAATGTCTCCACCACTACCGTCACCTTCTTCCCCATCTACACCAGTTCCGCCGCCATTCTCAAATTCTTCTCTAATGTAGCCCTTAGCTTTTAGGTCCTCAATAAAGTGTTCAATAGTATAATTCTCATCTGTTAGCTCATACTCTTTGTCTAATTCTCGAAGCCAGTCTATAGCTTCATCAAAATCGCCAGAGGTATGTGTAATAAGTTCCTGAAAAATATCAAAAAGTTTATCAAAGGGAGAAATTTGTGCAGCTTCGTAAGGCACAAAACGGAATCCTTTTCTTGTATTCATAGCCATAATTATAAAATTAAGACTTTTACCTTGGATGTGCTTCGTATTAGGGAAACGTTAACGTTGTTGTTTAAGCTTCTATATATCTAGCTTGGTTTTGATGGGTTCAACTGCAAAACAGATTAAACTGAATTATTATTCTAAATGAAGTAGTATATCGAATAAGTAGGCCACGATTAAATATTATCTTTTTGATTGCGTTACAAACCTAAAGCTGTTCCCTAAAATCTAAAACCTACTTTTATGAACATAAAATCGATATACCCAGTTTCCTCATTAGTACTTCTAATACTTCTTATTTCGGGATGTACAGCAGATGAAGCAGCAGATGTAGTACTACCTGATGTTATAGAAAACACGGATGATTCTGAAAGCAGTGATGATTCTGAAAATACAGAAGATGATAGTGTTACAGATAATACTATGTGCTCAGAACCCTTAAACTTTGTGTTTAATGAAAGTAATGGACTTGTTCTTGCTGAATTTGAGGATGCAGAATTTACAGCAGATTGGATTTTAAAGACGGATGGCACTAAGTATTCTGGAGAAGGTTACATGGTATGGGAAGGAAATCAAAATCTTAGTAATCCAGGTATCGGAACCGCAACTTTTAAGCTACAAATTGAAAATCCAGGCACCTACCAATTCATATGGCATTCTGCTGTAACTATTGGAGATAACGGTACAGACCATAATGATACATGGTTACGATTTAACGATGCGGATGATTTTTATGCTCAAAATACTCAAGGCACGAGTACGGTTTATCCAAAAGATACTGGTAAAACACCTAATCCGGAGGGCGCTACAAAAGACGGATGGTTTAAGGTCTATAGAAGTGGAAACGATTTAGATTTTAAATGGCAGTCTACCACCTATGATAATAATGGGCATAATGTGTTTGTCGTGTTCAACAATCCTGGTACGTATCTTATGGAAATATCAGCGCGTTCTTCAGGTCATGGAATAGATAAGTTTGCGCTCTTTAATTCTTCTGTAGAAAAATCAGAAGCTATTACTAGTACTAATTTTAGCGCTATTAGCTGTGACTAAAATAACTATTAGTAAGTCAATTAATTAACATATCTACTTAAGTGAAAATACTTGTGTCACATTGAGCGCAGTCGAAATGTAATTGGAACAACATATCCAAATGTCTTCGACTGCGCTCAGACTGACATGTATTCCAAAATCAACTATGTACCGCCTACAAAATAGTCTAGTTCATACTTCATCATAAAATGCCCGTAAATTCTTGTAATTTAGTCCTGCTATGCAACAAGAACAGCTCCAACAACAAATTACTGGATTCCTAAACACGCCACCAATTTGGTTAAGTTCCCAATTTGGTATGCAACAATTTGTTTTCCCCCATGTAGATTTGAATAATTTCTACCCTACTCCCATTCCACAAAAGATGAGATTAGGCCATCAGATGGAACATATCTGCAAACAGTTATTAGACCATAGTAACCATTATGATGTACTACTTCATAATTTACCTATTAGAGAAGATAAACAGACCCTAGG
>CALHVP010000160.1 GCA_938038975.1 uncultured Maribacter sp. | reverse complement strand
ATTATAGAACATAAGTATTCTATAATCCGACGTTATATCAAATAGCGATAAGTTATAAGATTTCTAAGAAATTTCCTAGACTATCACTTGGTATAACATGGAGTATTTGTTCGGAGTACTAACTATATATAACTCTTCATTTACAACAACCACTACAGAACAAATTTATCATGAGTAACAAGGCATTGCACATTACTGTGGTTCCAAAGCCAAGTTGCAGGACAATCATTTGAAACATCACCAGAACGTAATTGCTTTGTTACTTCCTCTTTACCATCTCCAGAAACGAGTAATAGTATTTTTTTAGAGTCAAGTATATCTTGCATGCCCAAGGTTAATCCTTTTGTTGGTTTTGTTGCAGCACTACCAATCATAGAGTGTTCCTGCGATTGAGGAGCTAAGATAGCTACATGACAATGTGATTTCAACTCGGTAGCAGGTTCATTAAAACCTAAATGACCGTTTTTTCCTAAACCTAAGATACACAAGTCAATAGGACCTTCCTGTTGTAGTGTTTTTTGAATACGATTGCATTCCTTTTCTAAATCATCTGCTTCTGCATTAAAACCAAAATACCTATCCTTTGAGATGTGCAAAGGCAACAATAGTTTCTCTTGAATATAGGCATGGCAAGTCCCTTTAGGAGTAGCTAAACCAATCCATTCATCTAAAGGAATAACACGTGCTTTTTGAAAAAGGGTAGTTTGTCTTTCATATGCTTCGCCTAAAAGTTGATACAGTATGTTTGGTGAACTTCCGGTTGCCGCACAGAGCAATAGGCTAGCATTTTTTTCTAAGTCCTCCAAAACAATAGCTGCCGCCTTTTGACTCATTGTTTTAGTATTTGAAAAGTAACTAATGTTCATTATACGTCTTGAGTTTTTGTTGATGCAACTAATTTTAGCGTAAACCATCCGCTTATGGCTCCAATGGCAAGCAATACCAATGCTATGGTATAACCGCCCAATACCAGATGCCCTACACTAAATAAAACACTATTTAAAAAGATAACACCAAAAATAAAACCTAGCCAGGAATGCCGAGAACTACCCGTATCTACTATGTCTGGTACTTGTGCTGCTATAGGACCCCACCACCCTTTGGGGCGTACTTTCTTATAGAAAGATAGCAGTTTATTGTTATCCACTGGTTTAGTGGCAAAAGTAACGATAAGGCTTATTACTGTGCAAACCAAGAGTAGCACTGTTGCGCGGATTAAGGCAACATCATCTTGGTACCAGCCACTTACTTGTTCTAATAGGGCGTCACTAATCCACCCGAAATTATGTATCCATTTGATCCATAAAAATCCATTAGCCAAAATTAAGGCAGAAATCATACTGGTAATTTCCGACCAGGCATTGATACGCCACCAAAACCAACGCAACATTAAAATGATTGCGATACCTGAAACAATTTCAATAATATATATCCAAGCTCCGGCAATACTATCCATTTGCCAAGCGGCGGCGGCTGAAAGTAATAATAGCAGCACAATGCTAATACGAGAAACCAAGAGGTAATGACCATCACTCGCCTTCTTATGCATAAAACGTTTGTAAATATCATTGACCATATACGAGCCGCCCCAGCACAAATGGGTATCTACTGTACTCATAAAAGCCGCCATGAAAGCTGCTACCAAAAGTCCTTTTAGTCCCACAGGAAGCACGGCATTTATCATCATAGGATACGCCAGTTCTGGATCTGCCATAAGGGCTGTTGAAGCTTCAGAAATGGGTAAAATAAGGATAGAACCCAATCCAATAACAATCCAAGGCCAAGTTAGAATTACAACTGCTGCTACAGCGAACCATAACGATGCTTTGATGGCATGTTTTTCATTTTTTGCAGAAAATAGGCGCTGTACAATATAACCATCACCTTGCGCCTGCCCAAGCCATAATACCCCGATAAGGCAAATAAAAGCAATCATTTCTGTAGCTCCGATATGTGAAAAGTCTGGAAACATATCCAATATGCCTGCCGGCGCATCCGTTCTTGCCGAAATTTGAGTGGCTAGCTCTGTTGGACCACCTACTTTAACCAATATTAAAATTGCAAGTATAATTGTACTAATGGTACCCACTGAAAAATGTAACATATCCAATATAACAACCCCTTTAATTCCTGATGTTAGGGTATGCACCAGAGCGAAAGTCAATGTAATCACGAGGGCAAATTCAGCACTCCAACCTAACATAATATTCGAAAATTTGAGCATGGCCAAAATAACCCACCCTAAAGAAATACAGTTTTTAAAAATACCAAAGAATGCAGCCGTAAAACCTCGAAGCACTGAAGCAGATTTACCGCTGTAGCGTAACTCAATCAATTCTGCATCGGTTAATATTTCTGCCCTACGCCAGTATTTAGCATAGAAAAACACCATCATCATAATACCTGTACCTAAGTACCACCAAAGCCAATTCCCATAAATACCCTTGCTGCGTACCAATGCAGTTACCGCTAAAGGAGCGTCTGTAGCAAACCAGGTAGCAGCAATAGAAGTTCCCAGAAGCCACCAGGGTAAGTTGCGTCCTGCGACAAAAAACTCTGTAATATTATTTGCTTTGTTTTTTGCTACAAAAACGGCAATACCTATAGACAAAAGCATGTAGCCCACAATCACGGCCCAATCTAAGAATTCAAGACCCATAGCTATATGCTTTTAGTTGATTGTAGTAACAGCACATTTAATAGAGAGGAGGCAATACCTCTTTTTGTAAGCTTAGCATCTCCTTGCACATATCTACCGCATTGCGATAGGAGTTTACCGTTGGTTCAATTAGAATGGCCTGTAATAACTTGTCCCTGGATTGTTCATCATAAGCCTCTACCAAGAGTTTATGAATGCTGGCATGCAGTCGAATGGTTGCAGCAATGCCTTCAGGAATGGCTTCCATACGCACAGGTTGTATGCCACTTGCATCACAATACGCAGGAAGTTCTACCACCAAGTCATCGGGTAAATTAGGAATCGCCCCTTTATTAGGCACATTTACGGCTTCAAGCCATTGTTTTTTATTACTCACCACAGCCTCCATAATCTGAGTGGCTATTTCGCCGGAGCTCTTAAAACTACCATCTTCATTTTCTAGTTCAATTTCTTCAGTACTTCCAACTGGTAAGAGTTTCTTACTCCAATCTTTGGTCCATTCGCGTTCATAATCCACGCGATCAACGGTATATACTCCTTCAGGGATTTGATTATTTTCCCAAGGATGACCCTCATAAGGGTCATAGAAAAATTGCACTTGCGGAATCACAAACTCTTCTGCCCAACGAAGATATTCTCCGTAGTGATTGGAAGCTGGCGAAGGCCATTGTCCAAATCGTCTAAACAAAATTCTACCCAAGGCCAGCTCGTGCCATTTGGCCAACCAATCTCCATTTTTTTCTATCTCCCGTAATTTTGGATATAAATCTTCTCCTGTAGATTTTTGAATAATCTCTTGGAACCAGGTAAAGTGATTCATACCGCAGGCTTTGGTCTGCAAATCGTTTAAGGGAACATCCAATAACTCAGATAGTTGTTCTCTACCCATAAAAACACCATGACATAATCCAACTGTTTTTATAGTCGTTAAGCGTGTAACAGCTTCACAAATTTTATGTTCAGGATTGGAAAAATTCAACAGCATGGCATTGGGACATAAACTTTCCATGGCCCTTGCTAAATCCATAATCACCTTGATATTTCGTAAGGCATGAAATAGAGATCCTACTCCGCCATTTTCACCGTATACTTGTTTGAAACCGTATTTTCTAGGGATATGGAAGTCTTGAGACCAATATACATTACGGTCTTTTTCAAGAGCACAAATAACGAAATCGGCGTCTTTTATTGCCTCATCTCTGTCTGTTGTTGCTATAATTATAGCTTTACGGTGCAACTTCTCTTTTACATATTCCCCATGCTTGATTACATGATCTAGATGGCTTATTTCTATATCCATCAGATGGATTTCGATACCATTTTCACACAATGTTGAACTCATTAGAATGTCTTGAACTATAACAGGTCCGAACTGTAAGCTTCCTGCACCGATATAGGCTATTTTAACCATTTATTTTCCTTTTATATTTAAGATAATTTCCTAAATATAATTGGTTTTTCTAGAGGAAGCAAATTACAAAGGGCCTGCCAATTTTCTAATATGACCATGCCGATACTCAACAGTAAGCAGTTAAAGACTTAAACAATAACTAAGGAAGATAGCTATAATGCCTTTTGAAAGTGTTCTTCTAAGATATGACGAGTAGCTGTAATCACAGTTAAATTATAATCTATATTAATCTGCCCAATAGTTGAGATACCAATTCATGGTATTTGGAATTTCAGTTATTGAAGATTTTGTCATTGTTTTTGGCAAACTCCCCAATGCTGTTTCGTTTTTCCAATCTTCCTTTTCAACCAAAGTGTTAAGAATCATATTCCATCCTTTTTTAAACTGAAGACTGTAGCGCGTAACTTCCTTAAAACTATACACATTTTCCTGCTCAAAATTTACACTGCATTTTCCATTAAATAGTACATCACTATCAACATAAATCCATGAAATAGTACTACCTAAAATCAAACTCGTACTTCTATTAGAACCTTTGTTATCTTCTATTCCTTTCTCCGTACCGGCCATTAAGACCCCAACCTGTTGCCCATCTTTATATAGAAATAAACCGCTTGCATCCACAGATTTGGAATCTTCATTGTCTTGATCTATTTCCTTGTCATTACAAAATGTCATACCAACGGTATTCTTAATAGAAGACATAAAAAATTCGGGGTCTTTTATGGAGGAAATATCATTATTCCAATTAAAATGAATACTTCCATCAGGCGTAATTTTACCTACACGTATTGGGTTTTCAAAACCAAAAGGACTTACTTTAATTTCTAATTCACCTTTTGAATAGTCCTCAATTTTAGGCTTTTGTTGTGCTATACATATCTGCAATTGACCGAATAGGAATAGGAATAAAAAAATTGGAATAGGTTTCATATTTGGATTTTTGTTAGAACGGTTGATAAAAGTCTAAACAACACCCATTATTTAGATATTGTCTATGAATAATTTATGGAGCAACAATTTATTGGGGAAGAAAAACGCGGGTATTAAACCTTTGATGTATTTAAATATAGATAAAATTAATAGGAATCCAATAATGATTTTTCGTGGTGTATTCAGATTTGTAGTAAACGAGCAAACCATACATATTGCCTGCCCTCCTATTGACGGCTAGTTAACAAGTTTCTACTATCATTACAGAAGAAAAGAAGATTACATATACTATACCGGCGACCTGGTACTTTTTAATAGACTTACAATCAATTTTTATTCACTCTATGGGTAATCCTTCGATTTGTAATAACTGTTTTTAACCCAATACCAAAAGTATACCTTGCATTGTTATTGAGCGTTGTTACCCCATTGAACCTATATACATTGCTTCCTAATGCTATTGCAGTAGTTAAAGGAGTTTCGTCATTAAAAAATCCATCATTGTCTGTATCTACCAATAGTTGTGGTGGCTGGGCTGAACTGTAGCCAGTAATTCCTGTCATATCAACTCTGATATCTATGGCGCCTACTTCTATAGCAGTAGAAGAGCTATTTGTTTCACTAACCCTCCATACCCTTTCCATTCTTGCATGAGACGTACTGGAGGGCACGTCTGTGGTATTAGTTAGTAAAAGAGTGCTATTATTATGGCCCCACATAAAAAATTCGTTGTTCCCTAAATCTGTAGCTCCTGATATTCTTACGATACCAGTTCCTTGAGAGTCTAGCTGATTTGTACCGTCTGTAGCCTGCCCAATGCCCGCCACATCATGATCATAATTTCCACTACCGGAATTATCTTGTGTATACACATCATTTGCAGCTAAGGTTTGACCATATTTTGCTGCTAAATAGTTGTCAATAATGAATCGCTGAGCTGTGTTTACTTTTGTTTTAAAAATAATCACCTCCGTCATATTTCCATTAAAATTATCACCTAGTCCAAATCTCTGAGATGCGTGGGAAGTGTATGCTGACGAGCTTGCACGGTTTTGTAATAGCCCACCATTTCTATACAGTTGTTTTCCTGAAGATAGGTTGGCATCATAGGACCATAAAGAATAGCCTGTTAAGTCTGATAAACCAATTACTTGAATTCTTGCTGCTGCACCGCAACACTGTCCTATATCAAAATAAACAGTACCGTTTGACCAAGGAATGTGGCAAGAAAATCGCTGAGTCTGATGCGGTAATGTGGAATAAGGCCAGGAAGATGTTATTGCATTTGCCTTAGCGTAAATAAAAGATGATGCTTGATTTGTAACAAAGTTACTTGTACTAAGGTTTAATCCTGTTTGTAATATTCCAGCCGCATTGAATTGTATTTCGTCATACCCGTTGAGAGAAGCAGAAATCAATTGAGGAGCACTACTTCCACTCTGTGTCATATCATGAGCAGTATATCCTGCAGAATTACCCCAATTTGTTACATTTGAACCGCTAGTCGTTACCGCATTATCTGTCCTATACCACATTACTAAATCCGAACTTCCATTGTTTGTTCCTACTCCTCCCGGACCAGTCTGAGAAAACCCAGTAAGTGAAACCAATGCTAAGTAAAAGGTAAATATGTTTTTATTAAAGTTCATGTGTAAACTGAATGGGTAGGTTTGAACTTAATTACAAACCAACCTTATAAACATACGAAGAGATTAACTATATGAATAATAATTGTTGTGAAACATATTATATCGTTGGTCTAGACTGTAGCCAATAGGCAGCTATTACTATAATTAATCTGTATTTGGGCCTGTACCTGCAATAACCCACTTTTTTAAACTTTCGTCAGTGCTTGTAACAGCTTCTAAGGATAATGAGCGGGACATGTAAATACCCGCTGCAGAACTTATGGTACCGGCGGCAATACATAGATTATCATCACCTTCTGGCCTAAACTCACCACTCTCTTCATCATAATTAAACTTCTGATCAGAAGAACTAGCATCACTAGTGATAAGGCTTAAAGACATTCCTTCAACAGGACCACCAGTCATTTCTATACAAAAATCCGTAAACTCTACTGAGCATATTTGTTGTGTTTCTTCATTATAATAAAACTGAACGTCACCTCCTGCTGGTTTACAAGAATGTGCATGTAGGGTCTCATTGAATCCAAGACCTTGAGTATCTATACACCATCCTAATTGATCTTGCTCATCTAGATTATCGGCAAGGTAGATAACTGGTTCTGGTGTTTGAAGGACTGGGGAATTTAATGTAATATCAATAGGTTCATCTTCTGAAGATTCATCCTCTTTTTCATTAGAACTACAGCTAAAATAAAGTGACAAAACAATAACTGTAAACACAGCTTTTATTAAACCAAAAAAACTTCCAAATTTTTTAATTTTAATTCTCTTATGCACCATCTTATGTATTGTTTTAGTTAAACATTACAATTTGACTTCGTCATAGGTAAAAGGTTTAATTTGATGTACAATTTTTATTTCTACAGAATAGATATAAGATAAGGCACTAATAAGAATTTAGACTTAAAGAGCTAGATAATGCAATTGAATTATTGTCCACACACCTGCATTCATAGCTTGTCTTTTTTTGATTTAAAATTTATGAACCCCTATGTTGGTTTCATTACCTTTTAAGAAGAAAAATTTAGAGAAACAAAAGTTAAACTACTACCACCTCAAATCCTATCTAATACAGCCTTCTTATACGATTTTCCTATAGGTAGTTTGACCTCATTTTCCAGCACAATCTCGTTGCCATCTATTAGTTTTAGTTCCTTAAAATTAATCACAAAGGACTTGTGAATACGTAAAAAATTACTTGGGAGTTTCTCTAAGAAATCTGATAAGGTTTGTTGTGTGAGCACCATTTGGTCCGTATATATTTTAATATAATTACCATAGGCTTCTACATAGTGGATATCGTCAAAATTAATTTTAATGATTTTCTTATCACTCTTCACAAATACGGATGAAACAGCCTGCTCCTTTACTTCTATAGCATGCAGAACAACTGGCTCTGGCTTCTGTGTTACTTTATTCACCGCTTGCATAAAACGTTCTAAGGAAAAGGGCTTTAATACATAGTCTGTTACCGCAAGTTCAAAACCTTCAATAGCATACTCTGGATACGCGGTAGTAATTATGACCGCTGGTTTTTGTTGCATTGTTTTGAGTAGACTTAATCCAGAAAGTTTAGACATGTTAATATCCAGAAACAAGATGTCTATAGGTTGTTCTTGCAATACCGCTACTACCTCAAATGCGTTTTTACACGCCGCTGCTTAAGCACTGCGCAAACCCAAAATTTAAGCGAACCCCTAAAAACAAACCTACATAACAATTAGCTACTTTATACCCAGTATACGCTTAAACAAACGTACCTCACATAAATACCATTTGATAAGAGTTGCTCTGATATTTTTTTCTTTTGAAGTTGTTTTCATGATACTAAAGTTTTTGTTTGCCCTATTGGTATGTAAACGTTTAGAATAATCACATAAAAGACCAATTAAATTTACAAACAAGTCAGGAATTGACAGATAAATTAAACTATTAATACGTTGAAAACACAACAGGTGCAGCCATTATATGATGATATAATTACTGCACCTGTTATTTCTTTTGTTCTCTTTATTTAGAAGCGTAACTTACTGTAAGTAAGAATTTAGCATCCATAAGGTTTTCTCTGTTTGGGATATATAATCACTCATTAAACTTACGGTTCCCTCATCATTTGCGTCCCCAGCCAGACTTAAAATTTCTCGCTCGAAAAGTATAATAATTGAGAAGTTTTTAACCACTATACTAATACCTTCAGTACCGTTTGTTATACTTTTCTCTTCAGCAATATTAGATGCCTTTAGATAATCTGTGAAAGTGTGTAACGGCTCCCCTCCTAGCGTTAATATCCGTTCTGCTATCTCATCAACTTTAATAACAGCATCATTGTACAGCTCTTCAAATTTCAAATGTAATTCGAAAAATTCCTTACCCTGTATGTTCCAGTGTAAACCTCTAAGATTCTGATAAAACACTTGGTAATCTGCTAAAAGTTGATTGAGCTTAGCACTTAGTTCTGTTGCTTTTTTCTGATCTATTCCTATTA
Organism: uncultured Maribacter sp.; assembly: GCA_938038975.1. Taxonomy (GTDB): domain Bacteria; phylum Bacteroidota; class Bacteroidia; order Flavobacteriales; family Flavobacteriaceae; genus Maribacter. The sequence continues at coordinate 19,236 of CALHVP010000160.1, read as the reverse complement.
AATTATTCATGACCTTATTGTTTTAAATTAACTGTATGTTTCTCTTTCTTGTAATGCTTAAAAAAATTGATCCAAATATTTCTAGATATCCTAAGTATGATAGGTAAACTGATTATCATGACTATTACAATGGCGATATATGTCGGGATTAAATCCAGACCAAACACAAAATAAGATAGTACAAACGTAACCGCAGCAAAAAATATACCTACTGGATAGCTTACATACATAGCACCATAAAAGAAGGAAGGCTCCATCTTATACTTGGTATCACAACTTGCACACCTTTCATTCATTTTTAAGGTACTAGAAAGCGTATATGGATTCTTAACTTCATACATAGGTTCATTTTGACATACAGGACAACTACCATTTAAAACACTGTATACTTTTGTTCCTTTTAAAAATTTCAACATAAATTACTTTTTTTAATCAAAATACATATTTAATATACTGATTTACAGCGTATTATTACAATATTTATCTATATTTCAAAGATAGTTATTTGTCCACTAAATACACTTATACGAATAACGTAATTAGTTGTACTTTTAGGACATAAAGCTTAAAAATGAAGATGCTTCCTATTCTAAGTATTAAACAATTTGATACAAAAATATCTGAAGGTGATTTCTATAGTAACCACCTTGAAAAACATCTTGTTCGCAATAAGAATATTATTCATAAGGCTCACAAACACGATTTTTTTCTTTGTGTATTATTTACAAGTGGAACAGGTAGTCATAACATAGACTTTAATGTGTATGATATAAAAGCAGGAAGCCTGTTTTTTTTAAAGCCTGGTCAGACGCATTCCTGGGAGTTTACATCACAACCGAAGGGTTTTATCTTTTTTCATACCGAGGATTTTTATGATTGCCATTTTTCCAATCACAACCTATCTCAATATCCTTTTTACTTTTCACATACCAATCCTCCATTCTTAAATGTAAAACAGGCAGCGTTAGCTGATATTAGCCAACAGTTTAAAGCAATAAACACAGAGCATGGTAAAGAAGGTGCTTTTAAAAATCAGAAAATAGCTAGTCTCATTACAGCTTTATATATAGATATTTCAAGGCTTTACACAGATTATAGTGAATTTAAGATGGTGTCTTCAGTAACGGCTCTCGACATAATTGAAAAGCTAGAACAGAGCATAGAACGCTATTATAGAACACATAAGTCTGCTAGTTTTTATGCTTCGAAATTGAATATTAGTCCAAAACATTTAAACAGAGTAACGCGAGCCACTATAAATAAAACAACCACTGAGGTGATTGCAGAACGTGTTATTTTAGAAGCAAAACGACTCATTGTTCACACATTTAGTTCTCTTAACGATATTGCTATAAGCCTAGGATTCGAGGATTATGCCTATTTCTCAAAAGTATTTAAGCAGAAAACGAATAGTACACCTATTGACTTTAGAAAGAGGCATCAAATACCTTCATAATATTAAAAGAAAACTAAAACCAACAAGCGCTATTCTTTACCTCTTATTACTCTTTATGTTCATTCATAAACTCCAGTACTTTAGTTGCAAATAAATCTGGTTCACTAAACATAGGAGAATGTCCAGATTTCTGAAAAAACAATAAACTTTTATCACTAGAGCCTAAGTTATCAAAGGCTTCTTCTGCAAAATTAATTGGAACTACCATATCATGACTTCCCCACATTACGGTAGACGGGATAGTTATTTCTGAAAGTCTGTTTGTAAAGTCTATCGTTTCAAAGAGATCATCATCTAAAATACTTTGTGTATTCAACATATTCCAAAATAGCGTTAATAGGTTGTAATTTAAAATGGTATTATAATCACTTTCAACATTCGCATTTATTATATCAGTTTGTTCTAAGGTATATTCTGCCTCAAAGGCTTCTGAGTTTAGTGCATACATGTCTTGTTTGCTATATTGAGTACCAACAGAATTGATTATTTCAAAAACCATGTTCCAGTACGATACCTCATTTTCCAATTCAATTTGCTCCGCTGCCACTCGTCTAAAATTAGAGATGTATGCTGCATACAAGCCTTTGGTATTATGAGATCCATCCACGTTAATCCAACCAAGGAAATCACTTTGATCCTTCAATAGAGCTGCGGGCCCTAAAGTACCACCCCAACTATGACCCATTAAGAAAAAACGAGCATCATCACCGTATTTCTTTTTTAACACTTGTACAAGGGCTAAAACATCTTCTGCCATGATATCAATAGTAATTCCTTCTTCGGAATAACTGCCTTGCGCCATACCAGAACCTCGTTGATCAAAATAGACTACAGCAAATTCGTTTTCAATTACATCAAATGCAGGACCTCTATAGCTTAAGCCAATGCCTCCCGGGCCTCCATGTAACATGATCAAAAATATATTATCTGTTGCATTGCCATGAATATAGGCAGGCATATCTGCATCTTTATGACGTACGAATATGGTTTCGCTTAAGTTGCTGGTATTTTCTTCCTTAGTACATGAAAACGCCGTAGTTAATACGAGAATCACAAGTATTTGTTTTGAGAATTTATATATTTTTTTATGCATCTCTTTATTTCTTTTTGAAGTTAAAACGATACCCATATTGAAGATGAATAGCTGGTAGTGTTCCTGCGTTATAAGGGGTGCGCAACATAAGATTTATATTAAAATATCGTCCAGTTATTTTCTTGCCTTTTCTTTGTTTACCAATACCTACCGTTACTGATGGGGCATAGTAACCACGGCCAGGCAGAAATACCTTTTCTACGTTATCGCCAATAACTTCATAGGTTTCTGGTAAAAATGAACGGTAATAACCTAAAGGATTAAAAGCAATACTAAATTGCTTATTCTTCTTATTGGTTCTACGCCACATCATACCGTAGTTGGTAAAAATACCTGTGTCTGTTTGATTTGAAAAATTTGTAGTAACTCCAAGTGTACCATTTAAAAGAAACTCGTGTGTGTTTGTTCGTTGTCCGCGTTTTCGGTTTTTTACTTTTTTGTTCTCCACTAATAGATATTCTGCACCAAAATTTAGTCCGTTGTTCCAGAATATATTACCCGAGTAGGCAACTTTAAATTCGGTTCGTTCTAAAAATGTGCTATTAGAGAGATCCGCTGTACTTCTTGTAGGTTCTAAATCCTGTGCTGTTCCAAAGGTCCATAGGAGAAGCATACTCGGAATGAGCACCCGTAGTTTTAATACCATGTAGCGTTAGTTTGTTGTTTGAGAAACAAACCTATCTCTATAATTGCTGCACTGCTGTTAAAGTATATCTAATTAAAACATAATAATTTAACAAAATGGAAGTCCTTGTGTTAAAGGAATTTTGATTAATTAATTGGCAGGTCTAATCAAGAGTTGCACTACTACGATACTAATTGTCATGTAGTATGTATATAGATTCATCTAATACGTATGAACCGGTTTTAAGATTGACTTTATTATATATGAACTAAAGCAATGAGCTATTACACTATTCTGAGTTCATCCTAAAAAAACGTACCTTACCCAATGTTATGCACGCATAGCATCTGTTTATAAAACGCAACGACCAATGACCACATACGAACATATTTTTGAGCCCTTAGATTTAGGTTTTACAACCCTAAAAAATAGAATTATCATGGGTTCAATGCATACAGGCTTAGAAGAGAAGAAAAACGGGTTAGAGAAAATAGCAACCTATTACGCAGAACGTGCTAAAGGTGGTGTTGGCCTTATCGTTTCTGGTGGAATCGCCCCTAATATACAAGGCTGGACAGCTCCTTTTGCTGCTCGTATGAGCACTAAGAAACATGCAAGGCATCACAAAGTAATTACAGATGCTGTACACGCAGAAGGTGGCAAAATATGTATGCAAATATTACACTCTGGTAGGTATGGCTATCATCCTTTTGCAGTAGCGCCGTCTGCCATAAAATCGCCCATAACTCCTTTTAAACCTTTTAAACTAAAACAATCTGGTGTTAAACGTACTATTCGTGATTTTGTAAACGCTGCTTCTTTAGCTAAAATGGCTGGTTATGATGGGGTAGAAATCATGGGTTCTGAAGGGTATCTAATCAACCAATTTATTGCAGAAAGAACAAACAAGCGTACTGATGATTACGGTGGAAGCTACGAAAATAGAATGCGTTTGCCCATTGCTTTAGTTAAGCAAACACGTGAAGCTGTAGGAACAGATTTTATCATCATCTACCGCTTATCTATGTTAGACTTAGTAGAAAAAGGAAGTACGTGGCAGGAAGTGGTAGCCTTAGGTAAAGAGATTGAAAAAGCTGGAGCAACGATTATAAATACTGGTATTGGTTGGCACGAGGCTCGTATACCAACCATTGCAACCTCTGTTCCCCGAGCGGCATTTACATGGGTTACTAAAAAAATGAAAGAAGAACTTACCATCCCCTTGGTTACTTCTAATAGAATAAACATGCCAGAAACAGCTGAACAAGTGCTTGCAGACGGTCATGCAGATTTAATTTCTATGGCTAGGCCCTTTTTGGCTGATCCAGAATGGGTAAATAAGGCCCAAGCCAATAAAACAGATGAAATAAATACCTGCATTGGTTGCAACCAAGCGTGTTTAGATCACGTTTTTGAGCAAAAGGTAGCTAGTTGTTTAGTAAATCCTAGAGCCTGTCATGAAACGGAATTAAATTACCTACCTACAACGAACAAGAAAAAAATTGCTGTGGTAGGAGCTGGTCCCGCTGGTTTGTCTGCCGCTACTATTGCTGCGCAACGTGGACATGCCGTTACGCTGTTTGATGCTGACAAAGAAATTGGTGGACAATTTAATATGGCGAAGCAAATTCCAGGGAAAGAAGAATTTTATGAAACCATCCGTTATTTCAACAAACAAATAGAATTACAGCAGGTAACCCTAAAACTAAATACCAAGGTAACTGCAGCAGATTTGAAAAATGGGAATTTTGATGAAGTTATTATTGCTACCGGAATACATCCTAGAAAACCAAAAATGGAGGGTATAGACCACCCTAAAGTATACAACTACATAGATGTCTTAAAGCTTAAGAAACCAGTTGGCAAGCGTGTTGCTGTTATTGGTGCTGGAGGAATAGGCTTTGATGTATCTGAATATCTTGCACATGAAGGAGAAAGTACCGCATTGAATATTGATGCTTGGTTAAAAGAATGGGGAATTGATAAGACTATGGAAGCTAGAAGTGGTATTGAAGGTATTAGTGCAGAAGTGCATCCTTCCCCCAGAGAAATATTTATGTTTAAGAGAAGTAAAGGCAAGTTTGGAGGCAACTTAGGTAAAACTACCGGTTGGATTCACAGGTCTACTTTGAAAAAGAAAAAAGTACAATTCATTAATAATGTTCAGTACACTAAGATTGATGATGAAGGGTTACACTACGTTCAAAACGAAGAACAAAAGATATTGGCGGTAGATAATGTGATTGTTTGTGCAGGTCAAGTACCATTGAATGCTTTAGTAGCGCCTTTAGAAGCTGAAGGCATAAAGGTACATGTAGTGGGTGGTGCAGCTGTAGCTGCAGAGCTGGATGCTAAACGTGCCATAAACCAAGCAAGTAGATTAGCAGCAACAATTTAGCCTAATTTATTGAGGAAACCCTAATGGTTTTCATTTGGAAGTTAGAGCAATTGTACTACAAAACTTGTATTATTTAAACAAAAAAAGAGCGGGAACTATCCCGCTCTTTTTATTTAAGAAAAATTATTTACTCTTCAATTTGAATTTCAAAATCTAGAACTGTTTGATTAGCTGCATCTATTTGCACTTCAGTTACTGTTTGCATTAGGTAATCCATTTTTTCGACCTCTACGGTATACGAGCCTGCATCTAAGCCCATAATCATATACCCGCCATCAATATCAGAAAAAGTAGTTGTATTTAGTGTGTCTGCAATAAAAACAGCCACTTGTACTCCTTCTACCCCAACATTTTCATCCTCTATTTTTTCTGTAATCATACCTTTTAAAGTACCAGCAGTAGAAAGATTACTTACCTTAATTACAGGCTTAAAATTGAATCCTGTTATGTTATTTATTCCTCCTTTTGCAACGAATGATTTACTTACATCAAAATCAAGCAACAAGTCTGATGTTATCCCACCGTTTACATTAATTTCTGGTTTAATAAATATTTTGATACCGGATTGTTCTCCACTCGGAACTTTTAAATCATAGGATGTTCCGTCTTTTAAAAGAACATTTATTCCTTTTACATAAACTCTAATCAAATCATAAGATCCAACAGGGACGTCTACATCTACCATAGTTTGAGTAACACCATTGGTCAATTCTAAAAGATTTACTTGAATTTCATCTTCCATTAGTACAGTAAATCGTTTATCATCACTAGCCTCTAAGGTCATATCTTCACTATCCATACTATCCTCTTCCATATCAGCAGTTCCTTTGTAACGTGCATCTATTTTGAAAACAGTAACATTAGCTTCTGCTACCAAATCATGAGGAAAAGGCGCATCGGTCAATTGAACCTTTAGGCGACCAAATTCGTTGTTGGTATCATTTTCATCGGAACAGCTTAGCACTAGGGTACTCAGAACAGCTAATAAAAAAATTGATTTGTAAAAATTCATAGGTCTTTAATTTTAAAATAAGATTATCTATTGTTAAGTACTTACGTTAGAAAACAATGCTTAGATTAAAAACCCTACCAGATAATTCATGTTTTCGATGAACGGTACATTTGATACTAATTATGCCAAATGATATAGAGAGAAATATGTATCAACATAGACCCTCTAACTACCAATAAAAAGAATAAATACTAAATAAATAAGCCTTCCATCCTCATTTATACATCTTTCTATTTTATCTTTAGATTTTACCCTTATTGTCTGTTTATTTATTCTTATCAAGCCATGCCTAAGATAAAAAACAGGAATTTTTATAAATACTCATGATCATACCCAAATTACATTACCTATCTCAAGGAAATTCGCCACAGGAACATGTAAATAACATACAGAAAGCATGTACTTCTGGTATTGAGTTGGTTCAATTGAACCTAACCGATGTTTCGGAAAAAAGGGTTTCAAAAATAGCACATGAAGTCAGAGAAATAACGGCTCATTTTCAAACAAGACTGCTCATTCGCAACGATTATAAATTAGCAATTGACTGTAAAGCAGATGGTGTTCATATGGATGAAACAGGCTCCTATGATACCACTAAAAGAAAGCAACTTTTTTCATGGCAAATGATTGGTGGTACTGCCAATACCATACAAGAATGCGAAAGCTTCATTGCTAATGAGATTGACTATATTCGATTAGGTCCCTTTAGAACTACCCTAACCACTGAAACGAAATCTGCTGCTGTTGGCCTAAATGGATACACCGCAATTATTGACGCGCTGCATACAGAAACACCTCTTATGGGGTTTGGAGGTATAACCATCGTAGATGTGAGTGACATCATAACAACTGGTATATCAGGACTTGCAATTTCAGAAGAAATTACCCGAAATTTTGATAGCATAAAGACATTCAATCAATTACTAAACGCTTCTGCCACGGCAGAGCAGCGCCATACCTTTGAATAACCATATCATTACTACCTAGTATTAATGCGTTTTACCAAGGTAAGAAGTTGACTATCTACACCTTCCAAGATTTGTTTTTCATCTGCTGGAATATGAATATCTGGGAGGGTTCCATTACCATCTAAGGTCTTTCCGTTTCTTTGAAAGGATAGCATAGTAGATAATTTTATGCTAATATTTGAATTTTTCAAGTTCATTTTAATCGAATTACCGCTTGAGCCATCCGTTGTTTCTCCAACTATTTTCACGTTAGGCAAACCTTTAAAGGCACTCGTAAAAACGGTTGCCGCGCTAAAACTATTTTCATTAACCAGTATATAAATAGGTTTTGTATAAACGTCCTTACCGCTATGTAAAACCATATAAAATGGACTACTAAACTTAGAACTCGTTACGGTTTTTTGCGGATTATAATTTATATTAAATGTATCAATTGCACTACGGTCCTTATCTGATAACTGCTTAGAATTATAACTATACAAATAGCGACTTCCCATAGAATTTTCATCCCCAAATAGCTGTTTATCCGTTCGTAGATAAGCTACATTAGCAATCCAAGGTGTCTGCTCTGGTTGCACAATATATGCTGCAAATGTTTGAAGTATGTCTCTTGTTCCGCCAGGGTTATTTCTAATATCAATTACTACCGCCTTTGTAGTAGCAAACTGTTTAAATGTGTTTGTAATAAAATCCTTAATCTCTCCAGATTTAGTATAACTATACATCTGCGGAATTGAAATGTAGCCTATCGAATCTGCTAACATGGTGGCTAAACCTTCAAAACTTCTATCTTCCATTTTCCTTTTATCCGTATTGTTTTTGTCTGTTAATTTTGAAACATAGTTATAATTCGCAGCGCTTAGTTTAAATACTTCAGTTCTATCGGATACGCCATTGGCAAATACCACAGTCACACTATCTGGGCAGCGTATATTATTTTTAAACAAAAGTGCGCCATAGTACTGTACCGCATTCGCTCCTCTAGTAATTTTTGCTTGGTATGGTGCTTTTTTATCCCTGTGATTATAGCTATCAACTAGTACTTCTATTGCTATTCCATCTATACTTTTAAGAAAGGGATGTGTAGTGTAATAGTAGCTGTAGTGTGGATTTTTTACATGTTGCTTTACGGCCACAAATTGGCCTGCTACTGTAGTAACACCAAAGGGTAATTTTAAATGATAAGCATCTTTTTTCTTTTGATCAATAGACTCATTTCTAACAAAAGAATGCCTATCCCCTATTTCGGAAAGAATTTTACCAAGTTCATTAGTAAGTCTCTGCGTACTAACATCACTGGTTTCTTTTGAAATTACGTTTGCTAATTGTTTTAAAGAAAAAATATAATCATATGTGGAAACTTGCGCATAAGAAGAGGTAGACCCCAATAGTTCTTCAAATTGTCTGATATCCTCTAGTGCTTCCGTTACTGGAATATTTTGGCGTACGTTTTCACTTGTTAGCTTCGCTTTGACGGCTTTGTTGTATTGGTAAGATTTCTGCCTATTTAGATAGCTAAATAATCCTTCAACATGGGTCAAAACTCCATTCTGAGATAGTTGGAGCCTAACGTTTACATTAGGTTGATAACCTAACTCGTTTAGCACTTCAACTAAATCTTCGGAAAAACGTCTCTTCCATTTATCTCCAAATTGTTCTTTGCAAAAATCCAATAATTTAATTTTAGTAAAATGATCTAATTTCTCAAATTGATACCAATTACCTTCAAATTGAACAATAGGTTCCTCATTTTCCCATCGCACAGCAGTAAAAGGTGATGCTTTTTCAAGTGCTAACTTTTGGCTATTAAGATGAAATGAACTAAAACATAAAATAGTAAGGAGCAAATAGGTTCTCATGTTGAAATTTTTAAAGTGATTACCCTCCAAACATCAAATTATTTATGCTGCTATGAAAATCAGATAGATAAACCCGTAAGATGAATAGACGAACCTAGCTTTCTAATCGACTTAACGGCAGCTCCTTTTTATATATTTACACTCCATTTATGATACTATATGATATTAGAACTATCCAGTAAGACCATACGCTTGATAAAAACTTGTTTTCATGCAGTTTTTATAGCTATTGTATCGGTACTACTTGTTCAATCTGCTTTAACCGCTATTCCAGATGATTTTTTATTCTTTTTAACAAGTGCTGCCATGGAATACCTTGTAAGCGGTATACTTGCTTATGGTCTCTATTACTATGTGTTTAAGTTAACTAGTATTTTTAAAAAAATAGGCTATGTACTAGCATTTGGAGTTTTTCTATTTCTCCTGGCCATGGGTAAAGATTATAGAATACATGGAGACATAGATTTTGAACAAAGCTTTGAATACTTTAGCTATCTACTTGGGCTGTCTCTGCTGTTTTACTCAAGTATTTACTTAATAAATAGATTAGCATACCTAAATAGATATAAGAAGTTAGAACTAGAACTAAATCAAGCAAAAGAGCACCTGCTAAGAAATCAATTACATCCCCATTTCTTATTTAATGCATTCAACTCGCTTTATAGTTTATCCCTAAAAAACCATCCAGAAACATCCGATTATATTTTAAAACTATCAAATATGATGCGCTACCTAACGGATGATACGCATCTTACAAAAGTTCCATTAAGCAAAGAGATAGCTTTTATAGAACAGTACATTGCCATTGAAAAAATACGATTTGGTAATGATGCACGCATTAAATTCAACTTTACTAATACTACTGAAGAAGCAACTTTAATTGCTCCTTTTTTATTAATAACACTAGTAGAAAATGCTTTTAAGCACGGGTTTTATACCAACTCCAAAGAAGCATTCGTACATATAAACATATCCAATACAAACACTGAATTAATAGCTATTGTAGAAAACAGTCTTATCACTAAACAGCACTTTCAAGAAAGTACACGAGAAGGCAAAGGTCTTAAAAATCTAAAACAACGTTTACAACTACTGTACCCTAAAAGCGCTACTATAGAAACCGTAACCAATACCAAAACATATACTGCAGTACTTAAAATAATCATGGATTAAATGAAGGTATATAAGACGATTATAATTGATGATGAACCTTTGGCTATTGATGTCATAACACATCATTTAAAACGGTTTTCAAACTTTGAAGTGACTCATGTTTTTACAGATGCAGTTGAGGCTTTTAAATTTCTAAAGGAAGAACATACTATAGATTTGGTGTTTACTGATATTGCAATGCCTGAAATTTCTGGGATTGAATTGGTAAAACTTTCCAAGGCCAATAGCAAATTTATCATGACTACTTCCTTTAATAAGTATGCGGTAGAAAGTTTTGATTTAGAGGTTGTCGATTATGTATTAAAGCCTGTATCATTCGAACGCTTTTGTAAAGCAATTAGTCGTTTTGAAAAGCTTCAATCAAACGAGAAGCAGCATATAATTGAGCCTTCGTTTTTTGTAAAAGAAGGAGATGAATTTATAAAAATTTTAGTCTCAGACATAGATTATATTGAAGGTTTGAAAGATTATGCTAAAATTATCACAGGGAACAATTATTGCTTAGCGCTTAAAACTTTAAAATCTTTAGAAGCTAAATTAAAGCCGTATCAATTCATGAGAATTCATAAGTCTTATATTGTCCCATTACCTAAAATTAGTCAGTATAATGGAAAATGTGTACTTATTAATAATTCAGAAATACCAGTAGGAAACAGCTATAGAGAAGAATTAAAATCATATTTAAATAGTAATAAGTTATAAGTCTTTTAGTTTAATATTTATCAGTAATTTGAGCAAATCAAAACATTTAACAAAGGTTAACTTCCTCAACCTAAATGGGGTATGCCTATGTTCTTACAATTGTGAATATCTATTCTACATATTCACTTTCTACACTATATTCACACCCTATATTTGCCATCCTTAAAACAGAATAGATATGAGTGCAACGTGGTATGAATGTAAAGTAAAATATAGAAAAATTGATGAAGCATCTGGAGTGGCAAAAGTAAAAACGGAGCCGTTTTTAGTTGATGCAATAAGCTATACCGAAGCAGAAAGTAGAATTACAGAAGAAATGTCTGCGTATTTAAGTGATAGTGATGAAATTAAAATCACCAATATTAAAGTAGCTAACTACGCAGAAATACATCCTTTCGAGAATTCAGATAGATGGTTTAAATCGCGCGTTTCTTTAATTGCTTTTGATGAAGAAAGTGGAAAGGAACGTAAGACAAATCAATATCTTTTGGTACAGGCAAATGATGTTAAAGAAGCATTTGATAACACCAATGGTATTATGAAAGATACCTTGGGAGAATATACCATCCCGGCTATATCCGAGTCACCAGTTATGGATGTGTTTCCGTATTTCTCTGGTGATGAAGATGAGATGGAGCGGGTGAAAAAATTTACAGCCCTAAAGGATTCTGTACCTGTTTCAAATGAAATGGACGAAGCCTTGGAAATGGCTGATGTGCTCTCCAATGAAGACAAGTAAAAAATACAGTTTATTTGTATAAAAAAGCGGCTGCCTATTTTGTTTTAGGCAGCCGCTTTCTTTTTGCACTAATTACTTAATTAGCGAGCTAAAATTTGAATGGCTACTCTCCTATTTATTCTTCCCTCGGTTATATTCCTAGTAACTACTAAAGGCTTTTGCTGTCCCCAACCCTTCGTTTTAATATGGCTTTTGGCAACACCTTGCCCAACAAGATATTTTTTGGTGGAAGCTACCCTGCGTTCAGATAATACTTTATTTTGACGCGCATTACCTATCGCCGTATGACCTTCCAAAAGAATCTTCATTGTAGGTTGGTCATTCATAATTTGAGCCAATTGATTCAGTACCTTTTGAGCCTCTGGTTTAATTGTAGCTTTATCCAAATCAAAGATTAAATTTTTCAAGACAAACTTATCGTTGTTTTCAATTAAAACGGCAATATCTGTATCATCATTAGTTAATACATCTTGTGGTTCATCAACAGGTAAACTATCATCCACGAAACCAGGTTTACGAATAAGTTCTGCAGCACTTGCTGTGTAGTTAATTGATTCAGAAATACTTGTTAAACAATTAGACCACAAAACCTTATAGATTCCAAATTCTGACAAGGGTATTTCCTGTTGCTCATCATAGGATAGTTTCTCACCTTCAAAGAACCACTCTATTTTATTTAAAGAGCCAAATGGTCCAGATTTAACCACGCTTGTTTTTAAATGTTCTACATCATTAACTTTTACGTTTTCTAATGTGATTTTTTTCTCTGGGTCTGGATTACCTACTTTTAATACAGCAAAAGCATAGTCTGACTCACACCTAGGTCTTTGGTTGTTATTTTTACAACTATACTCTAATGTTCCTCCCATCGTGATATAATAAATACCGTCTTTCATAGGTGCTTTGAACGTATGTTTAGACCTCTTTTTAGTAAATCTATAACCTCCAAAACTCTTCGCACAAACGGAAGTGTAATCTCTTATACCCCAATATATTTGAACAATACAACCAGGACAATAATCTCCAGCTCTTTGGGATTCTATTCTAGTTTTAATTTTAACTGTTTCTCCTTTTGCTACCTCTAGATAGGTAGTTTCTTTTCCATTCATGGTTACTTCGGAAAATGTGAGTTCACGATTCGCATAATCCATGGTTTTAATCGCTGGGGGGATACTGAAATCTTCCTGGCCATGAATATGTTGAAAACTGAATGCTATGGATAGTATGGCACAAAAAAATATGCTTCTCATGTTTAAATATTTTATTTTCTTATGACCTAAGTAGTTTAGCACGTACCTAGGGTACTTTACTTCTATTAGTTAACTAAATACGACGTTACTCCTGTACTCGATGTCTGGTAATATACTTGACCCGTAATATCATCAACAGCATACATTGGCTCTCTGTCTTTGCCAAGGTCTATTTCGCCTTCAACCTTACCGGTATTCTTGCTTACCTTAAGCAAGACCACATTCTTATCTTTTTTAGACATGATAAACATAAAATCTCTGCCTTCGGTAGTAGCTTTTAGTCTAGCATTTGCCCGTCTAAAACCTTCCATAGCATAGCTAGAGGCGGCATTTCCTAATGCGCCATAGGCGTTACCAATTTGGGATGCCATTTCCCCTGCGGCGGCGTCTTTTGCACGAATATCAGCTTCTTCTGCAGCTATACTTCCTGAAACATAATAGGATGCTGCACCGATATAGGCAGCCCTTACCGACTCCGCATACAACAGCGCACGTTTCCAGCCTGCTTCTTTTGGAGCCTCATAGTATTCTTGAAAATTTAGGGTGCCGTCAAAATTAAATTTGGCCACATTCTGATCAGAGTGTAGAAAAATACCATCTGTCATAACTTCAAGAGCTCTAGGAGACTCTTTTCCCTTAAATTGGACATATTCTAATGATAAATCGCTTAATTCCTCCGTAGCCTTATCTACCACCTTTATACCGCCAGAATTATAGTCAAAAGCATATATTTTACCCTCATGCTCGGCAGTTAAATTAGGACTTGTTTGTATGCTTTTTCTCCACTTCAGCGTTCCTGTAGCTGGATCTAGAATATTCATAGATGCTGTTGTGATATACAGGATGGAATTTGAAAGTGGAACAATACCAACAACAGTTCCGGATACTTTAACCGGATTCTCAAACGTAATGACTCCTGCATCAGTATCCAGAAAATTTAGAAAATCCTTATTATCTGTTCTTGATACAAGTAGCATCCCATCTCCGGAATCTAAGTAATCATATATCCCACCTTTAATCTTAATTCCGCGACCTTTCTTACCCCAAAGCCCTTCTTGTGTTTGGTAATCAAATAGGTTTATTTTAGTACGGTTACCATCATCAGGTAATACAAGCAGCCCCTTATCTAAAAAGCTAACTTGGCTCAAGGCTCCCTTCACTTCTAGTGGTGTATCCCAAATTAAACTTCCATCAGTACTATTGTAGGCGTTATACTTGCTTGTATATTTAATTTTTGGCGTTCCTGTTGTTGTTGTCACCCCTGTTTGACCTTCCTGTTGGGATCCTAAATAAAAAACGTCCCCTTCTTGTGGTTGATAATAGTTTAGCTGAAAATCCATTACTTGCACTAGATTTTCTGCCGCTTCTTTTATTAGCGCACCAAAGCCGCTTAGATTATCCAATTGGGCATTGTCTTTGGAATTGGTATTTTTCCAGATAATAGTACCAGTTGTAGCATTTACCTTATAGTTATTAAATAATGTAACAATGAGCAATTCTTGGTTATCGAGCTCATTTATATTAATAATACTTCCAAATTTTTCTTCTATAGACCAATTGAGGCTGCCATTAGACATATGTACAGAGACCAATAGGGGTTCAGCATTAAAACCGGTTCCCGCTACAAGAATCGAGTTTGAATTATATAATAGAAAGTAGCTTGCAATCTCTTTTAGTCCTGCATTAGCAGAATTAAAAACTTCGTTTCCACTGAACTGATCAAACAGATGTAAGGTATTGTTTCCAGACACTGTAAAAAATGGGCTATTTGGGAGTTCTTCAAAAGCCGCTCGATCTAAATTTCCATGCGCACGCTTACTCCAAATAATTTCTCCAGTTTCTGCATCCATTCCTATCAACTCTTCCCTAGAGCTTACAATAAGGTTGCCCAAGGACGTTACCTCTTGCCATAAAATAGCAGTAGGTACTTCTTTAGTCCATTTAACCGCTACTTGTGCGGAGTGAAAAAACGGACATAGGAACACAAGAATAAATAAGAATTTAAAGATTTTCATAAGTTTTTTTGAATACATAGAACGTTAATAAACTTGGTATCGTACCTCAAATATTAAGATAGTAGGTTTTACGCGTGTTGTAAAAGCTAAGAACATTTGGATTTTCAGCGCTCCCTCCTTAGAGGCCTTTAATCTATAATTGGAGAGTTTGGTGTGTTCCAATTATATGCTTAATAAAATTACTTATGTACAGCCTATTATAATCAGGTATCGTTTGGAGAATATAGTGGCGAAGGTTATATGTAAGAGCCATGGGGTTGCTTTGGAAGTAATAGTTTGGAGGTACTTGAGATAGCCCTTGAGAGCTTATAGATTATAATTCTTTGTTAATAAAAAAGAATGAACGTTCATTTTTATTAATTTTGCCTTGTAAATAACAATACATGGCAACACTTCAGAAGAGTATAGACAAAAGGAACGCTTTAATACAGGCAACTATTAGCCTTGTAAATAATAACGGATTCCACGCTACACCTATGAGTAAAATTGCCAAAATGGCAAATGTATCACCTGCGACCATCTATCTTTATTTTGAGAATAAGCAGGATTTAGTGAATACAACCTATATAGCTGTTAAAGCTATTTACACCCAGTATGCTTTTGAGACCTACGACGAAAAAATGGAAGTTGTCAAGGGATTTGAAATCATATGGAAACGGATTGCGGACTTTAAACTAAAAGAATCCGAATATGCACAATTCCTAGCACAGTGTGATAATACGCCTATGATTGACGAACCCAGTAGAAAGGAAGGTATTAAACATTTGCAACCCTTACTAGACCTTTGGGAACGTGGAAAGCAAGAAGGAACTATTAAACCTATTTCAGATTATTTACTGTACGCCTACTCCATTAATCCGTTATCATTCTTACTGATGGCACAGGAGCGTGGCGCATTTAAGTTAACCAATGAACATTTAGAACACGCCTACCAAGCTGCATGGAACAGCATAAAAGCCTAACCTATTATACGAACATAAAAACATAAAAAAATGAAATTATTAGATACATTACAATGGCGTTACGCCGCAAAAGCAATGAACGGAGAAAAGGTAGCCGAGGATAAAATAGAACGTATTCTTGAAGTGGCAAGACTTGCCCCTACCTCTAGCGGATTACAACCATTTGAGATTATGGTTATAGAAAACCAAGAGCTTAAAGAAAAAATTAGACCGGTTGCATGGAACCAATCCGTGGTAACGGATTGCTCCCATTTACTGGTATTTGCAGCTTGGGACGATTATACGGCAGACCGTATTAATTACATGTTTGACCTAACCAATGAAATACGTGGTTTTAAGAATGAAGGCTGGGAGAATTACCGACAGCAATTATTGAACAATTATCCCCAAAAGGATGCTGAGGAAAATTTTGAGCATGCCGCCAAACAAGCCTATATCGCTTTGGGAATGGCCATGGTTGCTGCCGCAGATGAAAAAGTGGATTGTACCCCTATGGAAGGTTTTAGTGCAGATAAGGTAGACGAAATTCTTGGTTTACGAGAAAAAGGCCTACGAAGTACTGTACTGCTGCCGGTAGGTTATAGAGCGCCTGAAGACGATTGGTTGGTAGACCTAGTAAAAGTAAGAAAACCAATGAAAGACTTGGTGACAAGATTAAAGTAAGCAGAACCTGTCAGCTCACATAATGTATAATCCAAGAAAATGAAAAGAAGATGAAGAATTTTGAATTTAAGAATCCTACCAAGATTATTTTTGGAAAGGACACAATTAAAAAACTAGAGACTGAGGTACCTAAAGATGCTAAAGTACTTTTAGTATACGGTGGGGGAAGTATTAAAAAAAATGGAATCTACAATAAGGTAATCAAGGCCTTAGCTAATATTGAGCTTATTGAATTTGGTGGTATTCCGGCAAATCCCGAATATGAAGTACTGTTAAAGGCATTGAAGCTAATAAAAGAGGAAAAGATCACCTACCTGTTAGCCGTTGGTGGAGGTTCTGTGATAGATGGTGTAAAGTTTTTATCCGCTGCGGCCTTATACGAAGGGGATACGCCCTGGGATATTCTTGCCAAAAACATTAAGACCGAAAAAGGAATGCCATTTGGTACAGTGCTAACACTACCTGCTACAGGTTCAGAAATGAACTCTGGCTCTGTGATAACCAGAGCAGAAACCAAAGAAAAACTTGCGATGGGAGGTCCTGGGCTATTCCCAGTATTCTCCATTCTAGACCCACAAGTCGTTAGCTCTATACCGGAGCGCCAACTGGCTAACGGGCTTATGGATGCCTATACCCATGTGCTAGAGCAATACATGACCTACCCAAGCGGAGCGCTGTTGCAAGACCGATTTGCAGAAAGTATTTTACTGACCCTAATAGAAATTGCTCCTAAAGTACTGAAAGACCCTACGGATTACGAAGCGACTTCTAATTTTATGTGGTGCTGCACCATGGCTTTGAATGGATTAATACAAAAAGGAGTTCCTACCGACTGGGCTGTGCATGCCATGGGCCACGAACTTACAGCACTATTTGGAATAGATCATGCACGCACCTTGGCAGTGATTGCACCAAGTCATTACACATTTAATTTTGAGACCAAAAAAGAGAAGCTTGCCCAATACGGATCCCGAGTTTGGAATATCACTGAGGGAAGTATTGATGATAAAGCCTATGCTGCTATTGAAAAAACAACCGAGTTCTTTCATAGCTTAGGAATAGACACCAAACTCTCTGATTATACCAAGGATTACGAAGGAACCGCAGAAAAAATAGCACAGCGTTTTACAGATCGTGGTTGGAAAGGTTTGGGGGAGCACCAATCGCTCTCCCCTGATAAGGTAGAGAAAATAGTAAAAATGGCATATTAGATTTTTAACAGAAGCATAGAAGACAAGGGCAGTTCAAGTAATTTTTAGATCTAACAACGAGAACCGCTTCATATACTATAACAACAAACAAAGAAGAAAAAATGAACATATTATTTGTATTAACATCGCACGATAAACTGGGTGATACTGGTAAAAAAACAGGATTTTGGGTAGAAGAATTTGCAAGTCCGTACTATTCCTTATTAGACAAGGGCGCACACATTACCATTGCAACCCCAAAAGGTGGTGCGGCCCCGATAGATCCTAGCAGTGATTCGCCAGATGCAGCAACAGCCGCTACAAAGCGTTTTGATGCCGATGCCGAAGCTAAAGAACGTATTGCCAATACCGAAGTGTTAGCGGATATGAATCCCAATGATTTTGACGCCGTTTTTTATCCTGGTGGTCATGGTCCTTTATGGGATTTAGCAAACGACGCTACATCTATAAAATTAATTGAAACCTTTTATAGTCAAGACAAGCCTGTCGCCTTTGTTTGTCACGCTCCTGCAGCCCTAAAAGGTGTAAAGGATGCTGCTGGAAACCCATTGGTACAAGGTAAAAAAGTAACTGGGTTTACCAATACAGAAGAAGCTGCGGTACAGCTTACCGATGTGGTTCCATTTTTAGTAGAAGATATGCTGAAAGAAAACGGTGGGATTTATTCCAAAAAAGGAGATTGGGAGGCTTATGCTATCCAAGATGGTCATTTGATTACCGGTCAAAACCCAGCTTCCTCTGAATTGGTTGCAGAATTATTATTGAAGCAATTAAATTAGCAAAGAGTGTTGGTTTGCATTAGAAAAAGGGTGTCTCATGGAGACGCCCTTTTTTTATTTTATTATCAGGTAGCCATCGCTACCACTTCTTTCTTAATGGCCGTTGCAAAATACATCTTTACTTTGCCTCTATTCTTTGCTTCGATTTTCCCGCGATATTCACAAGCAACATCCTCTTTTATAAGTTCATAGGTGCTATGGGAAATATTGATTTTCCCGGGCTCGGACATGGACTCCATTCTAGAGGCTACATTAACAGTATCACCCCAAATATCATAGGCAAACTTTTTGCTGCCCACTACCCCAGCTACCACGGGACCCGTATTGATAC
>CALHVP010000159.1 GCA_938038975.1 uncultured Maribacter sp. | reverse complement strand
AGCTGCATTTCCTGTTACTTCCGATAAGGAGCCATATACCTTTTTAACTAAATTGTCATAAGGTTTTACACTAATGCCGTCAGCTTTAATAGCATGATTGTAGGTTAGTTTTTCAGACTCTCGTAATAATTCCGTTAAATTATTTTCTATAGGTCTATAGGTGATATTTAAAGATGCTTTTAGTGAAGGATATGAAATGGTAATCCAACATTTTTCGTTTGGTTTTACAATAGCCTTGTTAGAAAATTCAAATTCATAAGGGCAATCGCTTGTTACTTTTTGATAGGTAGCATCATTATAGGCTAATCGAAGAAAAGCCTTTGGTTTTGGGAGTGTTTCTTTAGCACAAGAAGTGAATAATAGTGAAACTATTATTGCTAGTAAAATGGATTCCTGCCTGCGCAGGGATGAAAATAAGAAATTAAGCGATGAGGTATTATTTTTATTCATTGGGTAAGGTAATTTTTACTTGTTTTATTCTCTTTTTATCTAATGCTTCAATTTTAAATTGATACGCGTCAAACACTATGATTTCATTTTTTTTCGGAAATTTTCCTGAGATTTCTAGAATAAACCCTGCAAGTGTTTCAGCTTCTCCTTTTGCTTCTTCAAAAACGGTTTCATCAATTCCATCTAAAACTTTATAGAAATCTTTCAAAACAATTTTTCCGTCAAAAACATAATTGTGGTCGTCTAACTTAGAATAAGCGAGGTCATCATCGTCGAATTCATCACTAATATCACCTACAATTTCTTCTATAATATCTTCTAGGGTAACTATTCCTGAAGTACCCCCATACTCATCAACAACAACTGCCAAATGATTTTTTTTTGCTTGAAATTCCGCTAATAAATCATCTAACTTCTTGTTTTCTGGCACAAAATAGGGTTCACGTATTAAGCCTAACCAGTTAAATGACTTACGATCTAAATATGGTAGTAAATCTTTTACATATAATACACCCATTACGTTATCAATATTTTCAGAAAATACTGGTATTCTAGAATAGCCATTCTTCTGTATCTCTTCCAAAACCTCTAAAAATTTCATTTGGTCGTTCAAGGAAAATATATCTATACGCGGTCGCATTACCTGCTTAGTATCTGTATTTCCAAAACTTACAATACCCTCAAGTATCTTCTGCTCCTCTTTAGTAGTGTCTCCATCTGAAGTTAGCTCCAAAGCTTGAGACAAATGATCTACACTTAGATTAGATTTTTCCTTACCTAACTTATTATATAAGAAAATAGTCCCAGTACGCATAGGAAGGCTTAATGGGGTAAAAAGAAAATCTAAAACTTTAAGCGGATAAGCCATGAAATGGGAGAAACTTAACCTATTCCTATTCGCGTAAACCTTTGGCAATATCTCACCAAACATTAAAATTAGAAAAGTAGCTACTACAACTTCTAACAAAAAACGAAGCGATAGTACATCAAATAGGACTTTGGTAATATTAGAAAATAAGGTGTCCCCAATAATATTAAATAAAAGTACTATCCCAATATTAATGGCATTGTTAGCAATAAGAATAGTAGCCAATAACTTTTTGGGTCTCTCCAGTAGCTTAACAAGAATATTACCTTGAGGTGTCTTTTGTTCTTCTATGCTATTGATTTCTGTTATAGACAAACCAAAAAGTGCTACTTCTGCACCAGAAATAAGGGCAGAACAACACAGCAAAATCACAAGTACGGTAATATTAAGTGCAAAAGCACCATCCATCACCAAAAAACTGAGCATATAACTTAAGGGGTCAGGATCCAATAGTCATTAATTTATATTTTTAAAAAGGAAGATCATCCTCTTGTTCTGTTTGGTCGCTAGCAGCAGGCGTATTTTGCTGTACTGGGGTGCTTGATGGTGCTGGAGCACTACCAGAAGGTTGTGCCTGATTATTGGCCATGCTTTCCTTTTTTGTAGAAAGAAAAGTAAACTCTTGTACATGTACCTCTGTAGTATACCTAGTATTACCATCCTCACCCTGCCATTGTCTATTTTTTAATCTACCCTCAACATATACCTTATCGCCTTTACTTAAATATTTTTCACAAACCTCTGCAGCTTTATTGCGAACAACAATGTTATGCCAATCTGTATTGGTTACACGCTCACCTGTTTGTTTGTTTGTATAGCTCTCATTAGTAGCGATAGGAAACCTTCCAATGCTTCCGCCACCTTCAAAATAATGCATTTTAATCTCATCACCTAAATGCCCTATTAGCATTACTTTATTTAATGTACCGCTCATAATATATTTATAAAGTTCAAAAATACTAAAATTTAAACGCATTTATAAAGGTAGAGATCAAAACTGGAACAGGATATTTATCCAATTCTGTTACCGGAATAAAACTTTCATGCACATTGTTCATTTCTAGAATCCAAAATTTTGTATGCAAATGTTGATGTGATAATTTATGAACAACAGCATCTTCATTGTAAATACTAATATGTACTGATTCAGCTCCCTTAATTATCTCTCCATAATCATCTTCAATATTCTTTAAATTGATATTTTGTTCAGATTCTAACAAAGGAAATTCCCATAAATTTTGCCAAATACCCTTTCCTTTTCTTTGTTTAATTAGCGTATACGAGACTCCCTTCTCATCTCTATAAATTGGCACTAAGTAATTAAAATATCGCGTTCTTACTTTTGTCTTTTTTAATTTTACTGGTAAGATGTCAATTGAGTTTTCCTTTAAAGCAATACAAGTCTCTCCTAATGGACAACTACTACATCCCGGGTTTTTAGGGGTGCACTGCATGGCACCAAACTCCATAATTCCTTGATTATAATCTCTTACATTATTTTTATGAAGTAACTCTTGAGCTAATCCTTTAAAATACTTTACACCTTCCGTACTATTAATTGGTGAACTTATTCCAAAGTATCTAGACAGCACCCTGTATACATTTCCATCTACCACTGCTTGTCGTTCGTCATAGCAGATTGATGCTATAGCACTAGCTGTGTAATCACCAACACCTTTTAATTTTAGAAGTTCCTTATATGCGGTAGGAAATGCACCTCCATAATCATTAACAACTGTTTTAGCTGCTGTATGTAAATTTCTTGCTCTTGAATAATATCCGAGTCCCTGCCATAATTTAAGTACAGTTTCTTCCTCAGCTTTTGCTAAATCAGTTACTTTAGGAAATGCTGCAACAAATTTTAGATAATAAGGGGTTCCTTGAGCAACACGAGTCTGTTGCAATATGATTTCAGATAGCCAAATTTTATATGGATCCCTACTTCCGCGCCAAGGTAAATTACGCTTGTTTTTACTATACCAATCCAGAATTTTATCCGAAAAAACCATCAACTTAAATACTTAGGCATAAAAGTAGCAGTTTATATACTTAAAATTAGCCCTTTAGAAAGAAAGATTGAATTTAATTTATATATTTGCAACCCGAAAAAAATTCAGAAAATATAATTAAGAAAGATGACGAAAGCGGAAATTGTATCTAAAATCTCAGACAAACTGGGAATCGAAAAAGGAGATGTACAGGCTACAGTGGAATCCTTCATGGAAGAAGTAAAAACTTCTTTAGAAAGTGGAGATAATGTATATTTAAGAGGTTTTGGAAGTTTTATTATTAAAACAAGAGCAGAAAAAACTGGAAGAAATATTTCTAAGAACACAACAATCAAAATACCTGCACACAATATACCCGCATTTAAACCTGCCAAAGTATTTGTAGAAGGAGTTAAAAGTAACGTACAAGTTAAATAATAATCTAAAATAAGAGCTTTATGCCGAGTGGTAAAAAAAGAAAGAGACATAAGGTAGCGACACACAAGCGTAAAAAACGCAGAAGAGCTAACCGTCACAAGAAAAAGTAGTTTTAAAAACTACTTTTTCATTTTATAACGTTCATTGACATAGGGATTCCAAAGTTGAATCTCGGCAAGCTTGTACAAGCTTGTTTATGGTATTGTTTAATCAATTTATTCATTCTTACATTTTCGTGAGAATAAATAAGTAAAAATACATTCAGGTGAATAGAGAATTAATCGTAAGATCTAGTTCCGACGCCGTCGATTTTGCCTTATTAAAGGACGGAAAACTCACTGAACTACATAAAGAAGAGGACAATAACGATTTTTCCGTTGGCGATATATTTTTAGCCAAAATACGGAAGCCGGTAACCGGACTCAACGCTGCTTTTGTAAACGTTGGGTATGAAAAAGATGCATTTTTGCATTATCATGATCTTGGTCCGCAGTTATCCTCCATGTTAAAGTTCATTAAACAAGTGAGCTCTGGAAAACTTAAGGATTACTCCTTAAAAGATTTTCCTTTCGAAAAAGATATTGATAAACACGGTGTAATTACAGATGTAATTAAAGCCAATCAATCTCTTTTAGTGCAAATTGTCAAAGAACCCATATCCACCAAAGGACCCAGAATTAGTTCCGAGCTATCCATAGCAGGCCGGTATTTAGTAATGGTCCCTTTTTCTGAACGCGTCTCTGTATCTCAAAAGATAGGAAGCACGGAAGAAAAAGACAGGTTGAAAAGACTCGTAAAGAGCATAAAACCAAAAGGATTCGGTGTTATTATAAGAACAGTTGCCGAAGGCAAAAAAGTAGCAGAACTAGACAAAGATTTAGAAAACTTGCTGGGCAAATGGTCCGCAATGTGTAAAAAATTATATCGCGCTCAAACACCTTCCAAAGTATTAGTGGAACTCAATAGAGCTTCCTCTATCCTAAGAGATGTCTTTAACGACAGTTTTACAGGAATACAGGTAGATGATGTGGACTTATACAACCAAGTAAAAGATTATGTCATAGAGATTGCTCCTGAAAAAGAATCTATAGTAAACCACTATGATTCACAAGTTCCGATTTTTGAAAAATTTGGAATTGAAAGGCAAATTAAAACTTCATTTGGCCGTACGGCTACAATGAGTAAAGGTGCCTATTTGATTATTGAACACACCGAAGCACTTCACGTTGTAGACGTAAACAGCGGTAACCGTTCCAATAAAGCAAAAAATCAGGAAGACACAGCACTTGAAGTAAATCTATTAGCATCCTCTGAAATCGCTAGGCAATTGCGCCTAAGAGATATGGGAGGTATCATCGTGGTTGACTTTATAGACATGGTAAAAGCACAGCATAGGAAAAGACTTTTTGAACATCTTAGAGATGAAATGAAAGATGACCGTGCTAAACATAAGATTTTACCTCCTAGTAAATTTGGACTTATTCAAATTACAAGACAACGTGTTAGACCCGAAATGAATATTAAAACAACGGAAGAAGACCCTAACCAAAAAGGTAAGGAAGTTGAAGCTCCTATAGTTTTGATAGACAAAATCAACGTGGATTTAGAGCGTTTACTAAAAGGACCTGCAAAGGATAATAAAAGTATAACATTGAATATACACCCTTTTATTGCTGCCTATATATCCAAAGGTTTCCCATCTATACGAACCAAGTGGTTCTTGGAACATAAAAGATGGATCAAAATACAACCAAGAGATGCTTATACGTATCTCGATTACCGTTTTAAGAATAAAGACGGTAAAACCATTTATTAAAATTTTAAAAGCGACCCCGAAAGGAGGTCGCTTTTTTTGTTTACATCGGCTTGTAACCATAGTTAACAAGGTTCTAATGACAGTTCATCATTACTCTGTTAAACTATTTCTCAAACAAGAAGTGAGATTACTCTGTTTGTCTTTGTTCTAGTTATACCTATATTGCTAATGACTTATTTTCAAACCAAGAAATTACCAAATTCACTTGAATTACATTAAGAAAAAGGATGTTGCATATTCCCTAGATGAGGCAACTAGAAAGTTAGAGGGCTATTGCGCATACCAAGATCGTTGTCATAAAGAAGTTATTTCCAAACTAAAAGAAATGGGTATGATTCCAATAGCTATTGACGAAATCTTAGGACATTTAATAAAAGAGAATTTCTTAAACGAAGAACGTTTTGCATGCAGTTTTGCACGTGGCAAATTCAATATAAAAAAATGGGGAAAGAATAGGATTGTTAACGAACTAAAACAGCGGAACATTACAAAGTATAACCTAAAAATTGCGCTAAAGGAGATAGATGAGGACGTCTATTTGGAAACTTTAGAGCTGCTTGCAGAAAAACGGGTAGGACAACTTACAGAAACAAACGTATTTAAAAAACGTAAAAAACTTGCAGATTACCTCTTATACAGAGGATGGGAAAGCCCTTTGGTTTATGAAATTACCAAAAGGCTTATACCATAAATTTTATAATTGGTTTTCTTAAAGATTAAAAACCGCTCCCATACTAAAAATAAATTGATTGTTTAATAACTCAGCATCTGAAAGCTCACCGTTATCATACTTTGCAAAAGGAACCGAGAATTCAGTAAAAATTCCAAAACCATCGCTAAAGAAATAACGACCACCCAAATGGGCCCCAAATTGTTTCATAGAAAGGTTAAGACCTGGATAAATATCAACGGCATCTCCTAAATTCATCACACTTCCTATGTTTGCGTTAAACCTTGCAACCAAATTAATTCTATCTCCAAAATCTGCATTTATCACTTCATCCACACCTAGAACATAACCCGCAGAAAGTCCAATAGAAAAATTTTCTCCTAATCCATGATCATACGCGGCAGCAATACCTGTACCATTAGATTGAAAGGTGGCGCCAACTTGAAATTTAGCATCTCCTTCACCATTAAAAGCTTGTGCGTTTATAGCTGTAGCGCCTAAAGCAAAAAGTATTATTACAAATAGATTTCTCATTTTAAAGTAAATTTTTAGTTCTTATTTTATTCATGCAAATATATTTATTTCCTAATACAAGATGACTATAAACTACGGCTTTGTTCTCTCTATTGCGCTCTTATTCTTCTGGTCAATCCATTTTTGACCTTTTAACTTTCGCATTAAAATATCAAAATGACGCATTATAAAAATATTATAAGCCGCGTGTCCAAAATTAAGAGGGTTTCTTGCCAAAGCACGAAGACTCATTGAAAAACCAGGCGTTTTATATTTCATATAATGCCAATAACCCTCTGGCATATAAAGCACCTCACCATGTTTTAGCCTTGTGCTATATCCATTAGCCTTTTTAAGTGCAGGCCATTTTTCTAAATCAGGATTTGAAAAATCAATACTCTCATGGGTAATTAAAGAATGTGGTACTTTGTACAAATACTTATTCTGCGATTGTGAAAAGAGAATACATTCTTTTTCACCTTCAAAATGAAAATGAAAAATATTTGCAAAATCAATATCGTAATGCATGAAGGTGTGAGAATTAGTCCCGCCAAAAAACAACATTGGGACTTTTTTTAAAAGTCGTATACCAAAATCTGGATAGTTGAAATCTTTTTGAAGTGCTGGTACTTCCTTTAAAACATTCCAAAGAAAAATACGGTATTTGGTAGGTTTACTTTTTAAAAGCGTAATATAATCCGACATCTTCATAGTTGCATGTGGCTCATTAAAACCATCTTTATGCTGTACCGGGCGGTCATCATAAAGCGGAACAACTAAGTCTCCTGCAGCCTCATTTATGTAGTCTAAAGACCACTTAGAATGCGCAGCCCAACCACCATTAAATTCTTCTATAACTACAGGTAACTGCGGTTTTAGATAAGAATTAACAAAGTCTTTCTTGGATATTGATTTTACCCTTGGGATGTCGACTAACTTCAAAGATGTTCAGGTTTTTTAGGAAGAACAAATTTACTCAACCTAGATAGAACAATTTCTTAAAAAAAGAAATAATGTAAGGTTAATCCGTCGCCTTAGCTTTTTGCTTAGCCATCTCATTACGTTCAATCTTATGTCCTGGACGCGTCCATTTAGGCTTTTCTCCAAGTGTTTGAAACTCAGAATCTGTTGCTTCTACAGTCTTTGGCTGCGAAACCTTAGTGAACGGTTTTTGAGGGTTAAGCCCTAAAAGCTTAAACATTTCCATATCATCGTTTACATCAGGATTAGGTGTAGTTAACAACTTGTCACCTGCAAAAATAGAATTTGCACCTGCAAAGAAACACATGGCTTGCCCTTCCCTGCTCATTTCTGTTCTTCCCGCAGAAAGTCTAACTTGAGTTTCTGGTAATACAATACGTGTGGTAGCCACCATCCTAATCATATCCCAAATAGCAACAGGTTCTATATCTTCCATAGGAGTACCCTCTACAGGGACTAAAGCATTAATAGGAGTTGATTCTGGCTGAGGACTCAAGGAGGAAAGAGCAACCAACATACCCGCTCTATCTTCTATTTTTTCTCCCATACCAATGATACCCCCACTACAAACTGTAACATTGGTCTTTCTAACATTTTCTATGGTATCTAACCTATCTTCAAAAGCACGTGTAGAAATAACATCTTTATAATAATCTTCTGAAGTATCCAGGTTATGATTATACGCATACAAACCAGCTTCCGCTAAACGTTGTGCTTGATTTTCTGTAATCATACCCAAGGTACAGCATACCTCCATATCTAATTTGTTAATGGTACGCACCATTTCCAACACTTGGTCAAACTCAGGACCATCCTTAACATTACGCCAAGCTGCCCCCATACATACGCGTGAACTACCAGAAGCTTTTGCACGAAGTGCTTGTGCTTTTACATGTGGTACCGTCATTAAATCATTACCCTCAATATCTGTATGATAACGCGCTGCTTGTGGACAATAACCACAATCTTCTGGACAACCTCCTGTTTTTATAGAAAGTAAAGTGGACACCTGAACCGTATTTGGATCATGGTTTTTCCTATGTATGGTAGCTGCATCATAAAGCAGCTCCATTAGAGGCTTGTTGTATATATCAAGAATTTCTTGCTTTGTCCAATTATGTCTTGCTTCGCTCATAAAATATTAGGTTGTACTAGGTCGTAAAAATAGCTGAATTCCAGTAGAAATTATAATCAGCAAACTAAACTTTTAAGTTAATTACAAATTGGCTAATCTATATATAACAATCCCTTCAAACAAGAAGGGATTGTTAAACTAAATTTTTCACAAGGATTCAACTCTTCTTAGTAGACTTATAAAAATCCAAAAACGAAACTAATCCTATAACGAGCCAAATTCCCCGATATAACCAGATATTCATTTCGACACCAAAAATAGAAGCTGATTCCTGATTATTAATAAACCCAGAGACTAAATTAATACCGGCCAATACAGCAACTATTAATGAAATGTATTTTTTCATAAACTATGTATTGAATTTGTTATTCTTCCTTTTTCTTAGAAGTTGTTGTTTTTTTAGAATCAGTTGGCTTTTCTTCTACTACGATATCTTTTCCCTTTAAATACTCGGGTAACTGCATACCAGCCATGTTAAACATGTCCTGTAATGGTGGAACAGACTTATACATTCCAGATATAAAGTTCGCTGTAGAGCTTTTGCCATCCTCTGTTTTGGCTCCAGAATCCCAAACAGTAACTTTATCAATTTTTATATTTTTAATAGCTTCAGCTTGTGTTTTAACTAGTTCTGGTAATTTATCAGCTACTAAAAGTAATACTGCATCTTTTGGATTATCACCGGCAGCTTGTACAATTTTATCTAAACCTTCAGCCTGCTTAGTCAAAACTTCTAAAATACCTTGTGCTTCTGCTTGTGCTTTAAATAATATAGCATCTGCATCACCCTTTGCAATACGTCTTGTACGTTCTGCATCGGCTTCCGCATCAATCTCTACTTTTTTCTTATCTATCTCCGCAGGAACTACAATATCTGCCATTTGAGAACTTCTTACTCTTTCTGCCCTTGCCAATTCCGCGTCCCGTTCTGCAGCATAAGATTCCTGTAATGCTTTTGCAGATTGTACTTTCTCAGACGCTATTGCAGTACGTTCTGCTTCTGCTTCTCGCTGTCTTCTTAATGAATCTGAATTTGCTACGTTTATTTTTGCAATATTTTCTCCTTCCACTGCCTGAGCATTAGCAGCAGCAACTTGAGTTCTTTCATCCTGTACCGCATTTGCTTCACCAATAGAACCATCTCTATTTTTCTCAGCAACTGACTTACGAGCAGCATTAATAGCATGAGCAGCAGCTTCTTTACCTAAAGCTTCTATATAGCCAGATTCATCAACAATATCCGTAATGTTTACGTTAATCAATTTTAAACCAACTTTCTTTAATTCTGATTCTACACTTTGTGAAATGTTTGTCAAGAATTTATCTCTGTCAGAATTTATTTCTTCAATATCCATAGAAGCTACAACCAAACGTAATTGACCAAAAATAATTTCTTGAGCCAATTCCTGAATTTCGTTCTGTCCTAATCCTAGCAAACGTTCTGCTGCGTTTTGCATGATACCTGGTTCTGTAGAAACCCCAATAGTAAATCTTGAAGGTACGTTTACCCGTATATTTTGCTTACTTAAGGCATTTACTAAGTTAACCTCAATAGAAATAGGCGTTAAATCTAGAAATTGATAGTCTTGGATAACAGGCCAAATAAAAGCAGCCCCACCATGTATACATCGTGCTGAATTACCGCCGCCTACTTTACCATAAACGACTAGAATACGGTCAGACGGACACCTTTTATACCTTCTTATGAAGGAAATAATAATAATAAAAAAGAATAGAATAGCGAAGCCGATAGTCAATAAAGTGGCTCCTCCACCAAGTTGTAATGGTAATAGCATAGATTTATTTATTTAAAAGTTCAACAATTAATATTCCGTTAGCGGTAACTTCTTTTACACGCACAACATTACTTTGGTTAAGGTCGTTTGCCTCATCCGTTAATGCTTCCAATTCTCGCAAAGTTCCTTGTACATTGATGCTTACTTTTCCAATACTGGATCTATTTGCCCCAATAGTCAAGTATACCTCACCTATCTGATTTAAAGCGTTTTTAAGTTTAAGCGTACCGCTACTCTGTAATTTAGCAAGGTAATAAAATAAGGCTGCCATTGCCGTCATCATTAACAGACCACAGGTAACAGATATCAGCACGGTTAAAGTAGTTGATAGCCCGTTATCTAAACAAGAAATACCAGACCATCCAAAAATGGTGAAAAAGCCCATAAGATTTTTAAAGGATAGAAACTGAAAACCAATTCCAGCATCACCTTCAATATCCGTATCTACATCCCCACCTAGGTCATCTGCATCTCCGCCAAAAAGAGTCATAACGATTAATACAATAAATATTGCAGATGAAATAAGCGCTACGGCCCAATAAATTTTTTCAAAAAGAGGTAAAGCTTCAAACCACTGTTCCATGCTAAAAGGTTTAGTTGTTAAATTGAAAGATACTGTTTTATAGGAATATGAATCGCACTAAAAGCACTTGAATAGAAAAAAATAAATTTAAAGACTGTTAGGTGCTTCCAATAAAATACTTACGGCATTCCCGCCAAACCCAACAGCGTTTACGAGTACTCTTCTGATGCTCTTAGGTTCTTGCTCCTGTGTGATAAATGGTACTTGAATCGCTTCTTGATGTTGTAGTATTAAAACTGCTAATTCCATATTCAACATGCCAGACGCTCCAAACGTGTGACCCACTTTCCATTTATTAGTAGTTAAAAAAGGTGTTTTGTTACAAAAAACTTTTTTTATTGCAGTATTCTCTGTCTCATCTCCCTTAATAGTTCCTGGTGCATGCATAACAATAACATCCACATCATCTGGCGAGTAAGCCCCTAAAGCCATAGTCATGGAACGCTGAAAACAAATAGCATCTGTTGAAATAGAAACGTTATGTTCTAAAGGCTCTGTAGCATAACCAACACCAACAATTAAAGCCAGTGCATTAGATGAAATTCCAATCTCTAAGCATGCCATAGCAGCGCCTTCACCCAAAATCATAGTATTAATTAACTTATCTAAATCTAAGGCTCGGCACGGGTAGTTTTCAGTTTTAGTGTTTTTAGCATAAATTTTCAAAGCCTGCATTTGAGCAATGGTAAAAGGTGTTAACGGGGCTTCGCTACCTCCTACTAAAAACTTGTTAGCCATACCACTTTGTAGCCATGCAATACCATTAAGAACAGAATGTAATGCTGTAGAACAAGTAATTGAATGTGATATTTCTGGTCCTTGGGTCTGCAAATCATGCGCTACCCAAGAAGAAATATTTCCAAGCGTAGTTGTAGGTGAGGTTAACGTTGGTGTCTTTTTGTTCTGTAGGTATGCTGAATGGTAACGCTCAAACAAGGCAGTTGCACCGCGAGAAGAACCAATATTAATTCCAAAATTATCAGATGACTGCCATCCGGCTAACCTCATCGCCTCTCTGGAGGTAGCGATAGCGTAAAGAACAGTATCATCTAATCTTTTATACTTTAAATCTGACTCCCTAAGTTGTTCAATCTTCGTTTTAAGTTTTTCTGGTAATGGTGCAACCCACGTTAAACTTTCGTTATAAACTTTCTGCGTAAAACAATGATTTGGGTTTTTATAACCATTCCATACTTCTTCCATGGTTTCGCCCAATGGAGAGATTGATGCAATAGCTGTTATTGATATTTTTTCTTTCAAAAAAAATGACTTAAAACGTTTCCAATGCCTCTAAAATAGCATCGTAAATTTTTTCTAATTCTGTATTCTTAATAACAAATGGAGGTAGTATATATACCGTGTTTCCTAATGGTCTTAAAATAACACCTCTTTGCATAAAAAACTGATATAACTTATCTCTCAAGTTACCATAGCGTTCCATTTCTATATTCAAATCTATTGCCAATATAACTCCTCTACAACGAACATTAGCCACCTTTGGATGCTTCTCTACTCGCAACATAAATTGTTCGTGTGCTTTTTCTATGTAGCTGCGTCTTTCTAAAATTTCTGGTGATTCTAATAGATTTAATCCTGCTAATACAGCTGCACATCCTACTGGATGAGCACTAAAGGTATGTGCATGAAAAAAACCTTTGGACACTTCTTCGCTTAAAAAACGATTATAAACTTCTTCTGAACAACTGGTAATACTTAAAGGAAACATTCCTGCGGTAAGTGCTTTGCTCAGACACATGATATCTGGGTTATGCTCCATATTTTCTGAAGCGAAGTTTTTACCCGTTTTTCCAAAACCTGTCATTATCTCATCGGCAATACATAGTACACCTGCTTTCTTGCATACTGCTAATAAAGCATTTAAACCAGCTGCAGAATGGAATTTCATACCAGCCGCACCCTGCACCAAAGGCTCATAAACAAATGCTGCGCAATCGTGAGTATCAATAATATGTCTTAGTTGTAAAATAACTGCTTCCAAATTATCATCCTGTGGAACGGGAATTCGTTCTACTTTCAATAGAAAATCTTCAAATGGACCATTATAAGATGAAAGTCCAGAAGCGCTCATAGCACCAAACGTATCGCCATGAAACCCATCTTCAAAAGCAATAAGTGTATTTCTTTTTGCACCGTGATTGTAATGGTATTGCAAGGCCATTTTTATACCTGCTTCTACAGCTGTAGATCCATTGTCATTAAAAAATATTTTAGATTGATTTTTAGGTAAGAGTGGCACTAATTTTTCGGATAGTTGAACTGCTGGCTCATGTGTAAAACCACTAAACAGAACAAAATCTAACTGTTTCATTTGAGCAGTCATTGCCTGAATAATAGTCTCGTTTCCATGCCCATACATACAGGTATACCACGATGCTATACCATCTATATATTCATTACCCTCTTCATCCCAAAATAAGGCCCCTTTTGCTTTTGTAATGCCTAACGCTGAAGCAGCGGTCTTATGTTGTGTTAAGGGGTGCCAAAGATGTTTTTTGTCTCTTTCAGAAAGATTTGCAATAGCCATAGAATCTAACAATCATCATTTTCTTTATCTTGCAAAGATGGGGATTAATTTAATTCCATATTAAGATACAAGTAAGAGTAGCAAATTTAATAAAGCGACTAATACCTGTACTTGCAAACTTATTTTGATGCTGAAAAATAGTTTACGCTCTATATCTGAATACCTTACCACCCTAAACAATAGAAAGGTATTGTTAAGCTTACTTATTCTAACATTGTTTATAAGGTTTCCTTTTTTCTTTAGAGACTACATAGATCGTGATGAAAGCACATTTATTCTTTTAGGTCAATCTTGGGTAGATGGGTTTCTACCCTATACGCAACTTTGGGATTTAAAACCGCCTTTGACCTTTGCTTTTTTCGCTTCTATTATCTCCATCTTTGGAAAAAGCTTTCTGGCTATTAGATTTACAGGAAGTCTACTAGTAGTTATTACTGCGTTTTTCACCTATAAAATAGGGAGCGAAATTAGCAACAGAAAAGTAGCTTTTGGTGCCGCAATCTCTTGTGTAGCCCTTTTGAGTTTGTTCGGCAGTTTACAAGGTGTCATGTCTGAACATATTTGCATGGCCTTTTTTACACCAGCGCTTTATTTATTAATATCAAAGAATCGAAGCGAATGGTTTCTTTTAGCTGGTATTCTAATGGGAGTAGTAGTCATGGTAAAATTAAACATGGCCTATCCTATTCTTTTGATTGGTCTTTACTTTTGTTTTGAAGCGGCACGTAAAAAGGATGTGCTCTTGTTTTACAAAATCCTGCTTTTTGGTCTAGGGGTTCTTGCCGTTATTCTAATTACTATAGCTCCTTACTATCTAAATGACAACTTTCTAATATGGTGGAAATCGGTTATTCTAGCTCCTTTGGAATACACCGGAGCAAGAAGGTACCCACTTATTAAATTGGCACCTTTTTTTCTAATAGTTACTGTATTCTTCCTTTTCTCTTGGAAAAAAAAGTATCTAAATTTTAAGGACAGAAGCATTATTCTTTTGGTAATTGCTATTACAGGAGTATTGCTTTCTTTTTTAAAAGGTGGTCGCATAAACGGGCATTATCTAATTCAGCTACATCCAATATTTATTATCCTTGTAGCCGTAACATTGAGTAAGTTACAACAAAGCAGGACGTTTAAAATTCCAAAAAAAGCACTGCTGTTGCTTCTTTTAGTACCCATAGAGAGTTACCTAGAATATGGTAATATCATTCAGAATAAAATAAAATACGACACTTTTTATAATGGCGAGGGTTTCTCCGTACCTAGATATATTAGAGAACATGATTTAGACACTAAAAATATTCTCTTTTTAGGGTACCATATTGGATATTGGAATCTGGGTGAATTGCCACCGTCCAAAGCTTCCACGCATCCTAGTAATATCTGTAGAGATGAATTATATCCTTTTTTTGATAATCCTAGAAAGACATCTGTAGAGGAACTAACATTCATAATGGATGAACTTAGACCCAAAACAGTAATTCTAAGAAAAAATAAACGCATTTTTGACAAGAAAGAAATAGACGAAAACGCCTTTATAGAAAGATATCTAGAAAAGCACTACAAATTACATACCGAAGTAGAAAATGCAGAAATTCTGCAACGTTTAGAGGGTCTCTAAAATATGCTTGAACTTTTCTGCATAGCGTTTTACTACATTTTTATCAAATTGATTCTCTTCATCAATTCTACCAATCAAAGAAACACCTGTTTTGTGTAAAATAATGTTTTCAGTATGTGGATTAGGATCTCCACTAAACAAAACGGAGACATCATAACCCTTCTGCTGCAGCCAGTTAATAGTAAGTAAAGAATGGTTTATACTACCCAAATAATGTCGGGAGACTACGATAACTTTATAGCCTGGCATAATAATATCAAACATGGTATCTTCCTCATTTAAAGGAACTAGGAGTCCGCCAGCGCCTTCTATCACCAAATGATTTTCTGTTGCCGGTTCGTTGATATGAAAACGATCTATGCGAACACCATCTACTTCTGCAGCAGCATGAGGACTCATTGGTGTTTTGAGCTCATAACTGCTTGGATGTATCACCGTTTTGTTGTTGGATATAAGACGTGCCACCTTATGGCTATCCGTATTATCCAACTCACCTGCCTGTACAGGCTTCCAATAATCGGCTTCTAAAGCTTCTGTAATAATAGCAGATGCTATCGTTTTTCCTACTTCTGTAGATATACCAGTAACAAATATTTTTTGCATCTTTTTATTAAGGCTTTGTAATTATCCCACAATTTAAACACTTATATTTTCTTTTTTCAAAAAACGGGAAAAGTTTATAAAATATACCCTTCCTGTTATAAAAAGCTTCTGATTTACTGGCTTTACAATTTGGACACACCACAGGGTTATCATTTTCATCAAGAGCATATGCGCGTACTTCATTGTAAATTAGTAATGCTCTTTCTTTATCCTTGGCATACACCTGTAACTTAACACCCCCTATTGCGTTACTTATAAGCGGGTCTGAGTTTAACGTATTTTCGTCTCTAAGAAATACAGGAATCCCTTCAGATTCTAATTTTCCCTTAATAATCTGAACATCTGCAGCGTATTCAAATGCAGCCAATTGATAAAACGTTTCTTCCATATACCTATATATACTTTGATAATAATTTGAGCACTAATCCTAGCTCCTCTTTTGAATTATAACTATGAATACAGAAACGTAAACGCTCTTGCCCCTCTGGCACAGTAGGTGAAAGTATCGCTTTTACTCCAAAACCCTTATCCATAAGTTTATCAGCAACAGCTTTTGCTTTGCCTATACCTTTAATTATACAAGATTGTATTGCAGCATCACTTAGTATAAAATGCTCTTGCAGACCTTGTGTCTTTAATTCGTTTTTAAAATAGACGATGTTGTTTTTTAACCTCGTCACCTCTTCCTTTCCGGATTGCTCGTAAAACTTATGAGCAGTAATTATCGTCGCTAAGGTATGTGGAGTAAGAGCAGTGGTGTAAATAAATGACTTCGCGAAGTTTACTAAATAATCTTTTAATTCACTAGAACCAAGAATGGCTGCGCCATGACATCCGTATGCTTTACCAAATGTAATTATTCTCGCAAACACTTTTTTCTCTAGTTTAAGCTGAGGTATAATTCCGTTCCCGTTAGTACCATGAGCACCAACCGCATGTGCTTCATCTACAATTAGATGATAACTATTAGTCTTTGTAAACGCTGCTAAGGCTTTTAAATCTGGCGTATCTCCATCCATAGAAAATACACTTTCCGTAACCACATATATATTCCCGTCTTCACCTAATTGAGATGTATTCGTCTCTATTTTTTCTTTAAGACTTTCTATATTATTATGCGAAAAATGATATCCTTTTGCATTGCTCATTCGTATGCCTTCTCTGATACTCGCATGAATAAACTCATCATAAAAAATACAATCCCCTCGTTGCGGAACAGCACTAAAAAAGCCCATATTAGCATCGTAGCCAGAATTGAATACTAAAGCATCATCAGCTTTATAAAAATTAGCTAAAAGTGGTTCTAAGTTTTCATATAATTTATGGTTACCAGATAACAGTCGAGAACCGGTTGCTCCATTCTGAGCTATATTCTCCGTGAGCAGTAACTGAAATGTTTTAGAGAACAAATTTTCATTTTGAGAAAATCCGAGGTAGTCATTTGAAGTAAAATCTATGAGTCCAGATGCTGTATCTAATATTCGAAACGATTTGTCCAACTTCCGTTTTTCAATTTTTTTAGCTAAGCTATTTGGTAGTTTTTGCATAGATTCAAAAATAGTGTTTACAGTGATTAAATAGTATATTCGTTTTTATAAAATTTCGTTCATGAAGCCTTATTTTTTTTTACTTGTATGCTTATTTGCTAGTGCACTTTCTGCGCAAACTAACTCTTACACTATAGCTTTCGAGAATGCAGTGCACCACGAAGCAAACATTACTATTCATTTTCCAAATGTACCTACCGATACGCTTGAAGTGCGCATGAGTCGCTCCTCTCC
>CALHVP010000158.1 GCA_938038975.1 uncultured Maribacter sp. | reverse complement strand
ACAACCAGTCCAGCGTATATCAACGCTCGAATAAACGATACAACAGATGCGGCTTTAGGCAGAATATGGTTGGCTCCACAGCAAACAATTTACGGTGAACAGTTAGAAGTCGCCACATACAGAACAACCGCCTTTTCTGTTCCAGAGGCATATCAAGCGGCTACACCTAGGCAAATAACTGTTGTAGGTGGATTAGGAACAATTGAGGGCGTAACTTCTTATGAAGTACTTGAAGGTGTAGGCCAACAAGTGCAATTGCAACTTAACACAGGGATGCAAATAGATACATACTCTATTGATGGTGGAGCAGCGATAAAGGCAACCAATCTTTTAGAGGGATTAGTGTATATAAAAGCAAGTACATCAGATGCAGTTATAACCATTACTGAAAAAGAAAAAATTACTTACACAGGCGCACAACGTATAGGAAGGTGGGAGGCACCAACATCGACAGGGCAAACATCATCAGGCACTCATGTATTGGGTATAGATTTAACTAGGTGTGATTACTTAGTGTGGGAGCTTTCAGATTCAACAGGAGATGTAAGGCAACTTAGGCATGTGCCTGTTTACATGGGTACTAATTCGGATTCAATACACGTACCTTTTGCGTCAGGAACAGGCAATAACTCTCAAGGGGGTGACCCGGGAATTGATGTAAAAATAGTGAATGCCACAACAGGAGAAATTACACTTTCGGGGCAGTATTTAACTTCTTATACTCATAGTATCGAAGGTTGGGCGGTTGCAGAAAATGATGCAATAATTCCCGAAGGTTTTAATCCGGTTGTCAAAAGGGTTATTACAGCAAATAATACGACCGATACAACAAAGTCAACTATTAACGGTAACGCTACAGCTTCGTTTTATGAATCTCTCACAGGCATTGCGGTATTAGGGATGACAGACGGGCATAGGCTTTTGAGCGTAACGGGTGCGGGTGCTGTAATTAAAACACCTAAAACGGGTGAAATTTATTTGCAAGCATCAGGAGTAAACGAAACAATTACTTACATCACAGAGATTATACCAGTTGATGATTATAGTGATACAGATTTTGATACTGGAAAAACTTGGTTCGGAAAAACGGTTTGGCGTAGATCGTTTAAAGACATACCTAGCGTTTCGGCAACGACTCAAACCGTTATGACTCTTGGAGAAATAGAACACGTAGCAGATTGGTTTGCAACGGATTTTAATGGCGTTTTTCGATCTATGCAAATGTGGACTAGTACAAGTAATGGGTGGCGAATGCTAGTTCATCAATCAACAGGAGATGTTACGATACAAGAAATATCGAACACAACAACCAACGGCGTTTATAGCGGTTGGGTAGAATTTACAAGACCTTAAATCTAAACATGCTTAGAGAGAGTAGTATATATAACGGGAATGCGTCAAGCAGTATAAATTTGGGGAACTTCTCAGATTACGGAACGGCTTATGATGGAAATATTCGGGGCATAGTAGACCCAAATAGTCTTGACCCTGATAACAGGATTCAAGAAAACCAAGACTATACTTATTACCTTGGTTTATCATCAGTAGACCTTGATACAATAACTCAAATAGTTGTTGATTGGGGCGACAGTAGTACGACGACGACGACGAATGATTTTAAAAAAAACATGTCTTGGACTCATCAATATTCAGCAGGGGGGATTTACGATGTATCGAGTATAATTACTTTTGCAGATGGGAGTGAACTAACTATTCCACCCGTACAGGCAAATATAGAAGTCTCTATACCTGTTGGCGTGTTGGTTTTTTCTCAGACAAATACCTCTACATTTATCAGTAGTCCAATTTCTTACCCTTTATCGGATGGTGACGTATTGATTCTGGATTCTACTTATCAGAAATTTATTTTATCATCAAGCGAGATAAAAGAAAACGGCGATATATATATATCATCA
This sequence comes from uncultured Maribacter sp., assembly GCA_938038975.1. Classification (GTDB taxonomy): domain Bacteria; phylum Bacteroidota; class Bacteroidia; order Flavobacteriales; family Flavobacteriaceae; genus Maribacter. The sequence continues at coordinate 4,135 of CALHVP010000158.1, read as the reverse complement.
AGCAATGAACCAAGTTTTTCTTGGACTACAGCTAAAACGGTTGAGCTAACAATGAATTTACCGGAAGATTGGAAACTGGTAGTGCCTAAATCAAGCGGAGATGCAATTGTACCTGTTTCTATGACAGGGACAGATGAATCAACGGCGGCTAATTGGGTTTTTACAGGGAGTACAGCGAACAACAATACAAGTAAAGTTATAATAGAAAATACAACGGGTTTTAGCTTTTTAAATACAAGTCTTTCTGGGGGTGGAAATTATTTAATAATTACGGAAATTAAATTTATAATATAATGTTATTAACGCTTTCAAACAAAAGCGGATTTTCACCAGAAAACAATATCATAAATGGATATTTCACAGGTGACAATTCTGCAAGTGTAATCGAAGATGCTACCAACACTATTAATTTGAAAGTTGGTGACGAATATCAAGGAAAATTGCCTTTTGATGGATCGCAAAGATGGGTTGTTGTTTCCGCTCCGGTTGGCATGTCTATAGGTATAAACACGGGCACAATAAATTGGTGTCCAACACCAGATCAACAAGCGACATATAATGTTGTTTTTTCTAACGGAACCAGCGAAAGGAGCCTAACTTTTGACGTTGCCGAAAATCTAGCATTCACAGAAGATTTAAGCACTTCAGGGTGGGTTTCTAATACTGGAACTAACCAAGGTGACGGAGAATATAATGGAACATCTTTTGATTATGCAAATAGCTTTAAAGCCTTTAGAACAAATCATTCAGAGGGTGACTTTTTCAGTAAAAAGAGGGTTATATATTTACGTGGTGGCTCTTATCCCTTTGTTGAAAACGAGGGGGCATTGCCTCCCAATATAGGGTTTCAAAATGTGGAAATATTTGGAACAGAATCCGATCCGGTATTAATCCGGCCTTGGAAAAATGAACGGGTAAAAATAAGGGGTACAAAAGCCGCTATAATGCGCTTTAAAAAAGCAGATTATATAACTATAGAGGGATTAGAGGTAAAAGGAGAAAGTGATTTAACTTCTTACAACGAAGCTATTCAATCATGGTGGATTGGTGAGGATCACTTAAACTCAAACGGAATAGCTATCGCAGGAAAGCATACCACCGTTAGAGATTGTGTGATTCATGAAGTAATGGGACAAGGAATAGCATTTAAAAACGCATCTAATATGTTGGTTGAAAATTGCATAGTCGCCAATTCTGCGAGATGGACAACCACTGGTACAACAGGAATTGGCTACGTAGATAATATTTCCTCAACAGATGCCGAAAATGTACAGTCTAATATATTAAGAGGCTGTTTGATTTATGGTGTAGAAAGTAGAATCTATTCAAGAGTTTTTATAAAGGGGTATGCTCACCTTACTTTAGATGAAGGTGAGGGCTTACTAGTTCAGCCATCAAGTACTGCAAGCACAGGGAATGATTTTTACTCAGGTCGTTTTTTACTAGAAAACAATTGTTTGATGTGGTGTGGTAAAGGTATCGTTATAAACAGGGCGCACAAAGCAGATGTAGTCAGAAATACGATTTATAATGTTGGAACTACAATTACAGGTACAGGAAAAGGGTTAAGGGGAAGCGCAGCAAATGATTCAACATGGGACAGTAATTTAGTGACCACGATAGTAGGGTCAGGAGGCAGGCAAGGTGCGGCTATTTCAATGGGTTCAACAAGTGCAGACACTTGGGATACTAATGCTGATTATTCCGCAGGAGATTTATTTGAGTTCACCCCTGCCGACGACACTTACTCCACACTAGACGGGACAATCTTAGAAGCAGGAAAAACATACGTTCTTTCTTATAATGTAGAACGACTTGCTGTAGATAGTCTAACTACATTTAACAATGTAGAATGTCTACTTTGTAATGTTGAATATATAAAGGAATACTTTACAAATAATTATGCGTCAACGGTTGATGATGATAACAAAGGTTTTTCTGGAATTACTTATTTAGATCAGGTTTTTGCAAACCTTGACAATAATAACCCAACGCCGCATGAATCGGTTCCCGCAACCGTTGGAGCGGATGCGGCTCATCATATTTCTTTAATAGAAAAAGGGCGGTCTTTTAGTGTCAATTTAACTACTGACCTTTATTATGAAACTTTGGATTATGAGCAAATGACAAAAGATATTGCAGAAACATACCTTCCCGAAGGTTTGATTGTTGATTTTTCAAATTGGAAGAATACACTCCCTTATACAGATGATCAAGGGGATGAACATACTCATTTTGCTTTACCTGTTACTGGGGATTTGGCAACAAATGGGTTACCAGATCCTTTTGAGCTAAGGATAGTACACCCTTATTTAAGACCTTAAAATTAATTACAATGAAATACAAAGAACACATTACTGGAATAATTGGAGGTTTTTTAGCTTTCCTTTTTCTAAGTGCTACGGTTAATCAAACGGCTTTATCTTTCGATGGTACAAATGATGCCGTGTTATTACAAGGAGCAACAGCAACGGGCGTAATCGAATGGTACGCAGGGGAAAATACGCCAAACGGTTATTTCCTTTGCAATGGGGATGCAATTAGCAGGACTGAAAATGAATCTTTATTTAATGTTATAGGGGAAATATACGGTACGGGTGATGGTTCAACGACTTTTAATCTCCCAAATTTAATATCAGGAAATAGATTTATAAGAGGTGATTCAATACCAGCTACAATGCAAGATGATGCAACATCAGTTAATGGGTTAACCGTAAGCGAGGCGGGGCAACATAGACATACTACTGCTATATCTAACAATAATGGCGTAAATGAAGGATACGGACGTACAACTATTACTTTTTCAAACGCCAAAAACGTAAACTCGACAGGTAGTGTTTATACTAATTATGCCGCTGACCATACACACGTATTAAGTGGTGACACAGAAACACGGCCTATTAATATTTCATTTAGACCGATCATTAAATACTAGAGATACGAATAAAATATATACGTATTATAATTATTCGTATCTTTACAGTACAATTTTTAAACAGACAAAAACACAAAACAGATGTTCAACACAATTACAAAATCAGAGTTCAAAGCATGGTTAAAATTAGATATGTTTGGAAATCCAACAAGATTAAATCAAGCTCGAAATTTACGAGTAGTTGGAGAAGTAAAAAGAGATTTGAAATCCGATGGTAGAGAGGATTTATTGCAATACGTGTAATGCGTAATTGGAGGCAATCCAAATCGTACAGAAGATGGAAGAAACGGGCATTAAAAAATAGTAATCATACTTGTTTTTTAACAGGCATGAAAACCAATTTACAGGTCCATCATATTTTTGATGGATCGTACCACCCAAAGAAAAGATACTTGCAATCCAACGCCGTTGTGCTTCATCGAAGTTGTCATGCTGCATTTCATTCTTACAATGGAGGCTACAGGAAAAAATGTACCGATGTAGAATGGAAAAGATTTCTAAACTTTTGGAAATACTTTAGGAGGATTCATAAGATTTTAAAATGAGAAAACAAATAAACATAATACTACTACTCCTTTTTAGTTTTAACCTGTTTGCAGGTTATGACTTAGGAAATGTCTATTGCATTGAAACACAATTTAGACCCTTGTCGAATAGTGCAGATGCAACGGTTTTTGCAGTAGAAACAGGAACGAATGGAGTAGAAAAAATAAAGATTACCGTCGAAGATGCAAGTGGTAATCCAGTTATTACTATCAATGATATTCAAACAACAATAACCACTACAAACCTTTATGATGGTTCATGGCATGCGGTATCTATTAATTCAGACGGTGCTTCATTGAGCGTTTATATTGATGGTGAATTTGAATTTTCTCAAGTGGTTATACCTAATCTTATTGATGCTGATTTACATACATTAGGCGCTGATTACGAAAGTGGAATATTAGCAAACTTTTACCTTAATGATATTGCAGAGCATCGAATCTTTGAAGACTCAAGAACAGCTTTAGAAATTTCAACTAATATTTGGACACCGATACCAGACACGGAACAGGGTTTAATTGGTTTATGGAATTTTTCAGAAGGGAACCCAGGAATGGACAACACTAGCCTATGCCCTGTTGACCATTCGCCAACAGCTTCAATGGGTGCGCTTTTTTGTGGCTTTGATTTGGTAGGTACGGTATCTAATTATGT
>CALHVP010000157.1 GCA_938038975.1 uncultured Maribacter sp. | reverse complement strand
TTATTTGTAATTATGCCCACTCAATTTTAAAGCGGCAACAACAATATCCTTTCTACTAATCTGCCCTACCAAAACATCATTTTTCATCACTGGTAAACGTCTTCTGCCATGTTTAACGAAAACGCCTGCCGCATCGAAGATAGATATATCGTGTGGTATGGTCTCCACATCTTTGGTCATAAACTTTTCTACACTTTTATCCAATATAGGTTGATTAAAGTAGCGACTTTCAGATATCTGCTTCATACAATCCGCCTCTGAGATGATACCAACCAAAAAACCGTTATTATCTAAAACTGGACCACCAGATATGTGGTTTTTAGCAAATTGCTCCATCACCTCTAAAATAGATTGGTCGGGACTAAAAGTGACGAGTTTTTTAGTCATATAATCCTCTACTAAAATGGGAGCATCAAATTCTTTTTTAACTGTCTTGCGTACGCCTTGAAAGCTCTTGATTCCCATATATATTTGTTTAAAGGTTGATTACTAAAGATAGGGAAAAATACCGAATTTCGTAATAAAACCGATGAACGGCTATTGAAACGGTAATATTTCCTAATTTTAGCCTTGAATACCAAACCAATGAAAAAAACAACCTCCGTACTCACCTTACTCCTAATTATCCTTGCTATCTACTGGAGTTTTAAATCCTTAATGCCAACATATTCGTCTGATTTGGATGCGCCTAAAATAGATTTTTCTACAGATAAAGCCTTGGTTCATGTAAAGGCTATTTCACAGGAACCACATGGCGTAGGTTTTGATGGTCATGAAAAGGTAAAACAATACATTATAAACCAGTTAAATAACTTAGGACTTGAAACGACAGTACAAGAAGGCTATACGGCCGGAGACTGGGCAAACTTGAGTAAAGCAGATAATATACTAGCAAGAATCAAGGGTACTGAAGAAGGAAAGGCGCTTTTATTATTAACTCATTATGACAGTAGCCCACATTCTTCTCTTGGTGCAAGTGATGCGGGTAGTGGCGTTGCTACAATCTTAGAGGGTACAAGAGCATTTTTAGCACAAAACAAACAACCAAAAAATGACATCATTATCCTTATTTCTGATGCTGAAGAACTAGGACTCAATGGAGCAGATTTATTTGTAAAAAAGCATCCTTGGACAAAAGACGTAGGATTGGTGTTAAATTTTGAAGCACGAGGAAGCGGTGGTGCTAGCTATATGCTTATGGAAACCAATCGTGGTAATGGGAATCTAATAAAGGAATTTATAGCCGCCAATCCAGAATATCCTGTTGCAAATTCTTTGGCTTATAGCATATATAAAATGTTACCCAATGATACAGATCTTACTGTGTTTAGAGAAGACGCAGATATTGAAGGTTTTAATTTTGCCTTTATTGATGACCATTTTGATTACCATACGGTACGTGACAACTTTGATCGTTTAGATAAAAACACCTTGGCACATCAAGGAAGTTATCTAATGCCACTATTGAGCCATTTTAGTGAGATCGATCTTAGCACAATGAAAAGCTTGAACGATTATGTTTATTTCAACATTCCGTTCTTTAAAGTGATTTCCTATCCGTTCGAGTGGATTTGGCCTATGTTAGGACTCGCTGTCCTAATATTCTTCGTCCTCTTGGTTCTTGGATATAGAAAAAACGTATTACAGACAAAAGATATTCTAAAGGGTTTTCTACCCCTATTGGTAGCCTTAGCAATAAATGGACTTGTTGGTTACTATAGCTGGGCAGTTTTAAAATGGCTATATCCATCTTATACAGATATCCTTCATGGCTTTACCTATAATGGACATGCATATATTTTAGCTTTCACCTTATTCTCAGTTGGAATTTGTTTTTATGCCTACCATAAATTCAGAGTCGTTAAAACACCCAATTTATTAGTAGCACCAATTTTCATATGGCTCATCATATGTGCTTTGGTTGCTAAATATCTTCCTGGTGCGGCGTTTTTTATCATCCCTGTTTTTGGAGCACTAGTTGCTTTTTATATTCTAATACATCAAAAAAATCCCAATGCCTTTCTATTGGTATTTTTAGGTCTGCCCGCACTATTCATTTTTTCCCCATTCGTAAAAATGTTTCCGGTGGGTCTTGGTTTAAAAATGATGGTAGCAGCAACAGTATTTACAACTTTAACTTTCTTTTTACTACTACCCGTGTTTACACGATATAAAAATCAGCTAGGTATTGCATTGCTAAGTCTTTTACTCAGTTTAGGTTTCTTTGTTTCGGCACATATGACCTCGAATTTCACAAAAGACAATGCAAGACCAACTAGTTTGTTATACGTAATGGATATAGATAGCCAGAGCGCAAAATGGGCCACCTATGACAGAACCATCTCAGATTGGACGGCACAGTATATTGGTGACGATAAAAAAGTACCAGAGCAATTATCTGAAAACACAATAAGTAGTAAATATGGCTCAGGATTCACTTACGTGTCTGAGGCTCCTATTAAAAATATAGCAGGTCCTAAACTAGAAGTATCACGAGACACGGTTATAGGAGATAAAAGAATACTAGACTTTTGTGTTATCTCACAACGACAGGTGAATAGACTAGAGTTATTTACAAATGACATAACTATATCAAAAGCAACAGTTAATGGAATAGCACTATCCGATTATTTTCTTAAGAATAGAAATAGAGGAAAATTGGTAACACACTATATTAGTGATAATGACTATACGGATATCATTTTAGAAATTCCGAAAGATGCTGTTTTAGAATTAACTGTCTATGAAGCCTCTAATGATTTGCTAAAAAACAATCAGTTTTCAATTCCTAAAAGACCAGAAAATAATATACCTAAACCGTTTATTCTAAATGATGCTGTCTTAACCACTCAAACCATAACATTTGACTAAGATTATTGGTATTATGGGTTGTGGTTGGTTTGGACTACCACTAGCAAAAGCATTACTTAAAGATGATTTTTCCGTAAAAGGAACTACCACCTCAATAGACAAAATTAAAACCCTAAAAGATGAAGGTATCCATGCCTTTGAAATAAGCATTTCAGAAACAAGTATAAAAGGACCAATTGTTAGTTTCTTAGAAGACACCAATATTCTTGTCATAAATATTCCGCCAGGTCTAAGGGGAAAGGCAACAACAGTATCGTACATTGATAGGATGCGTACGCTGCTTAAAGCTATTAAAAATAGTAAGCTCCAAAAAGTTATTTTCGTGAGTAGCACATCGGTATATAGTGATGAACAGGGGCACGTATCAGAAGAAATACTCCCGTTGCCGACCACGGCATCTGGCAAACAGCTACTCCAAAGCGAGAATCTCTTTAAAACAGAAACAGCTTTCCAAACAACTGTTGTTAGGTTTGGAGGATTAATTGGTCCAAATCGTCATCCAGTGCATATGCTCTCTGGTAAAGAAAATTTAAAAAATGGAAATGCACCCGTAAATCTTATTCATTTAAATGATTGTATTGCAGTGCTAACTGCTATTTTAAAAGAAGAGAAATGGGGTGAAATTTTTAATGTGGTATATCCAGAACATCCTTCAAAACAAGAATACTATACTAACTCAGCCCTTTCAAAAGGCATCACTCCTCCCCTATATACCAGCTCAGATACGAAACAATTTAAAACAGTATATTCTTGTAAGAAATTTATTACTAAAATGTATGATGATTTCACATCAATATAAGTATACTTCGCCACATATTTCTGAAACTTCACAACAGAAAGCCTATTTTCATGTTAATATATAACTGATTTTAAAGTAGTTATCGATGAAATACATAACTTTATCTAAACCTTAAAATTGATATGTTATGGAAAAGTCAAAGTTAAAAGGGAAAATAGTAATAGAATTAGATAAGTTAATATCCCTGAGTTGTAAAAGTCCCTCAAGCTTAAAACAATACGAGCAGTTACATGTCGCACTTCTCAAGAAGTACTATAATGCAGCTGATGTACATATAGATTACCATAGACATCGTGTTCAAATGGATATTGTTACGGATGATTCTTTTTACAAGCCTAATAAGGTAAATACGCATTTACCCATTCTCTACACAAATTTACTATTTGATAATCTTAGAAGTTTTTTAACTTCCTGTATTGATATGGATGAAAAGAGCATTGGTTTTTATTCTCAGCTCCTTACCCGCTTTACGGGTAAGAAAATTACTCCGAGTTTAGCATAAAAATCCTCTAAATACTATTTTACAAAGACGTTCACTATGGCGTCTTTTTTTATTTCGCGTATTTAAAGCTTTCCTTAACAAGTTCTTACGAATTATTTTAATAGTTTAGCGCACCTAAAAAATGAATAAAAATGAAAAAAGTATTTCTTGTACTTACATTAATTATCTCTGCTAGTACGATTGCACAAACAACAAGTGATCTTCAGAAACATTATGAAGCATTCTACGAACAAATGCGTTTGCAAGGCGACGTAGCAGGAGTAGTAAATGCGCTTACGCACCTTAATGTATTAGCACCTTCTCAAGAAAGAAGAGATACATTAGCTTATATATACGCAAATGAAAGCCAACACCTACAGGCCTTAAACACTATTGGTATAGAAAAACAAGATTCTGATTCTGACCTAGCTGTACAGGTGAAGGCAATTTCTTTAAAAGCATTAAACCAACCTAAAAGAGCTTTAGAGCACTTTGAGGTATTAAATACTAGATTACCTAACCCGTATTTAGCTTATGAGTTAGCGGATCTTAAAATCCAATTACAGGATGCTCCTGGAGCACGCTCACATATAGAATTTGGTATTGCAAACGCTACGGATGAGATGAAATATGCATTCTACGAACGTCAGCAACCGTATGAAGTTCCTTTAAAAGCAGCTTTTTTACATTTAAAAGCTTTGGTACAATTTAATATGGACCAAACCAATATAGACGCTGCAATTGCTATTATCGATGAAGCATTAGCAATTGACCCTAACTTTAATCTTGCAAGTTTAAGTAAGCAAGCTTTGGAGTCTAGAAAAGCAACACCAGAAGCAACTAAGGAATAAGTATCCTTAAAAACTCTTTATAAAACGAAACACCGTTTATAGATTTTGACTAGCTCGCTATCAAAATTTATAAACGGTGTTTTTACAATTACCTAAGTCTATTGTTGCAATAAGCCTGCTAATAACGAATTATCGGTGTCTTTCTTTAGATCTATTAGCGCAGCCACATGCTCATTTGGTACTGCTATAGAAAGCACATAATGAGCTATTTTCCATTCTCCATTTACCTTTTTGAGTACACCAGAACCTCGGCATAGTTTCATTTGTGTATCTAGCAATTCATCAAACCAAGCGATATCCCCTTCTGAACTTATAAAAACAGTACGTTGCATAGCTATAAAAGACCAAGCGCTCCCTTTGTCAAAATGTGGCTTACAATAGGCTTTAAATTCTTTTTGGTTCCAATTTTCTGTAGCATCAGTTCCTATAAAAACAGCATCTTCTGACATCATTCCAAAAAACGAACTGAAATCGGCATCAGCTGCTGCAGCATGCCATCCATCTAAGGTAGCACCTATGAGCTGCTTCTCTTTCTCTTGAGCCGTTGCACTCAAAACAATAAATAATAGTAATAGATTAATTTTTTTCATCTAAAAGAAAATCTTCAGAAAGTGTATTATTCATTTCCACGTTAAATTGATTTCGAAAATTATTATATGCAGCAATCATTTCTTTAATTGATACTTTAGGATCTTGTCTGTATTCCAAATCACCTTTAGCCTTAAGGATAAAAGTCTTTAACACCTTCTGTCTTCCCTTTATCTGAGGGATATTAAATTTTGTAGGATATACTGATGTTTCCATCTTTTTTTGATTCTCAACCAAATCCTCTACAATTAAAACAAGATCTTCCCTATACGTAGCTTTGTAGATACGATCAAAATTCAAATCAAAAGCTTTAAAAGATAGCCAATCCTTTACCACCTCGTTAGATTTAGCGTTTAAAGCTAATTTGCGAGGAAAGGTATTAGTCGCAATACTTTCTTCTGTCTGGTCGTTTTCGTCAATTGTTAGCTTATCATCCTTACAACTACAAAAGACAATCAGAATTATAAATAAATAATAGATTTTTGGCATGTGGCTAATGTACAAATTTTAAGAAAAGGTATCTTTATCCAAGAATTCATTTAACTCATTATTTAGATGCAAAAATATATTTTAATTATAGGCGCTTGTGGACAGATTGGAACAGAACTTACCATGGCTCTTCGGGAAAAACATGGCAATGACAATGTTATAGCCAGTGATATCCGTGAAGGTAATGACAGTTTAATGGAAAGTGGACCCTTTGAAATTCTAGACGCAACAGATTATGATGCTCTAGAAGAGGTAATTGCCTATTATGAAATAAACGAAGTGTATCTCATGGCAGCCATGCTTAGCGCAACTGCAGAAAAATTTCCAATGAGGGCCTGGAATCTGAACATGAATTCACTTTTCAATGTCTTAAACTTGGGCAAAGAAAAGAAAATAGATAAAATCTTCTGGCCATCTAGTATTGCTGTTTTTGGACCAAACACACCTAAGGAAAATACAGCTCAAAATACTGTAATGGAGCCAAGCACGGTATACGGTATTAGTAAGCAGAGTGGTGAACGCTGGTGCGAGTATTATTTTAATAAGTTTGATGTAGATGTCCGCAGTATTCGATACCCAGGACTTATAAGCTGGAAAACAATGCCGGGCGGAGGTACTACTGACTATGCTGTAGAAATTTATCACAAAGCTTTGTCTGAAGGTGCATATACCTGTTTTCTAAAAAAAGACACCGCTTTACCTATGATGTTTATGGATGATGCCATACGTGCTACTATGCAATTGATGGAAGCAGATGATGATAGCATTAAAGTAAGATCCTCATATAATTTATCTGGTATGAGTTTTACTCCAGAAGAAATGGCTAAGAGCGTTCAAGAAAAATTACCCTCTTTTAAAATGTCTTACGAACCAGATTTTAGACAAGCCATTGCAGATTCTTGGCCTAGTAGTATAGATGATACGAATGCACGTGAAGATTGGGATTGGAAGACAGAATTTGATTTAAAGCGAACAACTTATGAAATGCTTAGAAATTTAAAATAACTACAGAACCTATTTTATAAAATTTAAGATTTAATCAACACTATTCATTATGGCAAAAATTGCTTCACTAATGTTCTTGTTTTGAGTACTTATGGTATAAAAACTATTTACATAAAGAACCAGTTTAAGTGTTTGAATGTTCGTCTTAACATCTTTTAAAAATAAATTACTACGATAATTCTGTTTTCTGTCACGACTGAGATGGTTATCCCAACCTTTAAATCCGCTAATTTTTATATAGCATACACTTTCAAATAATTCTTTCTCATAAGTCTTATCTGGCATTTTTTTCAAATCTTCACGCAACGGTTTATTAGAGCTTAAGTCGTAATTAAAAGCTGTTTCATAATGCTTAAATTCTTTTCTTAAGTATTTACTTAAATCCTTAAAATTATTAATCAAATGTAAATCGCCTTCAAAAACAAATAAAACCGATCTAGGCATCTTAAATGACGAATCCTTGTTAACTTCTGTTATTGTGACCCCTGGTTTAAATTTTTCCTTTTTTTGACCGTGAATTTGGAAGCAAATAGAAACAGTTAAGATTAAGATGATGGCTTTTATTGAACTTGTCATTCTTTTTTATAAAAACCTAAATATTAAACTTCAATTTCTTCTCAATTGCTACAATCATTTCGTTAGCAATATCTTTTCCAGTAGCGTTTTCGATGCCTTCAAGACCAGGAGAAGAATTCACTTCTAACAACAAAGGCCCTTTATTAGAGCGGATAATATCTACTCCGGCAACTGCTAAATTCAATACCTTCGCCGCCTTTAATGCTAATTTCTTTTCTTCTGATGTTATCTTAATAATAGACGCTGTACCTCCTTGGTGTATGTTCGCACGAAACTCTCCTTTTTGAGCTTGTCGTTGCATACTTGCCACTACTTTTCCGTTGACCACAAAACAACGAATATCCTGTCCGTTAGCTTCCTTTATAAACTCCTGCACCAATATGTTAGTGTTTACACTTTTAAAGGCGTTAATAACACTTTCTGCTGCCTTACTCGTTTCTGCTAGCACCACTCCTTTTCCTTGTGTACTTTCCAAAAGCTTTATAATCAATGGTGCTCCATTAACCATTTTTATAAGGTCTTTGGTATCCATTGGAGATTTTGCAAATCCGGTAATCGGAATATGAATATCGTTCTTAGAGAACAACTGAGATGCAAACAATTTATCTCTTGATTGTGTAATCGCCTCAGATGAATTTTGACAATACGCACCCAAATTATCAAACTGTCGTATTAATGCACAACCATAAAAAGTAACAGATGGTTTTATACGCGGAATAACGGCATCAAAACCACTTAATATATTTCCGCCACGATAGCGTATTTCTGGAGAATTAGCATCCAATTTCATATAGGCTAGCTCTACATTTAAAAATTGAATTTCATGACCACGAGCTTCTGCAGCTTCCATGATACGCATATTACTGTACAGTTTTGGATTACTGGCAAGCAAAGCGATTTTTAAACCGGTCTTCTCTTTTTTGAAAGGGGCATATTTAGCATCTATTTCTGCATCCGTAAATTCCTTAGCAACATAGTTTAGTGCCGGATTAACAATGTACCGCTCGTTTAGTGCCTCACGACCTAACAACATGCGAAACTCCATTGTATCGCGGTTAGCCAAAGTTAATTCAACATCAAATGTATCATCACCAATAGTTACTGGTGTTTTTACCACCAAACGCTCTTCTGAAATACCAGAGGAGCTTTTTACCATACGACGGTCTACTAAACGTGCTTGGCAAGCTATTGCAATACTTCTATTTTCCTGTAACGGATTTACCTCAAATTTCACCCACTCTTGTGTACCCTTGGTGATAATTTTTAAATTGGTTGCCTGTATAGAGGATGTTTTTGCGCCAGAATCTACTCTTGCTTTTATAGCAGGTACGCCAAGGTTATCAAAAACACACCACTCTTCACTTCCTATTATTTTTAAATCCTTCAAATTTCTTTATTTTTTTCTTAGTTCAAAGATATCAGTTCTTCTGTCTTTTAGGTTGCGAACCGCTCCAAATTGATTCAATTCTCGTAATAAATCTATATCTACATCAGCAATTAAGATCATTTCTGTATTTGGTGTTGCTTCTGCTTTTATGCCATTGGTAGGAAAGGAAAAATCACAAGGCGTAAATACCATGGATTGCGCAAATTGAATATCCATATTCTGCACGTTAGGTAAATTCCCAACACTTCCCGCAATGGCAACATAACATTCATTTTCTATGGCCCTTGCTTGCGCACAATGCCGCACTCTGGAATACCCATTCTGAGTATCAGTTAAGAATGGAATAAAAAGAATATCCATTCCTTCATCTGCAAGTAAGCGACTCAGCTCAGGGAATTCAGAATCATAACAAATCAAAATTCCAATCTTACCACAATCGGTATCAAATGCCTTTAACTGCGTTCCGCCTTGCATACCCCAAACCTTAGCTTCATCTGGTGTTACATGTAGTTTTTCATAACGTTCCATACTACCATCACGGCGACATAAATAACCTACATTGTACAATCTACCATCTATCATTTCTGGCATACTACCGGTAATGATATTGATATTATAGGAGATAGAGAATTCAGAGAACTTCTGAACAATAGCCTCTGTATGTTTTGCAAGTTCCCGAATAGCATCCGGTGTGGACAAGTGATTATCCTTTGCCATTAAGGGTGCATTAAAGAATTCGGGAAATAGGGCAAAATCGGAACGATATCCGGAAACGGCATCTATAAAATATTCTGCCTGCTGTAACAATTCCTCCAAATCCTTATATGGTCGCATTTGCCATTGTATCAATCCTAAACGAATAATCGTTTTCTTGGTAGCTGCCTTTTTTGATGGTTTTTGGTAATAGATATTATCCCATTCCATTAAAATAGCAAAATCATTAGAAGCAGCATCTCCAGGTAAGTACCCTTTCATGACCTTTGCAGGGTGAAAATCGTTACTTATCTGAAAATTAAGGACAGGGTCCTGAATCTCTTTTCTACGCACTTTTGCAATGTATTCCTTTGGGGTTAACTCCTTAGAGTGCGTGTTATAATTTGGCATCCTTCCACCAAAAACGATGCTTTTTAGATTCAATTTTTCGCAAAGCTCCTTACGATAATCGTATAGTCTTCTTCCTAAACGTAAGCCCCTAAATTGTGGTTTTATAAACACTTCTATACCATAAAGTACATCCCCATCATGATTGTGAGTACTAAACGAATAATTTCCTGTGATTTGCTCGTAGGTATGATCATCATCATATTTATCATAGTCTACAATAATAGATAACGCTACACCTGCCAATTGTCCGTTAATCTTTATAACTACCTGTCCTTCAGGGAATTTTTTAATCAAAGAAGCAATATGCTCCTCTTTCCAGTATGCGCCAGGCATATTGGTGTATGCAGATATCATTGCCGTCTTTAATTCTTGATAATCATCAAGATCTAAAAACTTCAATTCTATATTTTCAATTTCCTCTATGTTCATGTATATTAAATTAGGTTGGTCTTAAATGAAGACAATAAGAACGTAGTGCCAAATGGATGGCACTACTTTAAACTTGATGAGATACTAAGCTGAATACAAATACTATTTTCAGCAAGATGGAAGTAAGATTAATAACGTAATTTAATCTTCATCCTCCTCGGCATCTGCCATATCCTCGGCACTAGGTTCTACAACTGCAGAAGCATCATCATCCTCAAAATCATCGTAATCCGAAGCATCATAATTTTCCATGGTGTATTCCAGTTTCTCACTAATTTTTACCAGGTATTTTGTGTCCGCTGTTAAAACCTCAACTGCCTCTATTCGTTCTCCCTTGGCATTACGAAAAGAAATCACATCACGGTCATCGTAGCCATCTGGATAGCGCTCCACAGTAAGCTTTAATACTTCTGGAGTCAATTTTTTAAAATCAACAATTACTTTGTTTAAATGTGCGTGTTTATCCATAATTACATATCTAAAAGGTAAGCAAAAATTAGAGGCGCTACAATGGTTGCATCACTCTCAATTATAAATTTTGGTGTGTTAATATCCAATTTTCCCCAAGTGATTTTTTCATTAGGCACAGCGCCAGAATATGAACCATAACTCGTTGTACTATCACTAATTTGACAAAAATAGCTCCAAAACGGCGTGTCCGTGCGCTCCATATCTTGGTACAGCATAGGCACCACACAGATTGGAAAATCACCGGCAATACCACCACCTATCTGAAAGAATCCAATTCCGTTTTTAGAATTACCCGTATACCAATCTGCTAAAAATGTCATGTATTCGATACCAGATTTCATAGTACTCGCTTTCAATTCGCCTTTCATCACATAAGAGGCAAAAATGTTCCCCATGGTACTGTCTTCCCAACCGGGACAAATAATGGGTAGGTTTTTCTCTGCAGCGGCATACATCCATGAATCTTTTAAATCAATCTCATAGTGCTCTTCCAAAACGCCAGAAAGTAAAAGCTTGTACATGTACTCATGTGGCAAATAACGTTCTCCTTTTTCCTCGGCATCCATCCATATTTTTACAATATGTTCTTGGATTCTTCTAAACGCCTCTTCTTCTGGAATACAAGTATCCGTTACACGATTTAATCCTTTCTCTAGCAAATCCCACTCATCTTGAGGCGTTAAATCACGATAATTAGGAACACGTTTGTAATGGGAATGCGCTACTAAATTCATAATGTCCTCTTCTAAGTTCGCACCTGTACAGGAAACTATTTGCACTTTATCCTGCCGAATCATTTCAGCAAAAATCTTACCCAGCTCCGCCGTACTCATGGCTCCTGCTAAGGAAACTAGCATTTTAGAACCTTGATTCAACTGTGCTTCATAACCCTTGGCTGCATCTACTAAAGCTGCGGCATTAAAGTGTAAATAATACTTTTCTATAAAATTGGAAATTGCTCCTTTAGTCTTCGTCATCTTCGAATTTTAAATTGGTGTTTGATTTATAATCTACGTCATAGCTATTGTCATAATCCTCATCTGCATCTTGCCCCATGAACTTATAGCCTAACATTTTGTAATATAGTTTCGCTGCTAAGAAATCTGAAGATTTGTCGGCCTCATTAGGACATAGCTCCACAATGTCAAAACCAACTACATTTTTCTCAGTAAAAACCTGTTTTAAAAATTCTAAGGTCTCATACCATAATAATCCACCTGGTTCTGGTGTTCCAGTTGATGGCATTATAGAAGGGTCCAGAACATCTAAATCAAAAGTAATAAAGACATTATCCGTACACGCTTCAACTACCTTATCTATCCAATACTCATCATTTACCATGTCATGAGCAAAAAAGGTCTTTTCCTCGTCCATGAATGTCTTTTCAATAGCATCCATCGAGCGTATGCCTACTTGAAGTAAGTTGGTGGTTTGGCTCGCTTCATGAACCGCGCAGGCATGATTATACTTTGTGCCTTCATAGGACTCACGTAAATCTGCGTGCGCATCTATATGTAATACCGTTAGGTTATCAAAACATTCGTTAAAAGCACGAATACTTCCTATGGAAATAGAATGTTCTCCACCAAACAGCGTAACAAATTTATTTCGCTTAATAAAGTCCTTTGTTATTTTATGAACTTCGTTCACCATAGCTTCTGGAGAGCTATTCTCTGTTACCGGGGCAGTAAGGTGTATACCTTGCTCGTATACTTCTGTAGCTGTTTCTATATCATACAGCTCCATGTTTTCAGATGCTTCCAAAAACGCTTTTGGACCTTTATCAGCTCCTTTACCCCAAGTACTTGTTCCATCATAAGGAACAGGAATTAAAACCACCTTAGCAGTCTCTAATTGTGCGAATTCATCGGGTATACCGGCGTAATTCTTTGATGTGTTCATTGTAGTAATTGTTATGTTTTAATGTTCTTTTATTATAGCACTGCTTGTTTTACTTCTTCCTTCTTTTCAACTCCTGTTTCGGAAGAACCGTATCCTAATATTTTAAGCAAATCTTCTGCTTTTTGTTGTGGATTAAACAGGCTAGTGACCATAACACCATCCGCATCTTTATCAATTAGAATATGTTTTGGCTGTGGTATTAAACAATGCTGTAATCCTCCATAACCACCTATGGATTCTTGATACGCTCCTGTATTAAAAAATCCAATATAGAGCGGTTTATCACGCTTGTATTTAGGAAGATAAATAGCATTCATATTTTGCTCACTGTTATAATAGTCATCACTATCACAGGTAAGTCCACCTAACAAAACACGCTCATACTCATCCTTCCATCGGTTAATAGGCAACATTATAAATCGCTTATTTATAGCCCAAGTATCAGGTAACGTGGTAATAAAAGAAGAATCAATCATGTTCCATTTTTCCCTATCATTCTGTTGTTTTTGATATAGAATCTCATAGATTGCTCCTCCACTCTCCCCTACAGTAAAACTTCCAAATTCAGTAAAAATATGAGGAACTGGAACATCAGCTTCTGCGCAAGTAATGGTGATTTGGTTCAATATCTCATCAATCATATATTGATAATCATATTCGAATGCCAAGCTATTTTTTATCGGAAAGCCTCCTCCAATATTGAGACTATCTAATGACGGGCATATCTTTTTTAATCTAACGTACACCTTTAGACATTTTACCATCTCATTCCAGTAATACGCATTATCACGTATGCCCGTATTAATAAAGAAGTGCAACATTTTAAGCTCCACCTTATCATTATCCTTTATCTGGTTTTCATAGAAAGGAACTATATTTTTATATCCTATTCCCAATCTAGAAGTGTAAAACTCAAACTTTGGCTCCTCTTCTGATGCGATACGAATTCCTACTTTAAAGGTGTCATTTATAACATCTGACAACAAATCTATTTCCTCATAATTATCTATGATGGGGATACAATTACGATGTCCGTTATTAATTAGTCTCCCAATATTTTCAACATATTGAGCACGTTTAAAACCATTACAAATCACATATGCATCATTGCTTAGTTTCCCATCTGCCTTTAGTTTCTCTACAATATTAATATCAAATGCAGATGAAGTCTCCATATGAATATCGTTCTTCAACGCTTCATGCAACACATGCTGAAAATGCGAGCTCTTCGTACAATAACAGTAGTGGTACTTTCCTTTATATTGATTTTTTTCGATAGCATTGGCAAACCAGTTTTTTGCCCGTTTGATGTTATCCGAAATTTTTGGCAAATAGGTGAATTTCAGAGGACTCCCGTATTGAGCTACTAACTGATGTAAGTCTATTCCATGAAAATGTAAGTGTTCGCCCTCCAAGCTAAATTCTTCTTGTGGGAAATGATAGGTTTGATCTATTAGATCAATGTATTTAGTATTCATTTTTAAAAAAACATTTGAGAATTGAAAATCGATAAACTGAAATAACGCGATAACGCTAAATGCAAAAGAATTATATTGATTAATAATCTCAAATAAGTATCTGTTCCTGAGTAGTAGGAATAAAAAAGTAGATGTGCTGACTTTGCACAATTGTAGTATTGTAATCAGAAGTTAGCTTTAAAATTCGGTTACCCATCTGATGGGCTGCTAAAGGGTTTGACTTCTTAATTCCCCCTAGCTCGAACATAGAAACACGGTTCATGATGCTCAGCTAATGCTAAAAAAAGACAAATCGTTATGTTTCGATTTGACGCGACAAATGAAATACAAAAAATTGAATAAACAATGTTTTTAAAATAATTTATTCAAAATTAACGTCGAACAGACCATTTATAATTCAATAGCTTGATTTATAGCGTGTTGGTTTCTTATATTTATACCAAATTTATACGATTACACCTTATGAAAACCCTCTATCAGCTTACTTGTGCTACCTTAATTTTAGGATTACAGGCGGTGTTTGCTCAAATACCTTCTGGAGTTTATACAACTGATGTGAATAATGTACGCCACGAGATAAAAATAGATGAGGGCTATTTCATCTATTCCGAATACAAAACAAGCCCAGCAGAATTCATTAGAACTTTAGGTGGGTTTACGCAGGTGGAACAAACATCTGTTGGGCAAAAACTCATTGTATTGCTAGAATTTAATTCAAAATATGAGCAGGATTCTATACGCCAGTTAAGTATTCCAATAGAGCTGAAAGAAGATGTACTTCATTTAGATTGGTTTACAAAACTAAAATTGACTCCGAATAAAACAACAGAGCAAGATTTGGACGGGCAATGGCTATTCGCCACGAGAGGACCAGATAAAGGCCAGGACCGCAGAGGAGAAGCAAATACACGAAAAACACTAAAACACTTACTTGGTAACCGATTTCAGTGGATAGCTTACGACACCAACAAGATGCAATTTAAAGGTACTGGAGGCGGAAATTACACATCTATTGATGGCGTTTATACAGAAAATATCGAATACTTCTCTAGAGACAACGCCAGAGTTGGTGCTTCATTAGAATTCAATTATAAAGTA
Organism: uncultured Maribacter sp.; assembly: GCA_938038975.1. Classification (GTDB taxonomy): domain Bacteria; phylum Bacteroidota; class Bacteroidia; order Flavobacteriales; family Flavobacteriaceae; genus Maribacter. Next base: position 44 of record CALHVP010000157.1, on the reverse strand, counting down.
AAAGAAAACGACTGGCACCATACCGGAACGAATAGTAAAGGAGA
>CALHVP010000156.1 GCA_938038975.1 uncultured Maribacter sp. | reverse complement strand
AGAAGTATCTATCTGATACATTTTACAAACCAATTGGTTCAAAAACTCTTGGATTTTTACCCATGTCCAAAAAATTTCCTAATAAAATAGTACCTACTGAGATGGATACCCTTTATAGAGATGGCTTAACAAAAGGCTGGGTTCATGATGAGAATGCATCTTTACTAGGCGGCATATCTGGTAATGCGGGGTTATTTGGAACTGCAACTGACGCGGCTAATATGATGCAGTTTTATATGCAATTTGGCAGATTTAATGGTAAGCAAATTATCTCTGAAGAAATAGTAAAAGAATTTACGAAGGTTCAATATCCCGAAAATGAAAACAGAAGAGGACTTGGCTTTGATAAACCATTATTAAATAATAAAGAACTCTCATTAACAAAAGCATATCCTGCTCCAGGAGTAAGTCCTGATAGTTTTGGCCATAGTGGTTTTACAGGCACATTCGTTTGGGCAGACCCAGAAAACCAATTGGTATATATATTTCTTTCTAATCGTGTATATCCTACGAGAAGCAATAGAAATATATACGAACTAAATATTAGACCTGCTATCCAACAGGTGTTCTATAATGCCTTACACACTCCACATAACTCCAGTATAAATAGTCAATAGAAAAATCCTTAGGGCAGAACGTTTTTTAATTGGTATCTTAGGCCCTCAAATTATACTAATGGGATTACTGGTTTTTTACGCTGTTATTTCAATCTTCTTTTCTTTTCTATGCTCTATTCTGGAAGCGGTGCTACTTAGCATTACTCCTACCTTTATTAACGTTAAAAAACGGGATGGTAAGGCCTATGCAGATACACTAGAAGAACTTAAAAAAGATGTAGACAAGCCTCTAATAGCAATTCTTACATTGAATACTATTGCCCACACTGTTGGTGCAATATTGGTAGGTGTACAAGCGAAAGTTGCTTACACCGAATTGTACGGTACCTCAAAACGTATGATTTTTGGAATAGAATTTTCTGAAGATTTAATGGTAGGTGTTGTTTCTACTTTAATGACTATTCTAATTTTGGTAGCATCAGAGATTATACCTAAAACAATTGGAGCCACGTATTGGAGACAGTTATCCAACTTTACAGCCAAAACCTTAAAGGCAATGGTACTTGCATTAAAATATACTGGTTTACTTTGGGTATTACAGCTGTTTACAAAGCTAGTTGGTGGAAAAGGACATCATGGAAGTGTTTTGAGTCGTGAAGATTTTACGGTAATGACAGATATGGCACATGAAGAAGGTGTTTTTGAAAAATCAGAATCTACCATCATTAAAAACCTTTTACGTTTTGATCAAGTTTTAGTCAAAGATGTAATGACCCCTAGGGCAGTGGTTAAAATAGCATCTAATACGACTTCTATACAGACTTTCTTTGAGGAAAATCCTAAACTTAGATTTTCAAGAATTCCTATTTACAGCGAACGAGTAGATAATATTACTGGATTTGTTCTCAAGGATAATGTATACGAGGAGATTATTAATAAAAACGGTGATAAACCTTTATCTGAAATAAGAAGAGACATCATCATCACCAGAAGAAATACGCCTATACCTCAGCTTTTTGACACCCTTATTGCAAAAAGAGAACATATTGCTTTAGTAGTAGATGAATATGGCTCTGTTGCTGGCCTTGTAACCATGGAGGACGTTATTGAAACCTTACTAGGCTTAGAGATAATGGACGAAAGTGATAATATTGCTGACCTTCAAGTATTAGCTCGTAAGAACTGGGAGAATCGCGCAAAACAAGCGGGTGTTATTGATCAAAAGACAGATACTCCTAAAGAGAATTAAGCTTACAATTAAATGGAAGAAGCATATATAAAGACCCCTTTAGGTATTACCAAGCTTACGGGTGATGCTACTGGCTTATCTTCCATAACTGTCTTAAATTCTGAAGAGCCCATAACTCCTATTATCCCCGAAGTTTTAGAAGATGCCGTTTATCAATTAAACGAATATTTTGAAGGAAAACGAAACTCATTTGATTTAGCCTTAAATCCTACTGGTACAGATTTTCAACAACGGGTCTGGAAGCTCTTATTGGAAATACCTTACGGAAAAACGGTTTCTTATTTAGCATTATCTAAAAAGCTAGGTGATGTAAAAGCTATTCGAGCGGTGGCAGGAGCAAATGGGAAAAATCCGCTATGGATTGTGGTGCCCTGTCATAGGGTTATTGGAAGTGACGGTTCACTAACTGGTTATGCAGGTGGATTATCACGTAAAAAATGGCTTTTGGAGCATGAAAGTCCTGTAAAACAGCAATCATTATTTTAAGAATTTTAGACTCATCAGTTTGTCCTAGTAACTCATTTATATTTATTTCTATCCATTAGTGCCATTTGTCCTTATCCTTAGGTTGCTTATCCTAAAAAATATCTTATATCGGCTTCACTGTTACTACCAAAAACCAACCTACTAGTTGGAAAGTGACCGCTATTGTTCCCTATTTAACGAAATATGTAGGTACGAAAGGCAACAGCACGTTATCTAAAAATTCGCCCTCTGATGACAGAATAAGAACTCCGCCTACAAGCGTTGCCTCATTTGAGTATCTCCCATAAGACACTAGGAATACATTTTGCAAAGGATCATATTGCTGCCATACTACATAGGTTGAAATTTTTTCTTCTGCCTCAATTTTCGCAATTGCTCCCTCAAGATTTAGCAGGCTGTTTTCACCAGTGTTTATATTTAGTATGGCAGGACCTACTTCAAAATCAAAAGGCTGTGAATATTCATATCCATAATAAAGATAATCTCCCACTAATTCTGCATTCATTGGACCTGGAATAAAACGCTGATTCCATTCAAAATTAACTTCTTCAACAATTTCTAAGGTGAATATATCTCTTCTTTCTACAGAGACACTTGCAGTGTCGCTGAATTTAAAAATAACAAGATCTCCGTTTGAGTCTACTAATAAGCTAGGCGATGCAGTACCAAAGACTAAAGTCTGTACCAGAGAAAATGTAGCTGTATCATAAATACTTATTTTATATTCTAAAGAACTATTTCTATAGGTAATATAAAGTTTACCTTCATGGTATAACGGCTGATACAGTTTATCTATATTAAATTCCAAGGACAAATCTGTACCCTGCAGATTATCTAATTGAATATTTTGAACCGCCAAATTAGTGCTACCTAGAGGCTTATAGTAGCCAAAAAAGACAGATGTTTCATTATTAATTCCCCATACAATAGATCTTTCTTCTGTATTCGTATAAAAATCAATATAGGTTTGCACAGCTCCAGAAGAAACGTTCTTTTGTCGCAAAGAAAATTCACCTCCATTAAACGTATAAAACGTAAGGGTGTTACCCGATTGTCTTAAAGTGAGATATTCCGACCCAAGACCTAATTCCTCCGAGAGATTCGTAGTTTCCACTTCATTATTAGAACCATTATAGGAAAATTGATAAACCGACTGGCCATCAGCTGCCACTGCTTTAATATGAATTGCTTCCTGTGTTTCCTCATCGATAGGCAATGAAGAATCATCAGTGGAACATCCACTAATTATAAAAAAAACGAAAACAAAAAACAAGGTGAATTTTCTCATACTACGTATGTATTTATGAGTACGGACAAAGCATAAAAAGGAACCTATAGTAGTAATTGAAGAAAGATATCCAGTTCATAGCAAAACCAAACTATGTCTAAGATACTGTTTTTTAAACGATGGTATTCTTGCCCTATTAAATAAATGATTAATTTATAGCAAAAAGATTTACTTATGTTGTACAAAATAAACTTAGAACATATTCTATTTCTTGACATCAAAACGGTGCCACAAGTTTCCAATTTTAAGCTTTTAGATAACGATAAAAAGGAACTTTGGGCCCAAAAATCTAGCTACCAACGTAAAGATGAAATTTCTCCTGAAACATTTTATGAGAGAGCAGGAATTTGGGCAGAGTTTGGTAAAATAATATGTATTTCCGTAGGGTATTTTAAAACACAAGACAACTTAAAATCATTTAGAGTTACCACATTTAAGGGAGAAGAAGCCGTATTGCTAGAAGAATTTAAGGAGCTACTAGAAACTCATTTTGGACTAGCTAAACATATGCTCTGTGCGCACAATGGTAAAGAATTCGATTTTCCATATATAGCTAGGCGAATGATTATTCATAATATCTCCCTACCCTATCATTTAGACTTGTTTGGAAAGAAACCATGGGAAGTGAATCATTTAGACACCATGGAGCTCTGGAAGTTTGGGGATTACAAGAATTTTACCTCACTAAAACTATTAGCAAACGTACTTGGTATTGCCTCTCCTAAAGAAGATATAGATGGTAGCATGGTACGAGATGTATTTTACAAGGACAAAGACTTAGATAGAATCGTACGGTATTGCGAGTTAGATGTAATCACCACAGCCCAAGTATTGCTTCGACTAAGAAATGAAGCCTTGTTGGTAGATTCAGAAATTATAAAGGTTTAACCTCCATTAGACCTCATTTGAAATCATCTTATTTACGCAACTTTCTTTTTACCAAATCCATACCTTATCTTAGTATCCTCACTGTAAAAATAAAATCCAATTTTCAATGAATAAGTACATCAAATTTCTAATTTCTACTATAGTCTTAGTATTTTCTACAGCAATACATGCACAGGAAGCCTCTCAAGCAAAACCTATATTTAAAGATGGGGAAGCACAGATTATTCCTTCTTTTGAAGATGAAACCAAATGGGTACGTCACGATTTGTTCGTAGAGACTGAGTTTGATAGTGATACAGATGGAAAACCAGATCGTATGCATGTAAGCGTAACAAGACCCGAACAGACCGAAACTGAAAATCTTAAACTACCTGTTATTTATGTTACGAGTCCTTATTTTGCAGGAGTAGCTCCTGATTTACCTGGCTCATTCTGGAATGTAAAACATGAATTAGGTGAAACCACCAATGAAAGAGTACATGCAGAAGTAACACGCACAGGCGAGCGACCTATTATCTCTAATTCTCATATTAAAAAATGGGTGCCACGAGGCTATATCGTAGTACATTCCTCTTCTCCAGGCACAGGTCTTTCACAAGGGGCACCAACAGTTGGTGGAGATAATGAATCTCTTGCCCCAAAAGCGGTTGTAGATTGGTTATGTGGTCGTGCAAAAGGGTATACTGAAGCTTCTGGTGGAGAAAAAGTTAAAGCATTCTGGTCTACTAGAAAAGTTGGGATGACTGGAACTTCGTATAATGGAACACTACCCTTAGCTGCTGCCACAACAGGAGTTAAAGGACTGGAAGCAATTATTCCTATCGCTCCCAATACCTCTTATTACCATTATTACCGCTCTAATGGTTTGGTGCGTTCTCCAGGAGGTTATTTAGGAGAAGATATAGATGTGCTTTATGATTTTATACATAGTGGTGATGAAACCAAACGTGCGGGAAACAATGCCCGCATACGTGATATTGAAATGAAAAATGGGATGGATCGTATTACAGGCGATTATAATGATTTTTGGGCAGGACGTGATTACTTGAATCATATGAAGCCAATGAAGGCTGCCTTATTAATGTCTCACGGTTTTAATGATTGGAACGTAATGCCAGAACATAGCTATAGAATTTATAAAGAGGCGAAAGAGATGGGACTGCCTACACAAGTGTATTACCACCAAAACGGACACGGAGGACCGCCACCAATGAAATTAATGAACCGCTGGTTTACCCGATATTTACATGGCATAGAGAACGGTGTGGAAAATGATGCGAAAGCTTGGATTGTACGTGAAAACGACACCCAAGAAAATCCAACAGCTTACTCGGAATATCCAAATCCAGAAGCAGCTCCAGTAACTTTATATTTAGGTCCAGGTGCACCTGCGCAAGGGCAGCTTCTTTTAAGCAAAACAACTACCAATACAAAAGAAACTTTAGAGGACAATTATTCCTTCTCAGGAGCAACTTTAGCGCAAGCAGAGCTTACAAACCATAGACTGCTTTATGTAACGCCAGAACTTACAAAAGACCTTCATATCTCGGGTATACCAAAAGTGAGTATTACCCTATCTAGTAACAAACCGGCGGCAAATCTTTCGGTTTGGCTAGTATCCCTTCCATGGAATAAAAGAACAAAAGCAAAAATCACAGATAACATCATTACCAGAGGATGGGCAGATCCACAAAATCACAGCTCCATAACGAAAGGTGAACCTCTAATTCCAGGTAAATCATATACCGTTTCATTTGACCTAATGCCAGATGACCAAATTATCCCAAAAGGACAACAGATCGGATTACTCATTTTGTCTAGCGACAGAGAGTTTACCCTATGGCCAAAACCAGGAACAGAGTTAACTATTGACCTCGATAACACAAGCTTGACACTCCCTGTAGTTGGTGGGAAAGAAGGGTTTTAGAAGCAATTCCTGTGTCTAACAAAGATTAAAACAATTTTTCAGCTTTTAATTTGAGCAAAAACTAAAGCTACTAAAAACCAAAAATGCGCAAAAGCTTTGAATCTGATAGACTAACTATAAGACCCACTACAGAGGCAGATGCTGAGCTAGTGTATGAGCTTATGAATACACCAAAGTTTATACAGTTTGTAGGCGATCGAGGTATAAACTCTTGTGTAGAAGCTAAGAACTATATTAAAACCAAAATGCTGCCGCAATTACATTCCCTTGGGTATTCTAGCTATACGCTCGTTACTAAAGTAGATGGTTCTAAAATTGGCACTTGCGGACTATACAACCGAGAAGGAGTAGATGGTATTGATATTGGTTTTGGTCTTTTGCCAGCTTATGAACGTTTAGGCTATGCATATGAAGCTGCAA
>CALHVP010000155.1 GCA_938038975.1 uncultured Maribacter sp. | reverse complement strand
ATTATAGGTACAAACAATAAATGGAAAAAATAAGAAAGGAATTTCCGGTTACCAGAAAAGGTATTTACACAAACACAGCGGTTTACGGACCAATGTATGATTCCCTTTTGGATTGGAGACAAGAACACGATCTTGACTTTTTACTTCATGGTAGCGAAATGCGTGATAGGTCTCTGAAAATTATATCTGATACGAGAAGTACGGTAGGGCAATTTTTTAATTGTAAAAGAGAGAATGTTGCACTGGTATCTAATTTTTCAACGGGTATGAATCTTCTTTTAGAGGGTTTAAGACCAAAAACTAAGGTATTGTTAATAGAGGTTGATTATCCTTCGTTAAACTGGCCTTTTGAAAGTAGGGATTTTGATGTTTGTTACCTGAAACTAGGAGCCGACTTTGAGCAGCGAATCCAAGAAAAGATTCGTTCAGAAAACGTTGAAGTGTTGGCTTTGAGCCTTGTGCAGTGGTTGGATGGTTTTTTGGTTGATTTGAATTTTCTAAAAGAACTAAAAAATACTAATCCAAATTTAATTATAGTTGCAGATGGCACACAGTTTTGCGGTTCAAGAACATTTGATTTTAAAACATCTGGTATTGATGTTCTAGGTGCTAGCGCATACAAATGGATGTTATCTGGTTATGGTAATGGTTTTATGTTATTTTCAGATGAGGTACAAGAAAGGTTTGATTTATCTACTATAGGGTTTAATGCAGCTAATGGTGATTTAGAAAAAAAAGGAAATATACGTTTTGCAAAAAGAATGGAACCAGGACATTTGTCATGCCTAAATTTTGGAAGTTTAAAGTTCTCTATAGATTTTCTTACAGGAATTGGAATAGATGCAATTACCAATCATAATAAAGCATTATCTATAAAGGCTAAAAAAGAGTTTGGGGAGTTAGGACTACTAAAACAAGATATTTTAGAACGTGAAGAACATAGTACAATTTTTAATATTAAAGGGGATGACAATCTCTTAAACAAATTAACGCAAAAGAATGTGCTTTGTGCACAGCGAGGAAATGGTATTCGTTTAAGCTTTCATTTTTATAATACTCAGAATGAGATAGATGAAGTAGTAAAAATCTTAAAAACAGGTATGTAATTATTGCATACTTGTAATTTTTTAAAGGACTAATTTTTAGAATAATGCTAATTGTTGCTAAAATATTATCAAATTCATAAAAGTGAGTTTAATCATTGTAAATGAGCAACTTAATATAGTAGTTTTGCCGTATATTTTAAAAACAAGTATCATGGCAATAGCAAAACAATTTTTAAAGACTAAACCTGTTTGTAAGGTTACATTTACTGTACCAGCAGAAGAGGCAAAAAAAGTAGCTGTAGTAGGAGATTTCAACAATTGGAACCCTAAAGGCAGTACCTTAAAAAAATTAAAGAACGGTACTTTCAAAGGTACGTTTGATCTTCCAAAAGAGAATAGCTACGAGTTTAAATATATCGTAGATGGCGCATTTATAAACGATACAGAAGCTGATCGTTACCAATGGAACGATTATGCAGGTTCTGAGAACGCCGTTTTAGAATTATAGTATATTTATAATCTAAAAAGAAAGAGCCACAGGAACTTCCTGTGGCTCTTTTGTTTTATAACAATTTAAGAAGTTACTCAATTACAGAAACACCTTTCCAAAAGGCCACACGGCCTTTAATTCCTTTTGCTAATTCGCTCACTTCTGTGTAAAACCAAGCAGCATCTGGGTTTTGTTTACCATCTACATCAAGAGTATAATATGATGCTTGCCCTTTCCATGGACAGGATGTGTGCGTATCACTGGTTTTAAAATATTCTTTATGAATACTTTCGGCAGGAAAATAGTGATTGTTTTCTACGACTAAAGTTTCATCGCTTTCCGCGATAACGATATTATTCCAAATTGCTTTCATAGTAGTTTGTTTAAGCTGATTTTGTAAATAGATAATTCTTATAATAGTGTTTTTGGTCGCTAAACTCTTCCAAAACTTTCAAGCCTGACTGTTCCGCCAACCAATGCACTGTTTTGGCATCATATTTTTGTGAGATTTCTGTATGGACGGTTTCCCACGCATCAAAACTTATTTCTAATCCAAGTTCTTTTATATGTACTTTTTGAGGGGATTTGGCTACCAAATAACTTTTTGCTGTTCCGCTTTCTGGGTCGTATACTTCCCAATGTATAAAGCTATCTACTTCAAAATTGGCTTTTAATTCTCTATTGATACGTACCAGTAAATTTTTATTAAAATTTGCTGTGATTCCAGCTTCGTCATTATAGGCATCTAGGATAGTTTGTGGGTTCTTTTTTTGGTCAAAACCGATAAACAATAAATCATCTGGCTGCATATACTCTTGTATTTGAGATAGAAACGCTATTGCTTTTTCATGCAAAAGGTTTCCAATGTTAGAGCCAAGAAAAAGAATTACTTTCCTCTCGTCTGTAGAAAAATTTAATTCTCTAAGTGTTTCGAAATAAGTGCCTTGAAGTGACTCTGTATTTAGCGCTGGAATTTCTTCTTTTAAATTAGCCTCTAATGAGTCTAGCGCATTTTGACTTATATCGATAGGTCGAAATGTAAAGTTGAGATTTTGGTCCGTAAAATGGTGTAAGAGTATCTTAGTTTTCTTTCCATCTCCAGCTCCCATTTCTATTAAATGAAAAGGTTTAGAATCATTAGAAAAAAGAGCAGCAAGTTCGTCTTTATGCTTTTCTAAAATATCAAATTCTGTATTAGTTAAATAGTACTCAGGCATATTCATGATATCTTGAAATAGCTTATCGCCAGCTTTGTCATAGATATATTTGGAGGATAGGAATTTAGGGTAAGAGGTGAGTCCTTGGTATACTTCTTGTTTAAAAGTGGTATCTAATTTTTGAGCTGTTTTTGTATGCATATAGTTTAGGTCGTAATTATTTGGCTAACCTTAATCCGGTAAACTGCCATCTTAAAATTGTTTGAAAAAAATTGCGGTAGCTAGGCCTCACGTGTTTGTTAGAGGTGGCGACAGAGCTACCTCTAAGGACTTTTTGGTTCACCATAAATTTACCATTATACTCCCCCAAAGCTCCATCTGCCTTTTTATAGTTTGGGTAAGGAAGGTAAGCGCTTTCCGTCCATTCCCAGCGTTGTCCCCATTTAAATAAGTGTTGTGCTCCTTCCCATTCAAATTCCGTTGGTAATCGGCATCCTTTCCATTGGGCGTAAGCAAACGCTTCAAAATAAGAGATATGTGTTACTGGTGTTTTAGGGTTTATTTTTTGGAGGCCCTTAAAGGTGTAGTGGTGCCATATTCCTTCAATATTATGCCAATACAGAGGAGCAGAAATTTGTTCTTTGTTTATCCAATCCCAACCTTCAGCATGCCAAATATCAAATTGTTGGTATCCGCCTGCTTTTATAAATGCAAAAAAGTCAGAATTAGTCACCAAGGTGTTAGAAATGGAATAGTCATGTAAATAGACTTTATGGCGGCCCAATTCATTATCGTAACAGAAGTCTGTTTTATTATGTCCTATTTCGTAAACACCTTCTTTCAAGCTAATCCAATGTTGATTTTCTTGCTCATTTTGGTGCTCTTTAAAATTATCAGAATAAGTTGGAAGAAGAGGATTATTACCTAGGATATATTTAATATCCGTTAGTAGTAATTCTTGATGTTGTTTTTCATGATGAATACCAATTTCGAGAACAGAATCTAGTTCTTCGTTTTCTATGGTTCTCAATAATACCTCAATTGCTTCAGTAACATGGATTCTATAAGCATAAACCTCGCTCACAGATGGTCTTGATAAATTACCTCGATCAGCTCGCACTACACGTTTGCCTACTGTCTCATAATAACTATTGAAAACGAATGAAAAATCTTCATTGAAGACCTCATAATCTGGTTGATATTTCTTTAATATAAACTCTTCAAAGAACCAGGTGGTATGACCCAAATGCCATTTAGGAGGAGATACGTCAGCAATAGGTTGTACTACGTAATCTTCTATTTCTAAGGGTTTACAAAGTGCTTCTGTATGAGCTCGTGTTTCAATGAAGAAATTCAAGAGCGTATCGGTAAGAATCATGAAAACAATTTTATTTTAAAGATAAAGAATAATCTTGGCTTATCTTTCTTTACTTCTTATTACACAACATTGTGAATTGGTAAGCTAAAAATAAATGAAGTCCCTTCGTTAGGCTTGCTTAGGACGTTAATGCTAGAATTGTGTAGCTCCATTATCTTTTTAACAATCGCCAACCCGAGTCCCGCTCCCTCTTTTTGCTGTCCTGTTTTTGTTTGTCTATAACGTTCAAAAATTAATGCTTGGTTTTCTAATTGTATACCAGGTCCTGAATCTTTGATGGTTATCTCTACACTATTTTCCTTAGGTGCAATACTAACAACAACCTCTCCGTTTTCAGGAGTAAATTTTAAAGCATTATCCATTAGGTTTTGTACCGCTCGCTCTACTAGAGATATATCTGCAAATACTAGTGGAGCACCTTGCTGCATGTCTAGTTTTAAATTAATATTCTTTTGTTTTGCCAGTACCTGATAGTTCCTGTGCACATCATTGGCTAATTCGCTTATAAGAAAAGGTTCTTTTTGTGGTTCAATTTGATTGGCTTCTAATTTAGAATATTCAAAGAGTTGTGCAATGAGTTTGGAAAGCTTTTCACCACTAGAATTTATAGTTTTTAAATAGTCAGAACGTTGCTTAATAGTCAATTCTGTATCCTTCATTTGAAGCGTTTCTATATACCCTTGTATAATAGCTAATGGCGTTCTTAAATCATGAGAAATATTTGCTATAAGTTCTTGTCGCAATTTTTCTAAGGATTTAATTTTCTCCATATCGGTTAGAATGGTATCTGCCATTTGATTGAAAGTGGTAGTGACACCCGCTAAATCACTTTTCTCTGCATTTTGAATTCTATATTTTAAATCCCCTTGTTCAAAACGTTTTGCTGCAAAGACTAATTCTCTTAAGTTTTGAGTTAAATACCAAACAGATAATATCCCTAAAATTGCAGCGAAGATTAGTGTTACTAGTAAAGTGCCTAACCCTATCTTTAAGGCATAACTACCAAAAAGTAAGTCTCTGGTATTTAGATATTCTTGTCCAGCCAAAATGATATAAATATACCCTTCAGAATCACCTTTCTTAAACTTAGCCACAGAGAAAACTTGTTTATTTTCAATATTTTTTGGGTCATCACCAAGAAAATATCCTTTCCCATTAGCGGCAAGGAATGTTTCTATAGGAATCGTGTTTACTTTTTTCTGATTCGTCTCAGGTGCATCATGGTCTAACACAACCGAATATTGAACATTGCCATTCAAGTCTAATAAATAAACCTCTATTGCCCTGTTTACTGCCATCATATCATGCATGATGTCGCCAAATAAAGCTTTGTTAATTGCACCAGTACTATCAATTGGACTTTGATCTACAAACTTCTCGTCAATTAAATCCTGGGCTAAATTGGCATGCAGTCGCTGCGTAGTTTCATAAAAATAATTATTAGATAAATAGATTGTGGCTATAGTGTAACCTAAACCTGCTAAAACAAGAATTGCTAAGAAGGAGAGAACTAATTTTCTCACTAGCTTGTTAGATAGTATTGTTGTACTCATAGTTCTTCATTAAATTTATAACCAACGCCCCAGGTTGTTAAAATATAAGTGGGATTACTCATGTCTGGTTCTATTTTTGCCCGTAATCTATTAATATGAGAGTTTACTGTGTGTTCATAACCTTTAAATTCATATCCCCAAATTAGATTAAGTAATTTAGATCGATCATAGCTTTTACCAGGATTTGATGAAAGCAACACTAAAAGTTCAAATTCCTTTGGTGATAGTTCTACCTTACTACCGCTAACCATTACTTTACGCATGTCTATATCAATCGATAGTTCTCCAAATTGAGTTGTATTTTTGGCAGTTAGCTCTTGTTTAGACGTAGTGGCCATCTGCTCTCGTCTAAATATGGCTTTAACTCTAGCTATGAATTCTCTTACACTAAATGGTTTTGTTAAGTAATCGTCGGCACCTACTTCTAATCCTAATACCTTGTCAATTTCTTCTGCTTTAGCTGTTAACATTATTATGGGTGACTTTATATTATTTGCCCTAATTTTTTGGCATACTTCCACACCATCCATCCCTGGAAGCATTATATCTAGTATAATAAGGTCAGGAATTAGTTGAATAGCTTTTGCTAATCCTTCATCACCACGATTTGCAGAATGAACTTCGCATTGTAAGTCTTTAAGATGTATTTCCAGTAAATGAACTATTTCTGGATCGTCTTCAATAATCAATACTGTTCTCATATGTTACGAATTAAAGGGTAAACTATCACGAAAAGTTCACAACCCATTCAAATTAGTAGTATAACTAGGGCTTACAGTCGTATAAAAAGAAGTTTTCTGACACTTATGAGACTATTTTTATTTTAATCGTCTGATAATCAGTAAGTAATAAAATATGATTTTTACGTGATACTTCTGTTATAGCCTGATGGTTTCTTTGCATCATAATTAAAACACATAGAACAATGAACAAGTTAAAAACGATTATGATGCTGTTTATGGTAACAGCTATTTTTTGGAGCTGTGAGGATGATGACACAGATATAACTCCAATAGTTTTAAATGCAGGAACGCTTTCTGGAGGTCCCTTTTCCTTTGCAGTCGATGGTCAACCAGATATGGTTAGTGGAATAAGTTTAAATTCTTCAACATTAAATGGTAGTGTACAAAACTATGTAATTACAGATGATGCTAAGAATATTTTAGGCTTACCTCCAACTTTAACAGCAGTAGAGGGTGTAGATTTTGACGGTGCAGGTATTGGTTCTTGTTATATTTATCATATTACCTATGAAGAAGGCTTAGCAGGATTAGAATCAGGAGCAAATTTGGATAATTTATCTGGTGAATTTGCGCTTTCTAATTTTATAGTAGTAGTACGAGACGGATTAAATGCAGGTACGTTATCCGGTGGACCTTTTGAGTTTTTAGTAGACGGAAATCCAGATATGGTAACTGGAATAACCTTGGATAGTTCTACATTGAATGGAGAAACTCAATCTTATGTAATCACAGATGATTCTAAGAATATTTTAGGCTTGCCACCAACTTTAGCGGCTGTTGAGGGAGTTAATTTTGATGGTGCCGGCGTTGGTTCTTGTTATATATATCATCTTACTTACTCAGGAAACTTAGATGGTTTAGAAGCTGGTGAGAATTTAGAGAATCTTATGGGTAGTTTTAGCTTGTCTAATTTTATAGAAGTACAACGTAATGGTCTTAATGGAGGTGTTTTGTCCGGAGGTCCATATGAATTTACTGTAGATGGGAATGCAGATATGGCTTCAGGTTTATCCCTAGATGATAGTATGGTGAACGGCAGTAATAGGGGTTTTGTGATAACAGATGCAGATTTAAATATACTTGGTTTACCACCAACATTAGAAGCTGCACAAGGTGTTGATTTTGATGGAGCTGGTGTTGGTGTTTGTTTGATATGGCATATTACGTATGAGGAAGGAATTGTAGGATTAGAGGCTGGTGGTAATGCCAGTAGCCTAGACGGTTTTTTTGCGCTATCTAATTCTATAACCGTAACTAGGAATGGCTTAAATGCGGGTGTTATAGCTGGCGGTCCTTATGAATTTACCGTAGATGGTATGGCAGATATGGTAAGTGGTATTTCTTTAGATGATACCGATTTGACAGGAGCAAGACAAACATGGATTATTACAGACGAGCAAAATAATATTCTTGGTTTACCTCCTATGATTTCAAATGTAGAGGGTGTTGATTTTGATGGAGCAGGAGCAGGTGTTTGCCTCATATGGCATTTGACGTATGAAGAAGGACTAACTGGATTAATGGCAGGTAATAATGTGTCAGATTTTGATGGGTTTTATGGTCTTTCAAATGCTATAACCGTAACAAGAAATCCATTAGATGCAGGAACATTATCTGGAGGTCCATACACATTTAAAGTTGATGGCACGCCAGATATGGTTAGCGGAGTAGAATTAGATACAGCAAATTTAAATGGTACAAATCAAACCTATGTAATTACTGATGCGTCTGGAAATATATTAGGATTGCCACCTACCTTAGAAGCAGTTGAAGGAGTTGATTTTGATGGTGCGGGTGTTGGTGTCTGCTATATTTGGCATTTGACTTATGAGGATGGGTTAACAGGTTTGACTGCTGGTCAAAATACTAGCGGTCTAGATGGTTTCTTTGACCTTTCTAATTTTATAATGGTGACAAGACAGTAAAATTTGTTATGAAGAAGAATTGATTTAATGAACTGTTTTGTTATACCATGTGAAAGCCCAAACATTAGTTTGGGCTTTTTGTATAGCTTGTTTATTTAAAAATAACTTATAAATGAGTTCTATTTATCTCAATTTAAACGTTATAGGAATTGAATAGGGCATTTTAGTAGGTTTTCCATTAACCAGAGCTGGTTTAAATTTTGGCAGTAAATTTATAATCCGTCTTGCTTCTTTTTCTAATATGGGAGACGGGCCTTTAGTAGTTATTTTTTCTTTTTCGCCATCAGTATTAATAATAAATTCAATTGATACCACTCCTTGAATTTTATTTTTTTGTGCTTCTATTGGATATCTAAAATTGTTTACAATATGTTTTTGCATAGATTCTTGGAAACACTTTTTATCGTAATATTCATCTTTTCGTTCGCAAACAGGGAATAATGGAATCTCTTTTATGTTGCCTCCAGTATATGTATCAACACTATTAAAAGTTATTTCTCTAAAAGTGCCATCTGAAATTAAATAAGAGTAAGAGAAGGAGTGGGTAGTATTATATTTTTTGGATTTTTTATTAATCACCTCAAAACTGTGATAGTCAACTAGAATAGAACTAAGTTTTAAAGAGAACATTGGATTTAGCTCTTTTTTGTTCAAGCTAACTTTTAGTTTTTCTTTAGTGATTTCAGCTTTTTTATTTAGTTTGAATTCAATTTTGATTTTTAAAGTGTCCTTTGTAGCAGTGTCTTTAGTGAAAATTTCATCTAACACCATTAAGGCATCATGCTTAATTCGTTGATTGAAACATTCATTTTTATCTATACTGCTTAAACATGCGTCAAGTAAAATTTGTTCTTGTGGAAAATAGATGCCCTTAGGCTTCTTTTGAGCGTTACCAAAAAAAACAGATACTAATATTATGAATTTTAAAATTCCCTTCATGGCGTTAAATAGCAACAGCTCCTTTAATATGAGGATGCGGGTTATAATCTGTTAAGGTGAAATCTTCAAAAGTAAAATTAAAGATATCCGTTACCTTTGGATTAATACTCATTTTTGGTAAGGGCCTTACATCTCGTAATAATTGAAGTTCTACTTGTTCCATATGGTTGTCGTATATGTGTGCATCTCCAAAAGTGTGAATAAAATCTCCAGCTTCATAACCACATACTTGAGCCATCATCATAGTAAACAACGCATAGGATGCGATGTTAAAAGGAACGCCTAAAAAGATGTCTGCACTACGTTGGTACAGCTGACAACTCAATTTCCCATCTGCTACATAAAACTGGAAAAATGCATGACAAGGTGGTAATGCCGCTTTATTGTTGGCAACATTGTCAGCAAAAGATTTAGAAGTGTCTGGCAATACGCTAGGATTCCAAGCAGAGACTAACATTCTTCTACTATTGGGATTTGTTTTTAAGGAATGTACAACTTCTTTAATTTGGTCTATTTCATCGTCATTCCAATTACGCCATTGTTTTCCATATACCGGGCCTAAATCACCATTTTCATCCGCCCATTCATTCCAAATTCTTACTCCGTTTTCTTTTAGATATTCTATGTTGGTATCACCTTTTAAAAACCAAAGTAATTCATAGATGATTGATTTTAAGTGTAGTTTTTTTGTGGTAACCATGGGAAAACCTTCACTTAGATCAAAACGCATTTGGTATCCAAAAACACTTTTAGTACCCGTGCCAGTTCTGTCTCCTTTTTGGTTGCCTTCCGCCAACACATGCTTTAATAAATCGTGGTATTGTTTCATGAATATATCTGTTCGCCTATGAATTAATTCTGAAAATTAGCTTTTCTGATTATACTTTGATATTGTAAAAATAGAATTTTGGGATGAGGTAAGTGATTGAATTTCGAAACGGTTATAAAATTTTATTAACTACTATTTCTAATTATTGTTTGCTGATTTTTTGATAGCCAAGAATTTTATTTTCGCTACTAATTGCCACATAATATATTCCCGAAGCTAACGATGTTAAACTTAGATTTATGGTACGTGTATTAGTAAAGGATGCTTTCTTAATCAATTGTCCTGATGAGTTAACAAGGGTTATGTTAACTTGATTAAGAAGCTTTCCTAAATCTAGATCAAGATTATTTTGAGTTGGATTTGGGTAAAGTTTAATTTCAATGTTATCAGAAAAAGGGGTAAGGTTGGCTGTGGTATAACCAATACCTGGACTTTCACATGAGATTGTAAATTCTACAGTATCTGCAATGGAGTCATTATCAGCATCTAAATACCAAAGTGTTTCAGGATTTATCTCAGCATCGGTATCATCACAATCTGTTGTTGGTAATACTGTTTTTGTGTATCCCGTTCCTGGACTATTACAACTTTCTACAGTTGGTGTTACAGCAAATCCATCTCCATCCGCATCCAGATACCAAGTGGATATTTCAAACACTGAAGCATCGGTATCATTGCAATCTGTTGTTGGTAATACTGTTTTTGTATATCCTATTCCTGGACTATTACAGCTTTCTACAGTTGGTGTTACTGCGTAGCCGTCTCCATCCGCATCCAGATACCAAGTAGAAACTTCAAACACTGTCGCATCGGTATCATTACAATCTGTAGTTGGTAGTACTGTTTTTGTGTATCCTGTTCCTGGACTATTACAACTTTCTACAGTTGGTGTTACAGCAAAGCCGTCTCCATCCGCATCCAGATACCAAGTAGAAACTTCAAATACTGAAGCATCTGTATCATCACAGTCAGTTAAGGGTAGAACATTAGTGGTATAACCTTGTCCTGGACTAGTTGCGCCAAG
The DNA here is from genome assembly GCA_938038975.1 of uncultured Maribacter sp. Taxonomy (GTDB): domain Bacteria; phylum Bacteroidota; class Bacteroidia; order Flavobacteriales; family Flavobacteriaceae; genus Maribacter. The sequence goes on along the minus strand of CALHVP010000155.1, from coordinate 17,436 downwards.
CACTGTAGGGGAAACAGCATATCCATCTCCATCTGCGTCCAGATACCAAACCATTTCTGAGCTTACGCCTAAGTTTTCTTTTAATGCGATGACAATAGTGGTTGATTTGTCGAATCCTACTTCAATGTTTGCAGCATCAGTTTGAGTCGTAACAGCATTTCCGTTACTTGGATGTTGTATAGACATAAAAAGAAACCGATTATCAGGAGAAAATGTTATCCCTGTTGGTTCAGCCCCAGCGGGAACGATTCCAAATAATTCTACATTCGGACTTGCTTGGGAATGGTCATTTCTAACCACCCATATATAATTATTATCACCATCTTGTAAAACCCAAAGGTTTCCTTCTAAATCAAAAGCTAAATTATCATTGCCATAGCCCCAATTCGTATTTGTAGTGCCATTTTCATGTGTTATAGAATAACTAGCGTTCCCCACATAAGTTTCCATATTATTTACGGTAATACCGTTTATAGCATCAGAATCTTGGAACCTATATACTCTGTCTTCATTTTTTACGGCAAAATAAATACCTCCATTTGGTCCAATTTCAACATCTTCTATACCTTCAAAATTGGTGGCGCCTACCGCTGTGCTTTGTTCTTTTGTTGAATTCCGTTCTTCCTTTGTTGTATTATTCAATAAAATCCAATCTCCATTACCATCTTTTGGTCCCTTGTATACATAAAGCTTTCCACTACTCAAATCTTGAGCTACATCAGCGACGAATTTGTAGAGAAAGCCAAAGCCAGTGAAATTATCAGTCCCTTGGTAGGCTGTACGTTCATTTGGATGTATTGCTAAATTCTCATGTTTAAAATTACCTAGAGCCCATCGTTTGTCAATAACCATCTTTGTTGAAGGGTCAATTTCAACTGCCCACCCTAAATCATCATAGCCATCATTATTCATATCCAAATCTGTTATGACGCCGTTAGAAACCAATTCTTTAGAAGTATATTCTTCACAACTTATTATAGTATTCCATGGAGTCACGGTACCTGAGCAGTTTGCAGCAGTACCAACAACAGGTGCGAAATCTATAGCTTGCGATAAAGTAGTATCCCACAACTTTGTGGTATTGTTGTAATTTATATCCAATACGGAAACACCTCCAGGTAATGTTTCTGCATTTATGCTTAAGAAACCATTAATACTACTGCCGTTTATAGGAACATATCCTGTAAAATCATTATTCCCCATCAATACGCCACCAGCCGTTAGGGGGTCTCCATGTGATATGATTTTTTGGAATGTATGAGAGCTAGGAAATATGAATTCTGTAGTCTGAGTAATGGGCACAACAGATTGAAAGTCTCCAATATTTTGGCCTAGTAAAAAAGAGCTATAAAGGAAACATAGGAGGTACCTGAGTTTCATACATGTTTAAATTGAAGGAGCTAGATATAAGCTAAGTATTAAATTACACGGCGATTTTAAAAATAGGTATTATGAAATTAGATAAATGTAAATTGCGTTGAATTGATTGATAATCAGATTAAAGTAGCCAGTTATCGACAATTATGAACACTTGAGTAAAAGTTCACCCTTTGGGGCTAAGGGCTTCTTAACCCAATATCATACCTGCTATTGTCGCCGACAATAAGGAAGCTAATGAACCACCTAAGACAGCTTTCATCCCAAATTCTGATAGTGTTTTTCTTTGACCAGGTGCTAAAGAGCCAATACCTCCTATTTGTATTCCAATAGAGGCAAAGTTGGCAAATCCACAGAGCATATAGGTAGCCATAATTATGGATTTGTTAAACTTAAGATGCTGTTGGTTAGCAATATCTTTTAGTTCAGCTAATTGTATGTAACCTATGAATTCACTGGCAGCAAGTTTAATACCCAATAGCTGCCCCATCATCATAATATCTTCCTTTGCTACACCAATTAGCCACATTAAAGGTGCAAATACGGTACCTAAAATGGCTTCTAACGAAAATTTCTCATAAGACGTGTTTTCTGCTATCCAACTATTAAAATTTGTAAGATCGCCCGCCCATTCTAATATGCCGTTCATCATAGCGATAAATGCTACAAAAACCAATAACATAGCTCCAACATTTACGGCTAGTTTTAATCCTTGTGTGGTACCATTAGCAATAGCATCTAATATATTTGCTCCAATTTTTTCTGTAGAAACGGTAACATCTGTATTGATTGCTTCTGTTTGTGGATACAACATCTTAGAAATAACTATAGCTCCTGGTGCGGCCATTACAGATGCAGCCAATAGATGTTTTGCAAAAAGTAGCCTCAATACTGGGTCATCTCCTCCGAGGAATCCAATGTAGGCAGCTAGTACTGCTCCGGCAACTGTTGCCATACCGCCAATCATGACTAACAGAATCTCTGATTTAGTCATTTTTTCCAAATAGGCTTTTATTAATAAAGGTGCTTCTGTTTGACCTAAAAATATATTACCAGCTATAGACAAGCTTTCAGCTCCAGAAATACCTAAGCTTTTAGATAGTAACCATGCTAATGTTTTTACAATTTTCTGAATTATTCCCAAGTAGAATAAAACAGAGGTCAATGCTGAGAAAAATATAATAGTAGGAAGTACTTGAAAGGCAAATATGTATCCAAATTTATCCATGTCCGATACGAGACCTTGAAATATGAATTCACTGCCTTTGAGCGTAAACTCTAAGATTTTAATAAATATGGCTCCTATGCTGTCAAAAATCACCTCTATAAAAGGAACTTTAAGAATGCCTATAGCTATTATTAGCTGTAGGCCTAGACCAATGCCAACTGTTCTCCAGTTAATTGCTTTACGATTAGCACTAAATAAAAAGGCAAGTAATAGCAATGTTGCCATCCCAATTATACCTCTATAGAAGCTTTCAAATGAAAATCCATTATTAGGTACGAATTCAGAATTGTTAACTGAAGCAGTCATATTGCTAACAGCAGCTGTTTCCAGTGTGTTTGCTATTGTGTCGTTAGCATTAACTTCTTGCGCTAAAAGAGTGCAGGAAAAAATTAGAAAGAGAGAGAGTAACCAGGTACTTTTCTTCATGTGAAGGGATTTAATTTTAATTCCTTTTGGATATTTCGTCCCTTAGTTTAGCTGCTTTTTCGTAATCTTCATTAGCAACAGCTTTCGTGAGTTCTTTTTCCAGTTCGTCTATTGTAAGTTCCGTGTAGCCATCGGAAGCTCCTGATTCTATATGCACAGTTTCGCCTTCTTGTAGAATTTCGTCTACCATTATACTATCTCCGCTACTGTCTTCCTTGTCCTTGTCTTTTGAAGAAAATTTAAGGAAAATACCCGCTTTGTCTAATATGGTTTTATATGTAAATATAGGGGCGTTAAAACGTAATGCTAGTGCTATTGCATCACTAGTACGTGCATCAATAATTTCCTCGATATTATCTCGTTCGCAAATAATACTGGAGTAAAATACACCATCTACTAGTTTGTGAATAATCACTTGTTTTATCACAATATCAAATCGGTCGGAGAAATGTTTGAAAAGGTCATGAGTAAGCGGTCGTGGCGGTTTAATCTCTTTTTCTAAAGCTATGGCAATAGATTGTGCTTCAAACGCACCAATGACGATGGGTAATTTGCGATCCCCATCAACTTCATTTAATATAAGAGCGTACGCACCATTTTGGGTTTGGCTGTACGAAATCCCTTTTATTTTTAGACGAACTAAACTCATAATATTGATAATAAAAAAAGGCTGTTCAAATACTTGGGTCGCCAATTATTTGAACAGCCCTTTGAGGGCACAAATTAACAAAAATTAAGCGTTTTGGGCTTTAAATTCCTTTAATTTTTCTATCAATGCTGGTACTACTTCAAACGCATCGCCCACTATACCATAATCAGCAGCCTTAAAAAATGGCGCTTCTGGGTCTGTATTTATAACCACTTTAGTTTTTGAGGAGCTTACTCCTGCTAAATGTTGAATTGCTCCAGAAATTCCGATAGCAATATACAGGTTGCTTGCAACTGGTTTTCCGGTTTGACCCACATGTTCTCCGTGAGGTCTCCAGCCTAAATCTGATACAGGTTTAGAGCATGCTGTTGCAGCACCTAGAAGGTCTGCAAGTTCTTCTACCATTCCCCAGTTTTCTGGACCTTTAAGTCCTCTTCCTGCGGAAACTACAATTTCTGCATCTGCGATAGTAGCTTTACCTATTACTTTGTCTATATCTACAGATTTAGTGCTAAATGCATTGTCTTTTACTGTTGCTGAAAAATTTTCAACACTTGCTGTAGTCTTATTTTCAATCAAACCAAATGCATTATTGGAAACACCAATAACCTTGTTGTCTGAATGTATTTCTGTATGAGCAAATCCTTTATTACTAAATGCTGTTCTTTTTACAGTAAAAGGAGAAGTAGCTTCTGGTGCTGCAACTACGTTTGGAACATAGCCTGCATTAAGGGAGGCCGCTAACAAAGGAGCCATGAATTTTGTGTCAGCACTTGAGCTTACAATAATTGTAGTAGCACCTTCCTGGTTAGCTGCTTCAGATATTGCGTTTGCATACGCTTTAGCATTAAATGTTTTTAAAGAATCATCTGCGATGTTCAATACTTTAGAAATACCATAGTCTCCTAAAGTTTCATTCTCTTGAGCGTTAAAAGACACTGCAGTTGCAGTTGTTCCTAATTGATTTGCTACCTCCGTAGCATAAGAAGCTACCTCAAAAGCACTTTTCTTAAATTTTCCGTTATCGGATTCTGTATATACTAATACTGACATGTTTTCTTACTATTAATGGTTAACAAAAATAGGGGATTGATTAAATCACCTTTGCTTCGTTGTGAAGTAGACTTATTAACTCATCTACATTATCCACAAGCTTTACAGCTCCTTTTGCAGCGGGTTTGTCAAAACTTACATCTTTCGTTGTTACTGATGTGGTGATTGGTTCAATAACACTTAGTTTTTTCTGACGTGCTTGCATGATTCCTCTCATATTAGGAATGCGAAGATCACTTTCTTCAACTAAGCCTTTTTGACCACCAATAACTAAAGGCAGGCTAGTGCTCAACGTTTCTTTTCCACCATCAATTTCACGAACGGCTGTTGCGTTTGTACCATCTATCTCTAAACTGATACAGGTATTCACGAAATTCATATCTAAAAACCCTGCAATCATGCCAGGTACCATACCTCCGTTATAATCAATAGACTCTCGCCCACCAATTACTAAGTCGTATTCTCCAGTTTTAATAACTTCTGAAAGTTGTTGAGCCACGAAAAAACCATCAATAGGCTCGGCATTTATACGTATTGCCTCGTCTGCACCAATCGCAAGTGCTTTTCTCATTGTGGGCTCCACATTGGCACCGCCAACTGTTACTACATGTACAGCTGCTCCTTGCTTTTCTTTAAACCACATGGCTCTCGTTAATCCAAATTCATCATTTGGATTAATTACAAATTGAACACCGTTGGTGTCAAATTTAGTATCACCTTCAGTGAAATTTATTTTTGATGTAGTGTCAGGGACATTACTTATGCATACTAATATTTTCATTTAGAAATACTTTTAAAATGATGGGTACGAAGATAGCTATTAATTTTCAAATTTACTATGCATGCATAGTAAATTTTATAACTTTTTTTGATTCCTACGACTAACAATTTGACATATTATTCGCTATTTTTGCTAGCTTTTAAGTGAAAGCTTTATAGATTTAAATTTTAGCGAATGAAAACCTTACAATTTAGAGAAGCCATCGCGGAGGCCATGTCCGAGGAAATGCGCAGAGACGAGTCTATATATTTAATGGGCGAAGAAGTTGCGGAATATAATGGTGCCTACAAGGCATCTAAAGGAATGTTGGATGAATTTGGAGCTAAGAGAGTTATAGATACACCTATTTCTGAACTTGGTTTTGCGGGTATTGGCGTGGGTTCTACAATGACAGGGAATAGACCTATTATAGAATTCATGACCTTTAATTTTGCCATGGTTGGAATAGATCAAATTGTTAACAACGCGGCTAAAATTCGTCAAATGTCCGGAGGACAATTTCCTTGTCCTATTGTTTTTAGAGGTCCAACAGGTTCTGCTGGTCAATTAGGAGCAACGCATTCTCAAGCATTTGAAAGCTGGTATGCAAATTGCCCAGGATTAAAAGTGGTAGTTCCTTCAAATCCTGCTGATGCTAAAGGTTTATTAAAAGCTGCTATTCGTGATGATGATCCGGTTATTTTTATGGAGTCTGAGCAAATGTACGGTGACAAAGGAGAAGTGCCAGAAGGAGATTATACGATACCATTAGGTGTTGCAGATATACGAAGAGTAGGTTCTGATGTTACTATTGTTTCCTTTGGTAAGATAATAAAGGATGCGGATAAAGCTGCAGACGAGCTAGAAAAAGAAGGGATTAGTTGTGAAATCATAGATTTAAGAACAGTAAAACCACTGGATTACGAAGCGATTCTAACTTCTGTTAAGAAAACTAATCGTTTAGTAATACTAGAGGAAGCATGGCCGTTTGGAAACGTAGCCACTGAAATTACGTATCATATACAAGCACACGCATTTGATTATTTAGATGCTCCAATAGTAAAAATAAATACGGCTGATACGCCGGCACCTTATTCACCCGTGTTACTTGCAGAATGGTTGCCAAACCATACTGATGTGATTAAGGCGGTGAAAAAAGTGATGTATAAATAAGTTTATATTTTTGTAAAACTAACTGAGCTTCGTCGACCAAGGTTGAGGAAGCTTTTTTATTGGTACGTTATTTGTTACTAGGTGTTCCTAAGAAGAGTTATGAAACAAGCCTTATTTTTAATTTTATTCTTTAGTTTTTGGTTCATTTCCGCACAGACAAAAGTAAGTGGTATTGTCTTGGATGAGGCAGGTGAACCTGTAGCTTTTGCCAATGTGCTTTTTAAAAATTCTACAGAAGGAACTATAACTAATGATAATGGTCGCTTCTATATGGAGTCGGATAATCTGCATGAGTTATTGGTTTTTTCTTTTATAGGTTTTGAGAATCAAGAAGTTCGCTTGGTAAGTAAAGTAACTTATGATATGACCATAACGTTGCTAGAAGCTACGGAACAGTTAAATGAAGTATTATTAATAGCCGGTAAGCAATCCAAAAAGAATAACCCTGCGGTTGATATCCTTAAGAAAATCTGGGCTAAGAAAAGACAGAATGGTGTTAGACAATTTGATCAATACGCTTTTGATAAATATGAAAAGGTAGAATTTGATTTAAATACTATAGATAGTTCTTTAATAAAGAACAAAGTCTTTAAAGGTTTGGAGTTTGTTTTTCAAGATTTGGATACTTCTAGGATTACTGGTAAAACCTACTTGCCTATATTTTTAACCGAATCATTTTCCAAAGTAAAAGGGGATAATGTTATTAAGGCCGAAAAGGAGGAAATACTTGGGACAAAAAATTCTGGATTTGAGAATAACCAAGCTATTATAGCTTTTGTAAAGGATTTATATCAGAGCTATGATATCTATGATAATTACTTAAAATTCTTCTCTAAGAGCTTTACAAGTCCATTATCTAAAACGGGAGTAGATACCTACAATTATGCCTTGCGTGATAGTGCTTATATAGATAATAAATGGTGTTATAACATTGTATACTATCCAAGGAGAAAAAATGAACTTACATTTAAAGGAGATTTTTGGGTTAATGATTCAACTTGGGCTATTAAAAATATTAACCTTCAAGTAACGAAGAGTGCAAATATTAACTGGGTAAAAGAAATATATATAGAACAGGATTTTGATGTTGTAAACGATTCCGTTTTTCTCCTTAAGAGGGATTATATGTTAAGCGACTTTAGCTTTCAAAAGAAAGAAGAGTCAAGAGGGGTTTATGGGAAACGAACAACGGTTTATGATAATTACGAATTTGACAAACCTGTACCTAAGGAGTTTTACAGAAAATCAAGGAATGTAGTGAATCCGGATGCCCTTGTTACGAACGATGAATTTTGGCAGAAAAACCGATTGGAAGGTTTAAACAAAGACGAGTCAGGTATTTACAAGCTTTTAGATACCTTAAAAACAGTTCCGAAATTTAAATCCTATTATAATTTAGTAAGTATTTTAGGTTCTGGTTATGTGGAAATCGATAAGTGGAATTTGGACGTAGGTACTATTTACGATTTTTTTGGTTTTAATGACGCAGAAGGGCCAAGAGTGCGCTTAGGGGCTAGAACATATTTTGGCCAAAATGATCCATGGCGTTTAGAAGGTTATGCCGCTTACGGATTTACGGATCACAAAGTTAAACATGGAGTTTCTGGAAAGTTTCTTTTAGATAATAAAAGTAGACTTATTGTATCTGGAGGCCATAGACGAGATATAGAGCAACTGGGAGTGAGTCTTACTGCTACCAATGATGTGTTAGGAAGAAGTGTTGCCTCTTCATCATTACTTACGGTGGGCGCTAATAATCGCTTAACCAATATAAATCTTAGTGCTATTAATCTAGAAATTGAGCCAATAACTAATTTACGGATAGCGGTAGGAGCAACGTTTAGGACTTTAAGTTCTGCATTGCCCAATGATTTTAGTTTGGATTATGTGGATTCAGAGTCTCCTACAGGAGTCTCTTCAGAAGTTAGGCAGTTGGATTTTAATACCTTATTAATATATACTCCAGGAAGGCAATCTATAGGATATGGCGTAGAGCGTCGTGAAGTAAATGACAGGTATAGTACCTTGCTCTTGAATTTCACAAAAGGGACTAATGGTTTTTTGGATAGCGACTTTAACTATTCTAAACTACAGTTTTCTTACACAAGACCATGGCAATTAGGTGGTTTTGGTAGGTTAAGAACAACGGTAGAATTGGGAAAAACTTTTGGAGAAGTTCCATTAGGGTTGTTGAGTGTTGTGCCTGGTAACCAGACTTTTTTCTCTAATTATGGCACTTTCCCTAATCTGGATTTCTATGAGTTCGTAACAGACACCTATGGTGCCGTGCATTTAGAGCATAATTTTAATGGTAGATTGTTTTCTAGAATTCCATTCTTGCGTAAACTGAATTTACGCGAAATTATAGGGCTTAGAGGAGTTTGGGGAGAGTTATCCGATGCAAATACAGCTTTAAGTGCTCCAGCTGCTTTAAATACGCCGCTCAGGGCTCCATCAGAAAAAATATATTATGAGTACTCTTTAGGAATTGGGAATATATTCAAGATTTTTAGGATAGATTTTAACTTTAGAGGTAACTACTTGGATAATCCGGATGCACGTGCTTTTGGTGTTACGGGTACTTTTGGTTTTAGCTTTTAATATTGTGTGGTGCGGATTACAATTTAGGTAGTTAAACGCCGTTAGATTTTTAGTAGAATTAAATTGATTAAAATATGAGTGAGAATACTAATGACAGTGCAAATGTGACTTTTGATGTATTGATTGAGATTCCTAAAGGGAGTCGGAATAAATATGAATATGATTTTACCTTACATAAGATAAGGTTTGATAGAACATTATTTTCTTCCATGATGTATCCTGGTGATTACGGTTTTATACCTGAGACCTTGGCTTTAGATATGGACCCTTTAGATGTATTGGTTATGTGCACAGAGCCTACGTATCCTATGGTTGTAGTTGAAGTAAAACCAATAGGAGTCTTTTATATGGAAGATGAAAAAGGACCAGATGAAAAAATAATTTGTGTTCCAGTTTCTGACCCTATTTGGAACCAGAAGAATGATTTAGCGGATTTAAACCCTCACAGAAAAAAAGAAATTGAGCATTTCTTTCAAGTATATAAGGACTTAGAAAAAAAGAAAGTTGATGTTGGTGGTTGGGGTAATGTAGATGAAGCCATAAAAATTTACCATGAGTGTGTGCAGCGTTATGATGAAAGCGAGCATAAAAAGAAGCGCACATTTACGATATAGATAAGTTTTATATAATTAAAAGCCACTTTTGTTAATAAAAGTGGCTTTTTTTATTCTATTTGATTTTAGTACATTAGCAGCCGTTAAAAAAACTAAAAACAACTAAACAAAATGGAATTAGTAATTCAATTATTACCGGTATTTGGAGTAGTAGCCCTTCTCTTTGTGGCTTGGAAGAATGCTTGGGTAGGTAAACAAGAAGTAGGCGACGCTAAAATGGCTCGTATAGCTAAAAATATTGCCGATGGAGCAATGTCTTTCTTAAAAGCTGAATATAAAATCTTATCGATTTTTGTCGTAGCCGTTGCTATCCTTCTTTTCTTTAAAGGAAGTAACGAAGAAGGTTCGCATTGGATGGTTGCCGTTTCCTTTGTAGTAGGCGCTATATGTTCAGCATTAGCTGGCTTCATAGGTATGAAAGTAGCTACAAAAGCAAATGTTAGAACTACACAAGCTGCGAAAACTTCATTGGGAAAAGCTTTAGAAGTAGCATTCGCAGGTGGTGCGGTAATGGGATTAGGTGTTGTTGGCCTAGGAGTATTGGGACTTAGTCTTTTATTCATGCTATATCAATCCATGTGGCCTGGTGCTGAAAATTTAAGTTTGGTATTGAATGTCCTTTCTGGATTCTCTTTAGGAGCATCTTCAATTGCGCTGTTTGCTAGAGTTGGTGGTGGTATTTATACCAAAGCTGCTGATGTTGGTGCAGATTTAGTAGGTAAAGTAGAAGCAGGTATTCCTGAAGATCATCCATTGAATCCTGCTACTATTGCAGATAACGTAGGTGATAACGTAGGTGATGTTGCTGGTATGGGTGCAGATTTGTTTGAATCTTATGTAGGTTCTATAATTGGTACTATGGTATTGGGTGCTTTCATAATCACTCCTGATTTTGAAGGTTTAGGTGCAGTGTACCTTCCTTTAGTTCTGGCTGCAGTAGGTATAGTCATGTCTATCTTAGGAACATTTTTTGTCAAAGTTAAAGATGGCGGAAATCCACAAACAGCTTTAAACATTGGGGAATTTGGTTCTGCAGGTTTAATGGTAGTAGCATCTTATTTTATTATACATGCTTTAATTCCAGAATCTGTTGCTGGCCTTCCAAGTGGTGCAAACGGAATTTTCTTTGCAACGATAGCTGGTTTAGTAGCTGGTTTAGGTGTTGGTAAAATAACTGAGTATTATACGGCTACGGGTAAAAAACCTGTATTATCAATTGTGAAGCAATCCGAAACAGGGGCTGCAACAAATATTATTGCTGGTTTAGGTGTGGGTATGATGTCTACAATGATTCCTATCTTATTAATTGCTGCTGCCATTATGGTGTCACATCATTTCGCTGGTTTATACGGTATTGCAATTGCTGCGGTAGGTATGTTAGCAAATACGGGTATTCAATTAGCGGTAGATGCTTATGGTCCTATTTGTGATAATGCAGGTGGTATTGCTGAAATGGCAGAATTACCAAGTGAAGTTCGTGAACGTACTGATAAATTAGATGCTGTTGGAAACACAACTGCTGCTGTTGGTAAAGGGTTTGCAATTGCTTCTGCTGCTTTGACAGCCTTAGCTTTGTTTTCTGCTTTTATGAAAGTAGCCAACATAGATTCTATTGATGTATCGCAGCCAACAATTATGGCTGGTCTTTTAGTTGGAGCTATGCTTCCTTTTGTTTTCTCGGCTTTGTCGATGAATGCGGTAGGTCGTGCTGCAATGGCAATGATTGAAGAAGTACGTCGCCAGTTTAGAGATATTCCACAATTGAAAGCGGCTTTAGAAGTAATGCGCGCTGTTGATTCAGACATGTCAAAAGCTACACCAGCTCAAAGAGAAATTTTTGATGCTGCTGATGGGTATGCGGAATATGATAAGTGTGTTGATATTTCTACGAAAGCATCTATTAGAGAAATGGTATTACCTGGTCTATTGGCTATCGTAGTTCCTGTTGCGGTTGGTTTCATAGGTGGTGCTGAAATGCTTGGTGGACTATTAGCTGGTGTAACTTCTGCGGGAGTATTAATGGCTATTTTCCAATCTAACGCAGGTGGTGCTTGGGATAACGCTAAAAAGATGATTGAATCTGATGGAAGAAAAGGTACTGATGCGCATAAAGCTGCTGTAGTAGGTGATACTGTTGGAGATCCATTTAAAGATACGTCAGGGCCTTCATTGAACATTCTATTAAAATTAATGTCTGTTGTTGCTTTGGTTATTGCTCCAAGTATTGCATTAAGTGGAGATACTTTAACAGCTTACAACGAGTCAAAAGCTACAACCGAGGTTGTTACTCAGCAAATGGAAAGAAGTGTTGAGGTAAGCATGGAGAATAACGAAGACGGTACTTCAAAAGCAGTAGTTGTAACTACTGTAACTGAAAACGGTGATAAATCTATTTCCTCACAAGTTTTTGAAGGAACGGAAGAAGAAGTGAAAGCTAAGATAGCTGCTTTTAATAACGCTTCTAAAGATGTTAAGGTTCATGTTGAGCACTTAGCAGAAGAAGTAAAAGAAGAGATGAACTAGATTTATTTTCATTTCAATTAAAAAGCCCTACATGTTTAGCATGTAGGGCTTTTTTAGTTTTGACTCCCAAGGGTTCTAATTGTAATTATTGTAATTTAAAAGTTATAGGAATAGAAAAAGATACTTTCACATTTTGATCACGTTGTTTTCCAGGAGTCATTTTGGGCAGTTTTCCAATAATTCTAGCGGCTTCATCTTCAAGATTACCATTTGGTCCTCTCTTGCGTATATTACCAATGCTGCCATCTTTATTAATATCGAACATTACACTTACCTTTCCTTGAATTCCCATTTCTTGTTCTAATTCAGGATAACGGAACACCTTTTTTATATGCTGTTGCATCATTTTGCCAAAACAGGCTCTCTTATCGGTTGCATTTTCACACCCAGGAAAAATAGGAACTTCTTGAATAGTTACCCAATTTACTTCTGGTTCAATATCTATATCTAATACATCAATATCATCAACATCTAAAACCTCAGTATCTTGATTGGGTTCAGTGGCATCTATCAAAGTCTCTATAACAGGGTCTTCGTCCTCTACTATTTCAATCTCTATTGGAACTACAGGGACTTTAGGTGGCGGCGGTGGTGCTAATTGAAATATAGGTGCGTCTTCAATGATTTCTTGATCTACTTCATTCATTCCAATATTAGGATCGTAATCCGTTTCATAGGTCTTCCATTCCAGCGCTATATATGCTAGCAGCATAACGGCAACTAATCCAATAGCGAAATAGACGCCACTTCTGTTGTTAATGTCTTTTTTAGGATTCTTTTTAAGTTCCATACTATTTAAAATTTAATGTTGATAAAATTTCAACTGATTATTATTCATTTAAGTCACAATTAAAACTATAGGATATGAAGTAGTTAAAAAACGTATAATGAGTAAAGTAGTCGTTTCAATGAGGGAGCTAGACACTAGATGATTCTAGTTAGAGGTTTACTTATCTTTTTTATTGTATTTGAGCTTAGAGATTGCAAAAGACATCTTATTTTTAAGCTATGGGATTATTGAAAAAGGACAAACTACAGATTATCGGTTTTCAGGGGTATGGAACAGAAAATAGATTTCATGCGCGTGGTAGGGTTTTAGAAGATGAGCGTATAGACCTTGATCAGAAAGGATTATTTGCATTACTAAGAAATACGTGGAAACGCTTTGAGACGGACGAGATAAGACATACAAGTTTGTGTATTAAAATAGGGGATACGATTTCTATTAAAGCTACTACAGATAGGAAAGGGTATTATTTGGTCAACGAGCCTTTGGAGCAACTCTCTGAGTATGCGAACGAGGAGGGTTGGTTACCTTTTGAGGTGTCTTATGAATCTAAAATCTCCAAGAGAACTATAGTTAATGACAATCGCTTTCCAAGTGAAATGCTTATCCCATGTAAGAAAGCGGTATATGGAGTTATCAGTGATATAGATGATACTATTCTGCATACAGGTGTAATATCATCTTTAAAATGGAAAGTAATTATAAATACAATTTTCAAAAGGGCTAGTTCTCGAAATGCACTGGACGGCACTGCCATTTTTTACCATAAATTACACAGAGGATTAGAAAAAGATAATGCCAATCCTATTTTTTATGTGAGCCATAGTCCTTGGAACTTATACCGTTATTTAGAGCTGTTTTTAAAAATTAACAACTTCCCAAAAGGTCCAATTTTATTACGGAGTATGTCTAGCTTTAGAGCTAAAAATAGAGAAACACCAGCGCCACAGAAATACCATGAAATTGTAACAATTCTAAGGACTTATCCTAAACTACCATTTATATTAATTGGCGATGCTGGGGAAAAAGACGGGGATATCTATATATCGGTGGCCAAAGAATTTCCAGGCCAAGTAAAGGCAATCTATTTGAGGGCTGTAGCAGATAAAAAAAGAATAAATCGAATAGAAGAATTATTTGCTGAATTTACAGAAATCCCGTTTTTATTGGTGAATAAAACAGAAGATGCTGAGCGTCATGCTATGGAACATGGGTTTATTTAATGACCTAGAATAAACCATGTATTTCTGCATCAATTCTATTGATGATGTTTCCTAGATCTTCAGGATTATCCACAAAATCTAAATCATCCACATCAATAATAAGGAGGTTTCCTTTTTCATACCCATGTACCCAAGCTTCATAACGCTCGTTAAGTCTACTTAAGTAGTCAATGGAGATGGTATTCTCGTAATCTCTACCTCTTTTGTGAATTTGCTTAACTAGATTAGGAATAGAGCTCCTAAGGTAAATTAGCAGTTCTGGTGGTTCTACCAAACTTTCCATAAGCTCAAACAAACTAGAGTAATTTGTAAAATCTCTGTTTGTCATTAAGCCCATAGCATGTAAGTTAGGAGCAAAGATATGAGCGTCTTCGTAAATAGTTCTGTCCTGTATAACACTTTTGCCGCTCTCCCGTATCTGTAAGATTTGACGGTACCTACTATTTAAAAAATAGATTTGTAGGTTAAAACTCCAACGCTCCATTTGATTGTAAAAATCATCCAAGTAAGGATTATCCACAACTTCCTCCAAATGTGCTTCCCATTTATAGTGTTTAGCTAATAATTTGGTTAGGGTAGTTTTTCCTGCTCCTATATTTCCAGCAACGGCAATGTGCATTTTGGTATTGTTTAATGGTTATTTGAAGTAAAAGATGTGCCGCGCAATATACAAAGGAAATTAGGTATCTGGAAAAATACTTTTGCAAATCCGTTAAACCGCAAAAGAATGATTTATAGCTATTACTATTATAGACGAAATCTGCCTTAACAAATGAGTTTGTATCCCATGCTTCTCACATTTAAAATTTGAATAGCAGGATCTTTTTTTAATTTTTTCCGAAGCTTTGTTATAAAAACATCCATGCTTCTAGCATTGAAAAAATCATCATCTCCCCAAATTTTTTTTAAGATAAAAGAACGGTCTAAAATTTCATTTCTATTCTTGCTTAAATAGAAGAGTAATTCTGCCTCCCTATGTGTAAGGTGTACCTGCTGTTCTTCGTGAATTAAATGTTGTTTTATGTAATTGAAGGTGTAGCTGCCAATTGCAATCGTTTTTTTATTTGATTTTTCAAGTCTTCTCTCTAGTAAAGATTGGATGCGCACTATAAGTTCCTCTATGCTAAACGGTTTCTTCAAATAATCATTACCTCCTTTGCTAAAGCCTTCTAAAACATCTTTAGTTTGTGTTTTTGCGGTTAAGAAAATAATAGGAACATCTTTATCTTTTAACCTTATTTCTTGTGCCGCTGTAAATCCATCTTTTTTTGGCATCATTACGTCAAGTACTATAATATCTGGATCATGTTTTTCAAAAAGATGTATGGCTTCTGTACCATTACCACAAAAGAAAACATCAAAACCTCTAGATTCAAGACTCTCTGTTACAATAGTCCCTAAAGCCTCTTCATCCTCAGCAAAAATTATTTTAGGTCTATTTTTCATAAGGATATAATGAATTTGGTAGCATTTTTTGCCAAGTCTAGTGATAACGAACCATTATGTAATGCAATTACTTTTTTAGTAAAATATAGACCAATACCACTTCCCTTAATATCATGAAGGTTGCCTTTTGGTTTCCGTGAAAATTTATCAAAAATGTACAACCCATCACTTTTTTCTAAACTTCTACCGTTATCTTCTACCGTTATCTTCACTAGTTGGTTTACTTCTTCTATTTTTAGCTCTATATCCGTTCCGCCATATTTGATTGCGTTATCCAATAGGTTAGATAATGCACTGGAAAAATAAAAAGTGTCCACCGTTCGTTCTAAATAGGATACGCTTGTTTTAAAAGATAGATTCTTGTTGTTGTCAATTAACTCATACTTATCAAAGGTAGCTTTGCAAAGTGCGATAAGGTCTATTTTTTCTTTATTTAGTGTAATGTTATCTGTTTCAAGAGCAGACGTTTCCAGTAGCTTTTCAACCATAAAATCTAGTTTTTTAAGTTGATTGCCAGATGTTTTTAAATAGCGTTTTACTTTTTCAGGATGTTCGTTAATATCAAAATTTTCCAAAGCTTCAATGGCAGCACTTACTGTTGCAATAGGTGTTTTAAACTCGTGGGTTATATTGCTGATGAAATCATCTTTAAGTGCGGCTAGCTTTTTTTGTTTTTGAATTGTTTTGATAAGTCTTAATATACTAATGATGATGCCCAAGGAAAGTACTAATGATAGTATAAGACCAATTATTCCTTTTAAAAGAGCCTGTCTCTCTACATTATTATAGCGTAATTCAATTTTTTGTCCTCTAGGAATATATTCAGATTTACTATAATGGCTCAATACGTTTGTTGGCTCAGTAATATAACTTCTGCTATCAAAAATGGAGTCTTGCTTATAATGATATATGTTGTAGCTACTCTTAATTGCATAGGTCTTTAAAATGCTATCCGTAAGAGTATTTAGAATTGTATAGTCTAATGAGTCTCTAGTTGTAGTGATAGTAACAGCGTTAATTTTAAAACTAGACATTATATTATCGTCCATAGCTTCCTTACCAGTAGCGTATGTTATTCCCTCCTCGTTTTTAGAGGAGTCTAATAGCTTTTCAAAATTAAAGCCCTTGGTAGAATCCATCTTTTTAAACAATGGGAGCAGTTTATCTATTGGTTTTTTGTCTAAAAATTTTTTACCACGTAAACTATCTTCTTTCTCGTTTGGAGAGCTATCCATTATGGAAATCACGTCAGATTTTCCTATTTGAAAGTAATAGGCATCTACAGCTTTATCAAAAGCACGTTCTGCGCTAAAGATATATTGTGATTTATTGGTCTTATACATTTCATAATTCCAGTAAACCTGTATGCTTACAATAAGGATAGTAATCGTAATAACAAAAAGAAAGAAGGCTTTGTAGTTCTTTGTTCGCATAGGTTAAAGATAGTTCCAAATTGGCAGCATTTTATTAACTGTTAACACACGTTAACATTGCTTAACTAAGAACAAGGTGATGCTGTACCATCTTTGTAATGTTAATAATCTTAAAATCATAAACAAATGAAAACAGTAAACAT
>CALHVP010000154.1 GCA_938038975.1 uncultured Maribacter sp. | reverse complement strand
CAATTAATCTGATTTAAATCCTTTTGATTGTTTACAAATGTAATTTTTAACAATTGTATTTTTGTAATTAAAGAAATTAGATTTGATGTTAGGAGAAACAGCACATGTAGATTTTAAACTAGAGGATATAAAAGGTAGGTACATAACTAATGATCATATCTACGACTTTCTATATCAGTTAGATTCTACTTTTAATGTAAAGAATTTAGGAACATCTGTTCTTGGTAAACCAATATATGGGTTAACTATTGGTCAAGGGCCAACACGTATTCTTATGTGGTCTCAAATGCATGGTAACGAATCTACCACAACAAAAGCAGTTTTAGATGTAATCAATTACATTCAATTAAAGAGTAAGGATGTGAAAGCAATATTCGATAATTGTACGCTTCTAATTATTCCTATTTTGAATCCTGATGGTGCGGAGAGGTATACAAGAGTAAATGCAAATCAGGTAGATTTAAATAGAGATGCCCAGGATCTTTCACAGCCAGAAAGTAATATTTTAAAATTAATTTATAATGAGTTCAAACCAAGTTTTTGCTTTAACCTTCATGATCAGAGAACCATCTTTAATGTAGGTAAAACTAATAAGCCAGCAACCGTCTCTTTTTTAGCTCCTGCTTTTGACACTAATCGCAATAATTCTGATTCAAGATTACAAAGCATGCAGATTATAAGTGCGATGAACATAAAGCTTCAGAAACTAATTCCTGGACAGGTAGGTAGGTACGATGATGGGTTTAACTCTAATTGTGTTGGAGATGCATTTCAAATGCTAAAAACACCAACTATTTTATTTGAAGCAGGTCATTTCCCTGGTGATTATATGCGAGAAGTTACAAGGGAATATATCGTTGTGGCTATCTTAGAAGCTATTCGTACCATTATGCAGGGAGATTATAAAAGTCTTCAAATGGAGAACTATCTTCAAATCCCTGAAAATAATAAGTTGTTTTATGATGTGCTTGTTCTCAATGGGCATGAGCTTGATACTAATCTAGAGCTAGGAACTAAAGTGGGTATTTTGTTTAAAGAAAAGCTAGTTGATACAAAGATTGATTTTGAGCCAAATATTGAATTGAAATTAGCTAAGTCTGAAATTGCTTTTGGACATGAAACAAAAGACGCCTCTATTCTTGCCGATAGATTATGGTTAGAATCAAAAGATATTTCAAGGCTATTTAAGTAATACCTAGTTCTTTAATTTGTTCCAAAATGTTCTTTAGGTTACGTTTTTGTTAAAAAAAACAGAGATTCATTACATTTAATTTTATAATTTTTTACTTTTGCTTAAAAATAAGCAACCATGGGTAAAGTTAAATTGGATGAAATAGATCATCAGATTTTGGATATGTTAATAGATAACACAAGAACGCCATTTACAGACATAGCCAAAAAGCTCTTAATTTCTGCCGGTACCGTTCATGTACGTGTTAAAAAGATGGAGGAAGCTGGTATCATTAAAGGCTCATCTCTTACATTAGATTATGTTAAGTTAGGCTACGCCTTTATTGCCTATGTGGGTATATTTTTAGAAAAAACACATCAAACAAAATTTGTATTAGAGCGTCTTAATCAGATTCCAAACGTTACCATAGCACATATTACTACAGGAAAGTTTAATATTTTTTGTAAGATTCGTGCAAAGGATACTACTCATGCTAAGAATATCATTTTTAAAATTGATGATATCGAAGGTATTAGTAGAACAGAAACTATGATTTCATTAGAAGAAAGCTTCAACGACAAAAAACGATTGATGCACACTATTTTTAATGAGCTCTAACGTATTATAAATTAAGTAACGGAAGCCCAATTGTTTCAAAACGGTTGGGCTTATTTTTTTATCATTCATCTAACACAAAGAAAATGAGATTATCTGAACTTAAAGAGAATGAATTCAATCATTTTTACGCGACGTATTTAAATATGGTTAAAGATGAAGAGCTCTTAGAGGCTTTGATTAAAAGTAAGAATTGGTTTGTGGAATATACCGAGGGAAGAACTACAGAACAACTTGGACATAAGTATGGCCCTGACAAATGGACTATTGCTGAAGTTTTGTTACATATAATTGATACGGAACGAATCTTCCAATACCGTGCCTTTCGTTTCTCAAGAAAAGATAATACGCCTTTGCCTGGTTTTGATCATAATGACTATGTAGAGCAATGTGATAGTGAAACAAGAACCAAGAAGGATATTGTTGATGAGTTTCTTTCGGTAAGAATGGCAACCATTCAACTTTTTAAGTCTATGGATACCAAAACACTAACTCAAATAGGAACCGCTAGTGATATGCCATGGAGCGTTGCTGCTCTTGGTTTTGTAATTAGTGGTCACTTAAAACACCATGCGCGTATCCTAGAAGAACGGTATGTGTAATTAATTTATTTCAGAATAATCTTCGAATTCTAAGTTTTGGGTTATTTCAATTCCAACATCCACACTTTCCATAACTTGTTCAGGTGTTTTTGATTCTAGTTCTTTTTCAATATTCTCTTCGAAATTAGCAATGAAATTAGAAAGGCTTTTACTAATTTTCACTAAAAACAATGTATCCTCTGTACGCAGTTCTACAGCCTCAATAACTTCGCCATTCATATTTTTAAAGGAGATAATATCCTCATCCCCATAACCGTATGGATAGGTGTCTAATAAAAGACTCCCTAGTGCATGGTCTAATTTCTTGTAATCGATTAAACGTCTTAACATAACTAGATTAATTTAATTAGGTTGGTTAATTGCTTAAGCCTAAACTAGTTATTTTATCTATTTGTGAACAGAAAGAGTTGTGAAACACAATCTTTTAGTATGCGAAGGTTTTATTGTGCGTAGTAAGCAAATGCTTCTGTGATTAATTCAGACGGAACTATGACATCTATTTGAGCCTCACCAATACACTTAAGTAATACAAAATTTATGCGTCCATGGGCATTTTTCTTATCATACTTCATAAGCCCTTGAATTTGTTCTACATCTTGCTTTTTGAAAATGACCTTATTGTAATGACTTAAAAAAGTAATTTTAATATCTTCTAATTCATCTATAGATAGCCCCGTTAGCTTGTGAGATAAATAGCCTTCTAATATCATTCCTATGGCAATTGCCTCACCATGTAAAAGAGTTTCTTTCTCTTGGTTTTCTAAAAAGTACGATTCCACTGCATGACCAAGCGTATGGCCAAAGTTTAATATTTTACGCAAACCCTGTTCTGTAGGGTCCTGTAAGACTACGTCATTCTTTATAGAAATCGAAGCTAAAATATGTAGTTTTAGGTCTTCAATAGATTCAGCTCTCTTTAAATTTTCCCAATAGTCCTTATCTTTTATTAGTCCGTGCTTCAACATTTCTGCAAAACCACTAGTTATTTGACGTACCTCTAAGGTGCTTAAAAAATCGGTCACCACCAATACCATTTCTGGCTGATTGATAACTCCGATTTGATTTTTTAACGAACCTAAATCTACTCCTGTTTTACCACCTACAGATGCGTCTACCATAGCTAGTAGGGTAGTGGGGACGTTTATGAAATCTATACCTCTCTTAAATGTGCTTCCAACGAAGCCACCTAAATCGGTTAGAACCCCGCCACCTAAATTAAGTAGTAGACTTTTTCGATCTGCCCCTAATTCTGAAAGTGCCTCCCATACACCAACACATGTTTCTATGGTTTTGTTTATCTCTCCAGACTCTATTTCTATTATTTCAAAATTATAGTCCCCAGATATTTGAGCCATAAATTGCGGCAAACATAGGTCATGGGTATTTTCATCTACCAAAATAAAGATGGTAGAGTAATTTGATTTAGATAAGTGTGTGTTCAGTGATTCATATGCAACTTCATTAAAATGTACTGCATACGCATCTGAAACTATAGAATTCATAGGTAATTTAGATTATTCAAGCCTTTTAGAATCTTGATTTAGGTTACAAAATAAAGGTTATTTTTAATTAAAAGAATAGAATTTGTGTTATTATATTTGACGAATAAAAATAATGCAATTTATGAAGGAAATTTTTGAGGATACAGCAACGGCATTTTCGTTAAAAACTGATTCAGAGTTAGAGCGAGCTTATTTTCTTTTTAAGATGATAGCTAATGAGCCTTTAGTAAAAATGGGTACGCTCATGACAAATTTTGCACTTAAAGCACATCTTCCCGTGGAGAGTTTAATACGTGCAACAGTATTTGATCATTTTTGTGGAGGTGTGAGTGAAGAAGATTGTTTACCTGTTGTAGACCGTTTATTTGAGAAAAAAGTATGTTCTGTATTGGATTATTCTGTAGAGGGTAAGCAAGAAGAGGATCCTTTTGATAATGCAACCAATATTATTCTTAAAATATTAGATTTTGTAAAAGAAAAGAATGCCATACCATTCGCTGTATTTAAACCTACTGGTTTTGGCCGTTTTGCATTATATCAAAAAATAGGAGATAAATTACCGCTTACAGAAAGTGAAGAAGCAGAGTGGCAAAGAGTCGTTACTAGGTTTGATAAGGTGTGTAAAAAAGCATATGATTTAGATGTTTCTTTATTAATTGATGGGGAGGAGAGTTGGATGCAAGATGCTGCTGACGAATTGGTAGAAGAAATGATGGCCAAGTATAATAAGAAAAAGGCTATTGTCTTTAACACGCTACAAACGTATAGATGGGATAGGCTATCTTATTTAAAAGAGCTGCAAAAAAGAGCACTTAAAGGTGGGTTTAAAATTGGTATGAAAATCGTACGTGGTGCCTATTTGGAAAAAGAGAACGATAGAGCCAAAGAGAAAGGTTATCCAACGCCTATTTGTGCTTCTAAGGAAGCAACCGATATCAATTTTGATAGTACCATTGCATACATGGTAGGACATTTAGATGTAATCTCTATTTTTTCAGGTACACACAATGAAGACAGTTGTATTAAGTTGATGCAACTAATGGAGCAAAATAATATAGCTATAAATGACGAACGAATTTGGTTTGGGCAATTGTATGGAATGAGCGATCATATTTCGTTTAACCTTGCGGATAAAGGATACAACATAGCAAAATACTTACCTTTTGGGCCTGTAAAAGATGTGATGCCCTATTTAATAAGACGTGCAGAGGAAAATACTTCAGTAGCAGGGCAAACTACGCGTGAACTGGCATTACTAAAGCAAGAACGTAAAAGAAGGAAAATGTAAATTAAATAGGTAGTTGAACTTGTCCTAAGATACTATTCCAATGCTAGTACAATACTTAGCAAGGTTGCTTTTTTAGGACAATTTTTAACAGTGGCAATTACCTCTTTGTCTTTAAGCATGCCTTCTACAAGATAGGTTTTACAGGGAGTTGATTTGGTATTACTATTACCAAAATCCACATCTCCATTGGTAAGTAAGCTTACAATATCTGAGGTATCTAACTGTTTTTCCAGTAGTTGTTTACTAATTACATCTGAATAGTGAATAGGCTTGGAGCGTATATCTTTCAAAGTTCTACAATTAGGAAAATAACAGAAATAGACTCCGGTGTCTTCTGTTTTCTTTTTAAAGAAAAATGTCAAAAAGACGATTCCAATAGATACACCAACTAGATAAAAACCCAAACGTTTTATAAATGCCATATATAAGTAGCCTTACAATTATGCTGTTGTAAAATTATGGTTTTCCTGCGGACCGAAAAAGAAACTACTGAGTTAATCTAAAATATAAGAAAGTTAATATCACTATACTGCAAATCAAACCATTCTCCTACAGATTTATTTGTTAGAATTCCATGATACATGTAAAGCCCATTGCGTAAACCTTTGTCAAAACGCAGGGAATTTTCTAAACCACCGTCCTCTCCAATTTTAAGAAGGTACGGGGTGAAAATATTACTGATAGAAACAGACGCTGTTTTAGGGTATCTAGACGGAATGTTAGGTACGCCATAATGCACCACTCCAAATTTTTCTATGGTGGGTTTAGTGTGACTAGTAACTTCTGAGGTTTCAAAACATCCTCCTGTATCTATACTCACATCTATAATAACAGCACCCTTTTTCATGTGTTCTACCATAGTGCTAGAAACAATAACAGGGGATCTATCCTTGCCGCGAGTAGCACCAATGGCAACATCACAACGTTTTAATGCTTTTAAAAGATTTTTAGGTTGTATGGTAGACGTATAAACTGTTTGCTTTAAGTGGGTCTGTATGTTACGCAATTTAGTAATGGAATTATCAAATATTTTGATATTAGCACCAAGACCAATAGCCGATCTAGCCGCAAATTCTCCTACAGTACCCGCCCCTATAATAACTACTTCTACCGGCGGTACACCACTAATATTACCAAACATAAGTCCATTACCATTATTATTGGTGGCCATGAGCTCTGATGCTATAAGGACGGAAGAAATTCCTGCTATTTCACTCAGTGAGCGTACGGCTGGGAATTTACCATCTTCATCTCGTATGTATTCAAAAGCAATGGCCGTAATACGTTTTCGTGCCAATTCCTCAAAATAGGATTTTTGCTGTGTTTTTATTTGTAAAGCTGATATCACCGTAGTTTGCGGATTAATCATTGCTATTTCTGTAAGGGTAGGAGGTTCCACTTTTAATAGCAGCGGACATCCAAAAACCTTAGCGGTGTCTTTAGTTATTTCTGCTCCAGCATTGGTATAATCTAAATCAGAAAAATGAGCTCCTTTTCCAGCACCAGACTCAACAAGAACGCGATGCCCATTAGATACAATGGCATTAACGGCATCGGGTGTAAGGCAGATGCGCTTTTCTTGAAATTGATTCTCTTTAGGTAGGCCAATAAAAAGTTCCCCCTTTTGTTTTAAAATCTCCAGGGTTTCTTCCTGTGGAAGTAATTGCTGTTTACTAAAAGGTGATGTGGGCTGACTCATAAGCACTATAGACTATATACCAATTAAGATGGTATCATACCCAAATGTACAATTTTTAACTAAAATAAAATGTTGAAAAATAAGATGCCCCTTTGAAGGTTATTTTTTAGAAAATGAAAGTAAGTTCTGTAAACGTAATTGAAACTGTTTCGAAGCTTGTTCTATTTTACGAGTAGATAATTTTCTATCAAGTTCATCCGCTAAGGATTCTTGATTTAGATTTTCAATATCTTTTTCTTGTACTGTGGCATCACTCATTGCCTTTATATTGGAGTCTGATTTTAAGGCCTCTAGTTCTGCATCAATAGCTTCTAAATCTATTCCAAGCACATATTTGTCGTATAATTTTATTCTTATAAAGTAAACAAAAGGAATAATGACCATGCAAACAGGTAAAAGCCATAGAATATTCTCTGTGTCTACATAATTATTATCAAAGTAGATAGCTTCATATATCTGAAATGCATACATCAAAACTGGAATCAAAATAATATGATACCACCAATGTTTACATGTAAAAAACCAAATTAAAAGTAAAAAAAGAGGGACTAATTTACCTAGTAAAAACCATATATAAACACTTAAATTTTGAAAACCATTCGCATCAATGATAAAGCCTAAAATGTTTAGCGTAGCATCTGGTTCAGTAGAAACGTATTCATGAATTCTATAAATAAAAGGAGAAATAATTATGAAGATAACCAACAGGGATTCAATGAAAAATCTTCGTTTGGCGTCTTTCCTTATATTTGTTTTGCTATTAGTTTTCAATTTGATAAGCTAACTTTAAGTATTGTTTAGACTATCACAACGCAAAAAGGAGCAATTTATTGATTGCCCCCTTTAAAAACTTTCATTAAATAGTAATACTATACTACTTTCCTTGTTTTCCCTGCCCTTGTTTGGAAATTGTTCTTTTATCAATACCCAGTTCTTGATCTAAAGTATCCGCAGATATTATTGGTCCAGCAAGCGCCAAAAGGAACATACCTAAAGCCAAAGATGCTAATAATGTTTTTTGTTTTTTCATTTTCAATAGGGGTTTTTGGTTAATAAATAATGTATTCTCCTACAAACGTAAGAAATAAAGTACATCTAATGTGATTTTAAACGTTAAAAATGAGCATTTTAACGTTTAAATCGCACATTTTAACGAAAAACGTGTTTTTGGTCGAATAATTACAATAACAAATGGGGTCAGAACGTTAGGAAAACTTCATTTTCCTACCTAAATAAAAATGTAAGACTAGGATTCTAATAAATAGGTTAAAAGGATATTTGCCTTTCTGTAGGACTCAATATTTCAATGCGAACAGCAACAGAATCTTCTGGCACTAAACTTGGAATTTTCTCTGGCCATTCCATAAAAATCCATGTATCTGAGGCTAAATAATCATCCAAACCCATATCTAAAGCCTCCATCTCGTCTTGTAGTCTGTAAAAATCAAAATGATAAGCAAGCAATTCCCCTTTGGCGTTATGGTATTCATTTACCAAACCAAATGTAGGACTACTTACCTCATCTAATCCACCTAATTCGGCAACCAAAGCTTTAATGAGTGTGGTTTTTCCTGCTCCCATGGGGGCATAAAATGCTAAGCATTTACTACGAGCTAAAGAAATTATCTTTTGAGCTACGTCTTGTAGTTGACTTTGAGTGTATGTAATAGATTCCATTTAATGAATCATCTTTAAGTTTTAACTTTGAGATTCTAATACTGTAAATTTACTAGTATATTTAAATAAATTATTTGTTTATGAGAAAAAGTATGACATTTTT
>CALHVP010000153.1 GCA_938038975.1 uncultured Maribacter sp. | reverse complement strand
TATATTTCCAAAACTCATGTCTTGAGCAGTGGGAATTAGATTTTGAAATTTACCATCTTCATAATGACCTGATGCTTTATATCTTTTAATATCCTCTTTGCTGTGTGTTCCTCCAAATTGCGGACTAAATCCCATAAATGTTACAGTTATAATAAATAATAGCACAGCTATTATTGCTACGGTTTTTATTATTTTTCTTATTATTTTTTTCATTCTAATTTTTCACTCCAATTCAACACAAGAAATACTATGGGCCTGTAGTATACTTATTATATCTTGTTCTACAGCGTATTTGCTCTCTATTCGTAGTATGTTATCACAATCTTCCAAATCTGTACTCCATTTAGCTATTTTGGGTAAGCTATTTAAAACGGTCTTCAAAACCTCTAAATCATCTTCTGTTAGACTTGTTTTGTAAACAGAGATCATGATAGCATTGGAATTCATTTTATCCTATTTGTTGTTTTAGTTCTTTCCCAGCCAGATAGCCCAAAATAATGGTTACTAAGCCTCTTACACCATCAACAAGTATCGCATTAAAATCTCCAAGTTTAAAGAACGTAACCAGACCAAAAGCAACTAGAAAAATACCTACCACTATTCCAAGGGTAATTCCAGAATACTTAGCCTTAGTAGTCCACAAAATACTTAAGACTATTAAAGCTGTTAATAGGAATAGATAAAGACCAAGAGCTATGCCTAGCGCATCCAATTCACTACTATAGCTAATGCCAAAACCAGTTTCTAACGCAGTAGGGAAAGCAAATAAAATTAAACTACCTACGACAAACTCCAGTATTGCCTGTATGGCTAAGATTCCTATAAATAGGTGTCTCCATGTTTTTTTGATAGCATTTTTTGATTGGATTGATGGGTTGTTCATTCTACTTTTATTTAAGCAGACAAAATTACAAGGGATGTAACCGTAGAATGTATTCATTTCGCAGAAGTTTGAATACATTTCGCAGAAGCTTATTTAGGTTTCTAAATTTCTGTATTAGTTCTAAATTTTTAGTGGGCATAATAGCGGGAGAAAAGACCTAAACTAAAAAGAGTCCAGTCTTTTGGACTGGACTCTTTTACGAGAACACTATATGAAAATGAAAAAAATTATGTAGCTAATTATATGGTAAAGGTATATGAGATTCACAGTTAGATGGTATTATTGTTGTCAATCCTGTTGTTTTTGTGGTGTCCTTCTTCATTTTTGTTATTTACAATAAAAATGGAACCGAGATACCAGTAGAATAGCGATATTTATCATAGAATAGTCCTATCTAAAAAGGGTAGAGTGTATTAAAAGATTGAAAACGAGAATAACGTATGCAGCAGTTAGAGAGATTAGAAGAGTTTAAAAAATCGGTAAATAATAAATTCAACGTTTACAATAGTTTGTTTTTGAATTTGCCATATAGAAATATAGAGAACGTAGGAATGTTAATTCCGTTGTTAATGGACCAATCCCAAAAAGGTCTAAAGGCTGGATTAAATCCAAAGGAAATTATAGAGGCTTTCTTTGAGAACTTCGCGGATTTGGAATCTGAAAAAGACCGTATAGACTTTATGTTTAGGATTATACAATACGTAGAGCGCCAAGTGGTATTGTATGATAGTGTAGAAGATGCGGCCTTTCCTAAATTACATAAGCATAGTAGCTCACTATCGTTAAAGGATTACTTTCAGCTAGTAGATAATAATAAGGATAGGGATTCTATTTTGGATAAACTGAATAGTTTTAGTGCACGGATTGTTCTAACTGCGCACCCAACACAGTTTTATACGCCAGCCGTATTGGATATTATCACCAATTTAAGAACGCTTATTCTTGAAGATAAAATTGATGAAATAGATGTGGTGCTTCAACAATTAGGACTTACATCTTTGGTAAATGCTAAAAAGCCTACTCCTTTAGATGAGGCTAAAAATATCATATACACACTTAGGAATGTATACTATGATGCGATTGGCGAAATGTACGCTCATATAAAAGGAAGTGCAGGTAACCAACAATTTGAAAACCATGATATTGTTAAACTAGGTTTCTGGCCTGGCGGAGATAGAGATGGGAATCCTTTCGTAACAGCGGATATTACTAAAGACGTGATGAACGAGTTACGTGTAAATCTTATGAAGTGTTATTATAACGATTTAAAGAGGTTACAAAATAAGTTGACGTTTAAAGAGGTACAAGAGCCTATAAACCTATTAAGGGGTAATCTTTACATAGCTATGTTTAATCCTAGTAAGGATGTTGGTTATGAAGACATCATTGGACCATTGAAGCAGATCCGAGAAGCTTTGGTAAATAAGTACCATAATTTGTACTTAAAGGAATTAGATATGTTCATTGATAAGGTTAAAATATTTAAAACACATTTTGCTACGATAGACATACGCCAAGATCATAGTATGCATGTAAAAGTGATGAATGCTGTTTTGCTTAAAAATGGATTTATCAAGGAGGATGTAAGTGAATTATCTGAGGATAAGCTCATTTCTATTTTATTGAACGAAAAATTAAATCTTAAGGCTGATGACTTTACAGAGGAAATTGTAAAGGACACCATTAAAAATGTTTCTCAACTTTCAGATATTCAGAAGAAGAACGGGGAACAGGGTTGTAATAGATACATCATTAGTAATTCTGAGGACATTTTTAGTATACTTTATGTATATGCTTTGTTTAGATGGTGTGGTTGGGAAGATACGGATATCACCTTTGATATTGTTCCACTTTTTGAGACGATGAAAGGAATGGATAACGCAGAGGCTACAATGCAGCAGTTATTTAGCTTGCCAGATTATAAAAAGCATGTAGCACAACGCGCCAACAAACAAACGATAATGCTTGGTTTTTCTGATGGTACAAAAGACGGTGGGTACTTAAAAGCCAACTGGTCTATTTTAAAAACAAAAGAAGAACTTTCTGCAGTTTGTGCTAAGAACCAGGTAGATGCTATATTCTTTGATGGTAGGGGAGGACCGCCAGCAAGAGGAGGTGGTAAAACACATCGTTTTTATGCAGCGCAAACGAGTAAAGTAGCAAATAATGAAATCCAGTTGACCATTCAAGGTCAAACCATTACGAGTACATATGGTACTAAGGAGCAGTTTAAGTATAATAGCGAACAATTATTAACCGCAGGTCTTTCTAATACTATTTTAGGTAAAGAGATTACTATTTCTGATGATTCAAGGAATTTGATTGAGGAACTATCGGAGCTTAGTTTTGATAAATACGATGCCTTAAAACACCATGATAAGTTTATGCCTTATTTAGAGAACATGAGTACGCTAAAGTATTATACTAAGGCAAACATAGGTAGTAGACCTGGTAAACGTGGAAATAAGGCTAAACTAGAACTTTCTGACCTTAGAGCTATTTCTTTTGTAGGTTCTTGGAGTCAATTAAAGCAAAACGTGCCTGGTTATTTTGGTATAGGTTCAGCTTTAAAAGCCATGGTAGATAGTGGAAGATTTGAAGAGGTTAAGAAGTTATATGAAGAAGTGCCTTTTTTCCAAGCCTTGATGATGAACAGTATGATGAGTCTTTCCAAATGCTATTTTGAGTTAACTAGTTATATGAAAGAAAATGATGAATATGGTGCTTTCTGGCAGATATTGCATGATGAATACTCCCTTTCTAAAAAACTCTTACTAGAGCTTTCTGGTATGAAAATGTTGATGGAAAAAGAGGCTATTTCTAGAGAGTCTATTAAGATAAGAGAGAATATAGTATTACCATTATTGGTCATTCAACAATACGCTTTACAGAAAATAGGGGAGGGTAATGCCCATAAAGACTTGTACGAGAAAATTGTAACGAGGTCTTTATATGGTAATATTAATGCAAGTAGGAATTCAGCTTAAGTATACGCATAGGGGAAAACTTCCATTGTAATTAATTCTAGTAAAACAAAAGCCAATGCTAACAGCATTGGCTTTTGTTTTTACATCTAACTAGTATACAGTTTACTCAGGTACTCCTGAGCTTAGAAGCGCATAAAAAGTCTTAATCCCGTAAGCAAGTTGTCCTATTTTTAAATTTTCATTAGGGCTGTGTTGGTTATTGTCTGGATTAACCATGGGAACAATAAACGCAGGAATTTTTAATTCATTTATAAAAGGAGAAATAGGTACTGTACCACCCATAATTCTAATCTGCACTACATCTTCTTGAAAAGTTGCTGCCAAGGTGCTTACTAAGAATTGCCCATAAACATTGTTTAAGTCTGTTCTAAATGCATCTGTAACAGAACCTTCCATAACCATCATTATTTTATCATGAGCCATACGCTCTTCCTTGGTAGGAGCTGCGCTTGTGATAAAGAAATCTTGTTTTTTTATGTGTTGTTTGACTAGATTTTTTAATCGTGTTCCATCACTTTCTGGTACTAATCTTAAATCTAATTCTGCGGTTGCCGTTGCCGGTACAATTGTTCTAGCTTTTTCACCAATCCAACCAGAACCTAAACCTCTAATATTTAAACTTGGGTATTGCAGTGCTTCTTGGTAGAATGCACCTACCTTTTCTGCAGTTTTAAATTGTAGTTTCTTTGAAATTTCCTCATCGCTATCTGGAACGCTCTTTATAATTTGTTGTGCGCTTTCGCTAAGGGTAATACCATCATAATAACCAGGAATAGTTACTCTACCATCTGTATCTTTCATACTAGCCAATACCTGTGCTAATTGAAAGCCTGGATTTGGAGCATAGTTCCCATAATGTCCACTATGCTGAGGTTTTATAGGACCAAAAGAAGTTAATGATAAAGTGGTAATACCACGACATCCATATACCACAGTAGCTTTACCTGAAGGGTGCACAGGGCCATCATTTATAACCAGAAAATCGGCCATTAATAATTCTTTATAAGTGCGTACTGCCTTTGGTAGAGGCTTGCTGCTTTTCTCCTCCTCACTGTCTAAAATAACCTTAACATTAAAAGCTAATTCTTTACCATCTTTTTTTAGTAAATCAATAGCGTTGAGGAACATAACTATGGGGCCTTTGTCATCTGAAGTAGACCTACCAAATAAGCGCCAATCATAATTAATATCATCATTTAACTCCTCAAAATTTTCAGTTTTCCATCCATCGCCATCTTTAGATTTTAAGACGGTTTTGTAGGGGTCTGCCTGGTCCCATTTAGATGCATCAACAGATTGTCCGTCTAAATGCATGTAAAACAACACCGTAGGCTTATCATCATCCATAGGAAAGGCTGCAAAGAACAAAGGAAGATTTTCAGTAGGTAGGATAGACGTATTGAAACCTCTTTGTCCAAACTTATTCTTTAGCCACCTTAAGTTTTGGTCTATATCGGCTGCATCTAAAGCATCATTTGGAATCGACACAAAATCTCTAAGTTCATCTATACTGTGGCGCACAGAAGACTTAATCGAGGTTGAGTCTTGGGAAATAATTAGTTGAGTAAATAAAATTCCTAGCAGTAGGGTAAGGTGCCTCATCGTTAATCATTAGTTTGATAAACGAAAGATAGTTATTTACGCTATAATTCCTCGTTAAAAACTATACCCAAATCCAACGTAGGCCCATTCGCTAATACCTAGACCTGTCCGAAACATGAAACCCTTGGCAGTCTGTTTTCTATAGCCTACTGAAATTTGAGGATAAAATTGACTCTCATCATAGTAATCTGTTCCGTCCACAAAGTCATCGCCTGTTACGCTATCAAAAAAATAACCAAAGCCAAGCCCTACTTCAAAATGATTTTTCCCTGCCCCAGTAAGGCCTGTTACACCTATGCTACTTAATACACCTACTCCACTTTCGCTGCCGGTAAAATCTAGAGAGGCGTGCCCTCCAGCTTTTGCTGTAAAGTAATACGATTTAAAAAAGCCGTTAGGTTTAGTTGAAATAAGTCTATCATACGTTAGTTGTGCTGAATTAATCAAAACAAAAGACCCCAAGGATCCATGAATTACGTTTTTAGCTGGTGGGATGGCCGTGTTTTCTTGGGCAATTAAGGATTGATTTAAAAGAAGTATAAACAGAAAGAAACTTAGGATACGTTTTGACATATAGCGTTCGTGTTGCGTTGAAAAATTATAGTTAAGCATATAACATTTCAATCTCTTTTTACCCTACTTGATTATAAAAATATATACACAGAACAGCTGATTTTTACTTCTTAAAAAAGGATATACATACTTTTCGCAGCAAAAGTAGGAAGGGAAACCCATGAAAAACTAAATCAAACCAATCCATTGCATTCATGCCTGCAGCTCCGCCTGCAATCCATTTTAGTTTACCCCAAAGATGATGTTCATGAAAAAATTGTGCTAATCCTAGTGTTAGACATAATAGACCTATCAATTTCCAATTATTAAATATGGCTTTCATTACCGTCTAATAGTTTTTATAAAAGAAGGTGTTTCTGTGATTCCATGAGCCGTTA
>CALHVP010000152.1 GCA_938038975.1 uncultured Maribacter sp. | reverse complement strand
AGACGGGTCTATTGGACCAGGCAAACTTCAAAACAACTCTGTAACAGAAGAAAAACTATCAGAAAACTCAGTTGGAGCTTTTGCATTAGACAATGATAATATCGGCGTTAGTGCTTTTAATAATGATGTTGGTTATATAACTAATTCACAGGTTATTAGTGGCGATCCTGGTAATATTATTTTTGCAGGATCTGATGGAGGGGCATTTTACAATGATGCAGCTTTAATGAATTTAATTGATGATAACACAGACGCAATTAATGCGATAGGAATTCCTAATTTATTTCAGGTACTGCAACAAGGAAGTAATGCATTAAACACGAAGATTGAAGGATTGGCAGATCCTACAAATCCTGCGGATGCAGCAACAAAAGCCTATGTAGATGCTCAGGCAGCTGCCGGAGGCTCAGATAATCAAAATATTGGTCCACTATCCTTTATCGGAAACGTTTTATCAATTGGTATTGAGGACGGAATGGCTAACACTATTGATTTAAGTTCTTTAGCAGGCGGTACAGCCGATGGTTCTGAAACTATTGTATCTCAAGGTACCAATGTCACCATAACTGGTAATGGCACAACAGCTACACCTTACATAATAAATTCGACTGGTGGAGGTGCCGGTGATGGTTCAGAAACTATAATAAACACTAGTTCAACAGTTACCGTTGCAGGAACAGGTACAACGTTGGACCCTTATACACTTTCAAGTTCTGGTGGGGCTGACGGATCGGAAACGGTAATTAATACAAGTCCAACTGTTACTGTATCTGGAACTGGAACAACATTAGATCCTTATCTACTTACTAGTTCTGGCGGAGCTGACGGATCAGAAACGATTCTTGATGCACCTAATTCTACTGTTACTGTAACGGGAACTGGTACTACCATTGATCCATATGTATTGACATCAATAGCGGCAGATGTTGAATTTACACCTACTGGAAACACGGCGAGTACAGATGTTCAAACTGCAATAGTTGAATTACAAGATGATATAGATGCAATAAGTGCAGGTGGCGAGGTTAATACTGCTTCTAACCAAGGTGCAGGAGGTGTTGGACTTGTTTTAACAAAAAACTTAGCCGACCTTCCATTTAAAAGTATTAATTCCGGTCCTTCAGGTATTATTTCTGTAACAGACGACACCGCAGAAAATGAAATAGAAATTGATATTGCACCAGCAACGGCTTTACCTACACCTGCTGATCAAATGTTAATAACTAATAGCACAACCAATCAAGTTGAGTGGGCGCCAGCAGGTGCTCATAGTGGAACTCCAACGGCACTTTTTTACGCCGATGTAATAACAGGGTTACCTACCACAGCATTTAATCCAAATGCTGGCGGAACTATTACTTCAAGACCTAGCCTAGTTTGGGATCCAACTAAAAGGATTAATAGTGGAGCCTTAGGAATTGGCTTAGATGGAGGTGCACAAAGTGATGTTGCAAAAGTACATATTATGGAAGGTAGTCCAGCTGCACTAGATTTTCCTCTTCAAATACAAAAACAAGGTGGCGACGTTGGTGACGCTGTAGGGGTACTTTTTGCAGTAGAAAATCCAGGAAATTTCGGTAAAGGCAGCTTAGCTTTTGAACGCAGAGGGGCTTGGGGCGTTGGTGATTTTCACTTTTTACAAAATAGTACAGGAGATTCAAGTATACCTGTATTGACGGACAAATCTTTCACCATCAAAAACAACAAAGATATTGTTATTTATAGAGGTATTGATGTTGATGGTACAGGAACAGCTACTGGTCTAGGCACCGCAGGTCAGGTTTTATCCTCTCAAGGCGTTGGCAATACCGTAGAATGGGTCAATGCGGGTACAGCAACAACCGATACAGACGCTACCGACGGGTTGTCAAACTTCACATCTGGTTCGGGCTATGACATAAATGTAGACGATACCACTATTGAAATTAACACAGATGCCCTCCAAGTAAAAGATAATTCAATCACTACTGAGAAAATTACTAACGCAACCATTCTTGCAGAAGATTTAGCAAATATGGGTGCTCTTAATAATCAAATTCTTAAGTGGAACGGTACAGTATGGGCACCGACTGAAGTGATTCCAAACGGTACTACAGACAATCAAGTAATCAAATGGAATAATACCACGTTAGTTTGGGAGCTTGGTACTGATAATGCAGCTGGAACTCCAGCCCTTGCTGATACAAATATTTTCGTTGGAAACGGATCTGCTGTAGCAACAGCCGTTCTTATGTCAGGTGATGCACAATTAAATAATACTGGAGTATTAACTGTTCAGCCAACTGCTATCGAAAATGGCATGTTAGATAAAGCAAATATTCCTCTTAGTGGTTTTGGAAATCCAACTGCTGATGTAAGCATGGGAACTTTTAAAATCACCAACTTAGTTGACCCAACCGCAGATCAAGAAGCGGCAACAAAGAAATATGTTGATGATAATAACGTAAATGGAACTGCTGCAGGCTCAATTTTCTTTTCTGGAATTGGACCTAATTTCGCACCAACGGAGAATAATGCACAACTATTTTGGGATAATAATGACAACAAACTTTATGTTGGTCCTCCAACCGTAGATGCAGATACAGATGTAAAAATGAATGTAGGCGGAACTACTCGAACCCAAGGAATTAAAAACTCTCCTGGTTCTGCAAATTTACCAGCTTATCGCTTTTCGGATGACTTAAATAGTGGTATGTTTTTACCTACACCTAACGAATTAGGATTGTCCTCTAGCGGAACGGAGGCAATCCGAATAGATGCTCTCCAGAACGTCGGTATAGGTATAGCTACGCCTGCTAGAAAGCTTCATGTAGCAGGGGACTTACAAGTAGATACTGAAATTTGGATAGGGGGAGCACAAGTAATTCCTGATTATGTATTCCAAAAATACTTTTTAGGAAATTCAACATTAAAAGAAAATTATACTTTTCAGTCTTTAGAAGAAATAGAGTCTTTCGTACAGAAAAATCATCACCTTCCGGGTATCAAATCGGCGTATCAGGCACAAAAAGAAGAAGCATGGAACTTAAGTGATTCTAATTTACAAAATCTGGAAAAAATCGAAGAGCTCTTTTTGCACACCATAGAACAAGAGAAGAAAATTAAAACACTACAGACTGAGAATGAATCTTTAAAGGAGACTTTGAAATCAATGCAAAATTCGATTCAAGAGATTAAAACAGTATTAGAAACAAAAGAGTAATGCGAAATATATTTTTGACATATCTTTTTCTCGCTGCTGTTTGCGTTAACGCCCAAACCGCACTCTACAACGCTGGTAACATGCAAATTCATGAGCAGGGACAAATGGGTTTTCATATAGACCTAATCAACGATGGGGCTTTTGACGAAAATTTAGGCCTTGCAGGTTTTTATGGTGATTTGCCGTTGACTGTTTATGGCTCTTTTGCGGCCACTTTTTTTGACCTTGAAATTGCCAATCCTGATAATGTACTTTTGGCTACAGGTTTAAATAACAGCAACAACACCAATTTTATCACGGGTAACTTTGTAACACCTCGTGCTGAAACTGATACCTATTTAAATTTCTTAACGAACGCCAATTATAATGGTAGTGGTGATATTTCAATGGTTGATGGCTATGTTGGGGTTAACAACCAACAAAATTTTACATTTCCGGTAGGTGATGATGGCGAATTGCGGCAATTGGTCATGCAATCATCCTCAGAAAACAGTTTTGCCAAATGTGCTTATTTCTTTGAAGACCCTAATAGTCCCTCAACATTTGCCAGTTTTGACACGAATTCTAAGGTGAATTCTATAGGTAATATTAGTTCCACAGAATTTTGGCGCTTAGAA
>CALHVP010000151.1 GCA_938038975.1 uncultured Maribacter sp. | reverse complement strand
GCTCCGCGTTTTCCTGGATCATACGCTAAAACATCTCCTTGCCCAAGTGCATGACTAACAGCATTTAATTGTGTTAACAAATCTAAATTAGCTTGTTTTGGACCCATAGCTGGATAGCTATCATTAAAGGTTATTGTTGCGGATGTCATGGGTAAGTTATTAGCAACTATTATCTTCATTTTCTCGCGAGCCTGCTCTTTCTGTTCTTCGGATATAAACCGAAGTCCACCTCTAACTTCTGCTTTTTGAGCTACTACGTTAGATTTTCCAAATACAGTGCCTTTACTACTCAACTCGTCATACTCCACAAATGTCCCGCCCATTAGAGTACCTGGGTTAAACGTTAACAAATCTTCGCCTTTTACATCCGTATAAAACTCATGTAAAATTCGTGACATTTCAAAAATAGCACCAGCTCCAGTGTTTTCGCTAAAAATACCAGAGGAATGTGCTCGTTTTCCAGTTACCTCAACCTTCCACCCAGAGGAACCTCTACGTGCAACAGTAGCATAATTAAAACCAGTAGAAGTCTCAAAACCAAGCGCTATATCACTACGTTTCGCTGCATCAACCAAGTCCTTTCTACTTACAGCTAATGGTTTACCAGTACTTTCTTCATCACCTGTAAAAGCTACTATAATTTGAGCGTCATTTAACAAATTGCTCTCCCGTAAGGCCTTTAATGCATACAAAATAATTACGTTACCACCTTTCATATCATTACCGCCAGGTGCATGGGCTATACTATCATTTATCCTAGTAAATGACTGAAATGGACTATCCTCTTCAAAAACTGTATCTAAATGACCAATAAGCAATAATTTCTTACCCTTCTTACCCGTTGTTTCGGCAAACAAATGCCCTGCTCTGTTCATCTCATTTGGCATCGACATCCAAGTAGTCTTCATGCCAATATTGTCAAAGGCAGTTCCAAATATAGCACCTACTTTTTGTACACCAGGTAGGTTTAACGTACCACTATTTACGTTAACTACTTCTTCTAAAAACCCAATTGCTTCCTCATTATTTGCTTCTACGCTTTTAATGATTTTCTTTTCTATTTTAGATAACTTCTGTGCCGATAAAGCAGTTACTGAACAAAAAATTAAAAGATTCAAAACAATTCTTGATAGTACCATGGTATATATTTTAAGCTGTTTAAAATGTTATTCTAAAAATCCCTGTTCCTTCATCCATTCATCATTAAACATTTTACCTACATATCTACTTCCATGATCATGGAAAAGAACAACAACAACATCGTCTTTCGTGAAATGCTCTTTTAGCTGCAATAGACCTTTTATAGCAGCACCTGCAGAATTACCTAAGAACATGGCTTCTTCCTTAGCCAATCTTTGGGTGTATATAGCCGCATCCTTGTCAGTCACCTTAGTAAATCCATCAATCACACTAAAATTTACGTTTAAGGGTAGAATGTCTTCCCCTATTCCTTCTGTTATATATGGGTAGATTTCTTTTTCGTCAAATTCACCAGTTTCGTGGTATTTCTTAAATACAGAACCATAGGTATCTATTCCCCAAATCTTAACCTTTGGATTCTTCATTTTTAGATAGGAACCTACACCAGATATGGTGCCTCCAGTTCCTACACCCACAACAAAATGAGTAACCTTACCATCTGTCTGTTCCCAAATTTCCGGGCCAGTACTTAAAAAATGTGCTTTACAATTAGAAGGATTATCATATTGATTTACATACCACGAGTTAGGTATTTCATTTGCTAGTCTTTTAGCTGTGCTATAATAACTTCTAGGATCTTCAGGTGCTACATCTGTAGGACACACATGAACTTCACTACCAACCGCCCTAAGGATATCCATTTTCTCCTTAGACTGCTTATCACTTATAACGCAAATCATTTTATACCCTTTAATGGTTGCTGCCAATGCCAGCCCCATACCTGTATTCCCAGAAGTACCTTCAATAATAGTGCCTCCTGGTTTTAAAACGCCTGCTTCCTCTGCGTCTTCTATCATCTGCAATGCCATACGATCCTTTACCGAGTTACCGGGATTAAAGGTCTCATATTTTGCTAGTACCAAACATGGTAATTCTGCGGTTAGCTTATTCATCTTTACCATTGGCGTGTTACCAATAGTTCCTAATATATTTTCTGCGTAGTCCATTACTTTTTTTACTTGTTGATTTTTTAACCTAATTAAAATAGGTGTCCATATTAAATGGTCAAATGATTCTTGTATTATTCAAAACGGATGGCTTTGACCGGTGTGATTTTTGTAATTATATAAGATGGTACTAAAAGCATAAGAAGGCAAAGAACCATTACACCCATATTTAAACTTAGCACGGTCATTAGATCCATATGCACAGGTATATATTCTATATAATACTCTTTTGGATTGGGGAATTTAAATGGTTTAAAATATGCTTGAATTCCTATGATGCCTAAACCAATAAGATTACCCCAAAACAAACCAACACCTATCAAATAAGCTGCGTTATACAAAAACACTTTTCGTATGCTCCAATTGTTGGTACCTAGCGCTTTTAGAATTCCAATCATTGGAGTTCGCTCCAGTATAAGGACCAATAAAGCAGTTATCATATTAAAACCACAAACGATAATTAAAATACCTATAATCATGATGATATTAAAATCGAATAGACTAATCCATTCAAAAATATTACGGTATTTATCTTTTAAGGTTTTGGTATCCAAAGTAGAAACAGTTTTGCCAAATATCTCTGCACTTTTTTCATCAATGGCGTCAAAGCTTTCCAAGAATATTTCAAAGTTGCCTACCTCATCCTTAGCCCACTTATTCATACGTTGAATATGCCTGATATCAATAAAAATAAATAGTCCGTCTATTTCCTCAAATCCACTATCGTAAATACCCTTTACCTTAAATTTTCTTTGATTGGGTAAGGCTTTCGTATCCTCATTCTTTAAAAAGAACGTAAAAAAGGAATCACCTATACCTAAATTTAGCCTATTAGCCATAAGCTTAGACATTAGAATATCACCATTTAAAACATCATTGTAATTTGGTAATTCTCCTGCAACTAAATAATCCTCTAATGCCGCCCAATTATAATCTTCTCCTACTCCTTTTGCGATTACTCCTTCAAAAGTTTCTGATGTTCTTATTATCCCTGCTTTTGTAGCTACCGCCTGCACATGAACAATCCCTTCTACACTCTCAAAATTTGGATAAAATTCTTGATTTTTAGAAACAGGAACCACTGAAACTTCAGAGTTATTATTGTCGTAATTATAAATCTGTACGTGCCCGTTAAATGCGGTCACCTTTTCTCGAATCTTGTATTTAAGACCTACTCCGGTTGCAATAGCAATCAACATCATAACCAAACCTAATGCAATGGCTGCAATAGCTATTTTTATTATCGGTGCGGAAATGCTAATTTTATGCTCCTTACCCGTAATAAGCCGTTTAGCAATAAAATACTCTAGGTTCAAATGATGTTATTTTTATCCAATTTCAAAAGTACAGTTTTATTATCGTTTTTAATATGCTCTTCCTGCGGAAACCCCACCAAACCAAGTACGGTGCAGGCAGTAAATGATACTACTGCTTCTTCAGCGCAAAAAACTGAACCTGTAATGGTCGCTGCCAACAGAACCGAAGAATACATTCCGTTATTACAAGGAAAAAAAATTGCGGTAGTAGCCAACCAGACTAGCGTTATATTCAAAAAAGACACCTACACACATTTGGTAGACTCCCTGCTGTCTTTAAAAGTAACCATCAAAAAAGTATTTGCCCCAGAACATGGTTTTAGAGGAAATATGGATGCTGGAGAAAAAGTACTGGACGACACCGATAGTAAAACGGGACTCCCCCTGATATCTCTTCACGGCAAAAATAGAAAACCATCTCAAGAACAATTAGGAGATATTGACATGGTACTTTTTGACATTCAAGATGTAGGCGTGCGTTTTTATACCTACATCGCTACATTGCAACTCGTAATGGAGGCATGTGCAGAAAAAGGCATTCCCGTTATGGTACTGGATCGCCCAAATCCGAATGCACATTATGTAGACGGTCCAACCATGAAAAAAGAACACACCAGTTTTCTAGGAATGACAGAAATCCCTCTAGTATACGGTATGACTATTGGTGAATATGCTCAAATGATCAATGAAGAGGGATGGTTAGATGCTAATAAAAAAGCCGATTTAACCGTAATCCCTATTCAAAATTGGACAAGAGATATGGAGTATCCTCTTGCCATACGCCCCTCCCCGAACTTACCTAGTGATGTTGCCATAAACATATACCCTAGTCTTGGTTTGTTTGAAGGTACCAATGTGAATGCAGGCCGCGGAACAGAATTTCAATTTCAACGCTATGGAGCTTCCTTTATGGATTCTACCGCCTATAATTTTAGTTACATTCCCAAACCCAACTTTGGTTCTAAATATCCAAAAGAAGAAGGCAAACAATGTTATGGAAAAGATTTATCCAATATAGCTAGAATGAATGAAGTTTCGCTCTTATGGCTAATGGATGCTTATCATAATACAACTGACAAATCTAAGTTTTTTCTAACCGCTGGCTTTACCAAACACGCAGGTACAGAAAGATTACAAAAACAAATAGAAGACGGACTTTCTGAAAAGGAAATAAAAGCTACTTGGCAGGCAGATTTAGAAAAATTTAAATTGGTGCGGGAGAACTATTTGAGGTACGAATAATAGTGTAAACTATCTATTCTTAATCTTTACAATTACCTTAATCAACTTAAAAAACCCTGGTTAATTAAGACTAACCTTTAAAAGCTCTCTTATACTAGTTCCTTTTGGGCCTGGTGCGTTTTCATCAATTATCTTACCATTTTCATCAATAAGAACATATCTAGGTATAACTTTAATATCTAGTTGTTTCAAAAAATCAGCGTTCTCCATATTCAAAATCTTATAACTATGAGCGTAGTTATGTATGTCTTCAGCTTTTGAAGCGCCTAACCATGCATCCATGTTTTTATCAGTAGATAAATAGAGAAATATTATTTCTTCATCCTTAAACTCTTTGATTAAATCTTTAGAATCTGGCATAACTTCTCTGCAAGGGGCACACCAGCTTGCCCAAAAATCTATATATACTAAATGTCCTTTAAACGATTCTAATTTTGATTTTAAAGAATTCACCCTGTTAGCCTTATCAACTAACTTTACATCATTAGTTACTGAATCAAACTTATTCAAGTGAAAGAGATATTTTCTTTCAAGAACAGCATTTAATCTTTTGTCCCTATAGGTACTTTCAAATTGTTGAAACTTTGATTTAACATTCTTAAAGGATTCTCCAAAATTAACCAT
Organism: uncultured Maribacter sp.; assembly: GCA_938038975.1. GTDB lineage: Bacteria > Bacteroidota > Bacteroidia > Flavobacteriales > Flavobacteriaceae > Maribacter. Next base: position 1,164 of record CALHVP010000151.1, on the reverse strand, counting down.
CGCTTCGATACTTAAAAATCTAGCAAATTTAGATAAGGAATCATTTAAATGATTTGGCACACTATCAAAAGCTTCCTTATAATCTATATATTGAGTTGATCTTGAGTATTCAGGCTTACCTTTAATAACGGTTCTTAACATATAATTAAATAAAATACTTTTGGCATAAGGGTTATTTAACAAATATTCGTTTATGAATATATCAGAATCAAGGGTTTTTCTAGCTATTTCCGAATTAGACCTTCTCTGAAATATTGATAGTGAATTGTAAAATGAAATCTGAGCATCATATTTCCATAATTGCACAATATTGGATGGTACATCGGTAATTAAATCATTGTAGTCGATTTGATAATCATAAAACAATTTCATGTGTTCTAGAAGAAGTCCTTTTTCTTTTACCTTTTGATTTAACGCTTTTCTATTAACCTTTATAGGGTAATTAATGAATTTTTGATAATCGTTATTACCTACCATTAGCCTTCCATTGAAATCTAATGAATAAAATATACTAGTGAGAGAATCAATGGATTTTTTTATACGTAAATATTCTACATCGCTCTTAATTCTATTTCCAATACTAAAATATTTTTGGCTTTTTGACTCAGAATCTAGGATTGTATATTTAATAGAATCTTTATAAATAACAAGATTCAATATATCCCCACCCCCAAGTAATATAGTATCTCCCAAGGTGTTTTTATGGCTAACATAAAAATATTCGTATGAATCTACATTAATTAGCAAAGTATCCATGGAATCTTTTGAAACATTTAAATCCGCACCAAGATTGTTATAGCTAGTATTTTTAGAAATGGCAACAGGATTCCCCGAATAATTATTTAAATAAACTAAGATTGAGGATTTTTCCTGATTGAATTTGGCAGTTTGTTTTTTCTTAACCGTTTTTTCACAGGAGAACGTTGTTAATATAAAAACTAAAATAACTGATTTAAAAATATGTTTCATTTGAGAAGAATAAACCAGACTTACTTTCCAGAATTTAGATTTACGTATCCTTTATAAGCAATGCCAGCACTAGCTATGGTACCAAAAATTCCTATAAACCATTCCTTAGACAAGATTAGGAATACTCCAGAAATGGCTCCTATCACACCTATTGTTAATGCAACTTTCGATGCATTTTTCTTATTCTTATCCATA
>CALHVP010000150.1 GCA_938038975.1 uncultured Maribacter sp. | reverse complement strand
TTCATTAATGCTTGAACGTGGAATAGCAAAAGCTGATGTGGTAAAAACATGTTATCAAAATGCTTTAGATGCTTTTGGTAAAAATGGAAGAATGAAAGAAGAACACTGGTTGAATCCTAATGGAATAAATCAATCTCAATTGTTCAATGATAATAGTGTGCTTCGAGGCCAAGTACCTAGAATAGATGAAAATCAAATAACCTAACATGTCTAATAAATTAATGGGTTTAGCACGCTTGTGTAGGCCTGCAAATCTTCCAACTGCTGCCGCTGATATTTTGGCGGGGATAGCTATTTCCTGTTTTTTTAGCGGAATTGCTTCGGAGGATTATTTTTTGGTAGATACCGGGGCCATTACCCTGTTGGTTTTTTCTTCAGTTTTTCTATATGCAGGTGGTGTTGTTTTGAACGATGTCTTCGATGCCAAGTTAGATGCTGTAGAGCGACCGGAACGACCTATTCCCAGCGGTGTTGTTTCTATTAAGGAAGCAGCCGCACTTGGAGCTATTTTAATATTGTTAGGTTGTGCCTTGGCTGTATTTGTTTCCGATATGTCAGGCTATATTGCCATTATTTTGGCTGCAACTATTTATATCTATGACGCTATTGCGAAGCAACATGCTTTCTTTGGTCCATTAGTAATGGGAATTTGTAGAGGTTTAAATCTGCTATTGGGTATATCGGTTTTAGGTGAACTTCCTATTGTTTGGATAGCTACTATTCCTGTACTCTATATTTTTGCCATAACGCTAATAAGTAGAGGAGAAGTCCATGGAGATAATAAAAAACATATCGTCATGGCTGGTATTATGTATGCGTTCGTACTTGTTTTGATTGCTACCGGTGTAGCTGTACATAGTACGAATCTACCCATTGCTGCTCCTTTTTTACTGTTTTTTGCAGTTATGATTTACTCACCATTATTAAAAGCTTACAAACAAAATTCACCCGAGCATATTAAAAAGGCGGTGATGGCTGGTGTGCTATCATTGATAGTAATGGATGCCTGTTGGGCAGCCGGTTTCTCAAATTGGTATATTGCTTTAGGTATTTTATTGCTTTTGCCTATATCTATTATGCTCTCTAAACTTTTTGCAGTTACCTAAAAATTATGCAGTTATCCGCTATAAAACAATCATTTTCTGTAAAATACGAGTATCAATTGCTTTTTACGCAAGGTGTTTTTCATATTGATAATTCAATCTTTGTAGATACTATTGCCACCTATAAACCAAATGAAGCTGTAAAGGTGTTTTTTGTGATAGATAAGGGGCTTTCTGATGCGCATCCTGATATATTGATGCAAATTGAAGCCTATTGTAAATCACACTCAAATCAGCTAAAGCATACACAAAGTATTGTTTTAGATGGAGGAGAGCAATCTAAAAATAGTTCGGAATCAATAGAAGCGGTACTTAAAGGAATAAACGATAACGCAATCTGTAGACATTCTTTTGTCATTGCTATAGGCGGTGGTGCGCTTATAGATATGGCAGGTTATGCAGCAGCTATTGCCCACAGGGGGGTAAAACTTATTAGGATTCCTACGACCGTACTTTCTCAGAACGACGCTGCGGTAGGAGTAAAGAACAGTGTGAATATTTTCAATAAAAAAAATTTTCTAGGCACGTTTGCACCGCCTTTCGCTATTATCAATGATAGTAATTTTTTGAAAACATTGGAACAACGGGATTGGATATCTGGAGTCTCAGAAGCCATCAAGGTGGCACTTATTAAGGATAAGACGTTTTTTAAATATATAGCGGAAAATGCAATCGCTATAAAGAACCGGGACATGGAGGTGATGCATTATGTTATCTATAAATGTGCAGAAATGCACATGCACCATATTTCCCAAGGCGGAGATCCATTTGAATCCGGCTCGTCCAGACCTCTAGATTTTGGTCATTGGGCTGCCCATAAAATGGAATACATGACCAACTATAGCCTACGCCATGGTGAGGCCGTTGCAAAAGGAATAGCCTTAGATGTTACTTATGCGCATTTGGTTGGTTTAATATCGAAAGCGGACTTAAAACACATTTTAAAAGTTTTGTTGGTTATAGGTTTTGATTTATCGCTGCCATTATCCTCAACCTTGGAAACAGAAGAACTCTTAGGTGGGATACAAGAATTTAGAGAGCATTTGGGTGGAGAATTGACCATTACCCTTATTTCGGGTATTGGCATAAAACACGATGTGCATACCATAGATATGGGATTGATGTCCCAAGCGATTACCAACTTAAATCAGTATGCTGCCATAAACCAATAATCTTATGTTTATTGATGATACATACCATCTTTCCTATTGCACCAACATACATCCGGGGCAGGATTGGAAAAATACCTTTGATAGTTTAAAACAACATGTGCCTAAAATTAAGGCTGCCGTTTCTAATTTGAGTCCTTTTGGTCTAGGATTAAGACTATCCAACACTGCAAGCAAAGAATTAGCAGAAGGCCATCATATAGAGCAATTTCAGGATTGGCTACAAGAGAATGATGTGTATGTTTTTACCATGAACGGATTTCCTTATGGAAACTTTCATGATGAACGCGTAAAAGATAATGTGCATGCACCGGATTGGACCACTAAAGATCGTTTAACCTATACACTACGACTTTTTGACCAACTGGCGATTTTGCTACCAAAAGGACAAGCAGGGGGTATTTCTACCTCTCCTATTACTTATAAATACTGGCACAAGACCGATGCCAATAAGAAAGCTGCTTTTAAAAAAGGGGCGAAACAGATGGTACTTGTGGCGAAACATTTGTACGATATTGAAAAGAATACAGGAAAATATTTGCATTTGGATATAGAGCCGGAACCGGATGGATTACTGGAGAATAGTGATGAGGTGCTTGCTTTTTATAAAGATTATTTGGTTCCCATAGGTTTGGAAATGCTTCAAGAATCCTTAGGTAAAAATGCTTCTGAAATTGAACATCTAATTAAACGTTACCTAACCGTTTGTTATGATATCTGCCATTTTTCATTGGCGTATGAGGAACCAGAAAATACCTTTGCTAAATTCAGAAAAGCGAATATAAAGACAGGTAAAATTCAGGTGAGTGCAGCATTAAAGATTCTATTTAATGGAGTCAATGATGATGAGGTTTGGAAACTGCTATCTCAGTTTAATGAGCCTACCTATCTACATCAGGTTACTGAAAACAGGGGTGATGAAGTAATTACATATAACGATTTACCCGTTATCCTTGAAAGAAAAGGAAGTTTCAAAGAATTACGCGCACATTTTCATGTACCTATATTTTTGGAGGAATTTGGAGCACTTTCTTCTACTCAAGACCATATTTTAAAGACATTAGAGTTTTTGAAAAAACATTCCATTACGGAGCATTTAGAAATTGAAACATATACTTGGGAGGTGTTGCCAGCTAACCTAAAAGAAGACTTAACACAATCTATCATACGGGAGATCAACTGGTTAAAAGAACGTTTGTAATATGAAAAAGACTGTTGTACTTAATGTTGTGGGACTTACAAAACGATTGATTGGTGAACATACACCTTTTATAAAGTCATTTTTGGAAAAAGGTCAATCTGCATTTATAAAGCCAGTATTACCCGCAGTAACCTGTTCTGCACAATCTACATATCTTACAGGAAAATGGCCTTCAGAGCATGGTATTGTTGGAAATGGCTGGTATTTTAAGGAGGAGTGTGAAGTTAAGTTTTGGAGGCAATCCAATCACTTGGTACAGCAACCAAAAATTTGG
>CALHVP010000149.1 GCA_938038975.1 uncultured Maribacter sp. | reverse complement strand
ATGCAAACTAAGCTTAAAAGGTTTTTTTTAGATGTATTAGATATCCTCATAAGATTTCTTCTATGTATGTCTTTATAGTATGCTTGTCTAAGCCGGCTATAGTGTATAAATCCTGAACAGGGCCTTGGGTTATAAACTGATCTGGAATACCAAATATCTTAATATTTTTGTTGTGATTATTGGTATTCGAGAATTCAAGAATAGCACTTCCAAAACCACCCAGTTTACAACCATCCTCTACAGTTATGATTTGTTCGTAATGCGTACAAATATAGGTTAGCATCTGTTTGTCCAAAGGTTTTATAAAAGGAAAATCGTAATGTCCAATAGTACTCGAATGGTTTAATTCATCAAGAATTTCTGAGACTACATTTCCTAAGGGTCCAGTACTTAAAATGGCAATACTACTACCACGTTTTAGCTCAAAAGAGCTGCCAATTTCTAATTTGGAATATGGTTTTTCCCAATCTAGCAAAGTGCCACGCCCTCTGGGGTATCTAATTGCAATGGGTTGGTTTAGTCCAAGTTGAGCTGTATACATAATATCTCGTAACTGGATTTCATTTATAGGAGCGAAAATAATAAGGTTTGGAATACATCGTAAATAAGCAATATCAAAAACACCATGGTGGGTGGGACCATCTTCTCCTACTAGGCCTGCTCTGTCTAAACAGAATATGACAGGTAGATTTTGTAGTGCTACATCATGTATTACTTGGTCGTATGCGCGCTGTAAAAATGTGGAATATATATTACAAAAAGGTATGAGTCCCTCAGTTGCCATTCCAGCTGCTAGCGTTACTGCATGCTGTTCCGCTATTCCAACATCAAAAGCGCGGTCAGGAAAGGTATCCATCATATAACGTAGTGAGCTACCAGTTGGCATTGCAGGGGTAATACCTATAATTTTCTTATTTGTTCTTGCTAAATCTACAATGGTCTTGCCAAAAACATCTTGAAATTTTGGTGCTTGTGGTTCTAAAGATTTTTTATGAAGCTCGCCGGTTGATTTGTCAAATTTTCCTGGAGCATGATACACAACTTGGTTTTCTTCTGCTTTTTTTAGCCCTTTTCCCTTTGTTGTAATGATATGTAAAAGTTTTGGCCCGGTGATAGATTTTAACCGTTCCAATTCAGCTACCAATGCTTCAAGGTTATGGCCATCTATAGGTCCGGAGTAGGCTAGGTTTAAACACTCAAAAATGTTTTCTTCTTTTGCAGTTCCTTTTTTAACGTTGGTTAGGTATTTTTTTAAAGCCCCAACACTAGGGTCAATACCAATGGCATTGTCATTTAAGATAATGAGCAGATTGGCATCTGTTACACCAGCATGGTTTAATCCTTCAAAGGCCATTCCACTAGCAATAGAGGCATCTCCAATAACTGCAATGTGTTGTCGTTTTATATCTCCATTTAATTTAGATGCTATGGCCATTCCTAAAATAGCTGAAATAGAGGTGGAGCTATGTCCTGTTCCAAAATTGTCGTATATACTTTCTTCTCGTTTTGGAAAACCACTAAGTCCGTTAAGTTGGCGGTTAGTTTCAAAAACAGTTCTACGACCCGTTAGTATTTTATGCCCGTAAGCTTGGTGACCAACATCCCAAATAAGACGGTCTTCTGGGGTGTTAAAGACAAAATGTAATGCTATGGTAAGTTCTACTACCCCAAGACTGGCACCTAGATGGCCTTCTTTAGTAGAAACAATATCAATTATGAATTCTCTTAACTCTACAGCAAGTTTTGGCAGGTCCTCTAAAGCTAGACTGCGTAGTTGCTCAGGAGAGCTTATGGTATCTAGAATGCGTTTCAATTTTATTTCTTAAGAAATGTAAAGCTACGGTTTTTCAAGTTTTTGCGTACATATTTATTGGTATAGGAAGTAGGTGCTATTCATATCTATTTTTGTATTGTGATATGAAATTCTGTACTATTGTTGCAAATAGTAATTATGATACTCCCTTACGACGACACCTATTTTATGAACAAAGCTTTACAAGAAGCTGAGCACGCTTTTGATCGAGGAGAAATTCCCGTTGGAGCAGTAATCGTAGTCCAGGATCGTATCATTGCTAGAGGTCATAATCTTACGGAACAATTAAATGATGTTACCGCACATGCAGAAATGCAAGCCATTACAGCTGCTGCAAATTTTTTAGGAGGAAAATACTTAAAGGATTGTACTATGTATGTTACGCTAGAGCCTTGCCAAATGTGCGCTGGGGCTTTGTACTGGAGTCAGATTGGGAGAATAGTTTACGCAGCAAGTGATGCTACCTTAGGATGTGGGGTTATGGGTACTAAACTACACCCAAAAACTAAAATTGAAGGTGGCTTATTAGCAACTGAGGCTTCGGATTTATTGAAACGATTTTTTGAAAAGAAAAGAAAATAGATTTTAGGTAGGATAATTAATGTCACCGTTTTGAACCTAATTAAGACAGTTATTTGTTTTGAGGATTTTCAGATTCCTTCGAAGGTCTTCCTTGCATTTTTCGCACGTTTTCATCGTTAAGCATATAATCTTCCCACTTTCTGGTTTTACTTTCTTTATAAAGAAATAAAGGCATCGCAATTAAAAACAATGATAATGTTCCAGTTCCTATACATTTATGTGCAAGGGCCTGTTCCTCAAGGTCTAGTGTGTATCCGTAAATTATAGATGCTACGGAGGCTATAACAATTAAAATAATAACATGTTTCAACTTCATAAATACAAAGTTAGTTAAAGTAGGTTAAAATTATAAATACAGACAGTAAAGCTTATTTACGCCTACCTCTTCTAGGATTCCTTCCACCCTTTCGTTTTTTAGAACTAGTCCACTTATCTAATAATGGAATCAAAATAAAAACCGCAATCATGATGACTATTGTAAATAGGAGGTAATAGTTCATTTTTTCCTTAGTAATATATTAACCTTCAATAGCTTAAAGTTACAAAATTCAAAGTAGCGTAGGTAGTCATTGGAAAACACGAAGGGAAATCAATCATATTGCCGATGTTAGCATCAATTCCCAGTAAAGTTTATTAACTCCTTACGGTAGGCTGTGAGTAATTTAGATTTGGAAACAAAGCCTAAATACGTTCCTTTTTTAATAACGGGTAAGTTCCAAGCACCACTTTTTTGGAACTTAGACATTACCTTTTCCATACTGTCTTCACCATAGAAAATAACATCTGGTGGTTGGTGCATAAAGGTGGCAACCGTTGTAGTATCATATAGCGCAGTATCAAACATAAACTCCCTAATATCATCTAATAATACGATACCTACTAATATGTTTTCTTGGTTTACCACGGGGTATAGATTACGCGTAGATTTGGAAACGGATTCATGTAACATTTCACCAAGCGTCATGTCTGGAGTTATGAGTTTAAAGTCTTGTTCAACCACATCATCTAGTTGCATTACCGTCAATACATTTTTATCCTTATCGTGTGTAAGTAAAGCGCCTTGTTCTGCCAACTCTCTGGTGTAAATCGTATGGTCCAAGATATTTTTGGTAATGAGGTAGGAGATAGATGCCGTTATCATTAGGGGTACAAAAAGCTCATATCCACCAGTAATTTCTGCTATAAGAAATATGGCGGTTAGTGGTGCATGCAGTACTCCAGCAATAAGCCCTGCCATACCTATTAATGTAAAATTACTTTCAGAAACTTCAAATCCAAAGCCCAAATTATTAATCACTTTAGCTACTACATTCCCAAGCGCGCTACCCATAACCATAGTGGGTATAAATATTCCGCCCGCACCGCCAGCAGCAAAGGTCGTTGTCATGGCAACCGCTTTAAAAATGGTAAGACCAAAAAGCAGGGCTATAACCACCCAAATATTATCCATATAGGCATCAAAAGGATTTCTACCTAGCGCTGCTACGTGATCTCCCTTAAGTAAATTATTAATAAACCCAAAGCCTTCCCCGTAGAGTGGTGGTATAAAGTAAAGCATAATACCAATGGCTAAACCACCTACTAATAATCTGTATTTCGGACTTTTTAATGGTTCAAACAGTTTTAAAATACGAAAATACATTTTGGTAAAATAGACCGATGCTATTGCTGTTCCTATTCCTAATATAATATAGAAGAGTGTATCGTTAACCTCAAAATTATCAGCCAAAGAAAAGTTGAAAAGCACTTCATTTCCTAAGAAAAAATAGGAGGTAAGTACACCGGATATTGATGCCAATAATAAGGGTAGCATAGAGAGCATGGTAAAATCCATACTAAATACTTCTACTGCAAAAATAATAGCTGCAACGGGTGCTTGAAAAATAGAGGAAATGGCACCAGCCGAAGCACAGGCAATTAAGAGATTACGTGTTTTAGCATTAATATGAACTAACCGCCCTAAGTTGGAGCTTATAGCAGAACCTGAAGCTACAGCAGGCCCTAAAAGTCCAACAGAACCACCAAAACCGACGGTTAAAGGGGCAGTGATTAAGGGTGTGTAGATTTTTTTAAGGTTAATCATCCCTTTCTTTTTGGATAGGGCGAAAAGAATAGAAGAAATAGCATGTTCTAGTCTTTCCTTATGTATAAATTTTACATATAAATACACTAGTGTAAGTCCAATTATAGGTAGTATAAAGTAAAGTTGATTACTAGAAATAATAATACCTCCCTCTAAGGAAGACTCAATGAAATAGGTAAGGTTCTTGAGTGTTACTGCAGCCAACCCAGCAAGTAAACCTACAACCACTGCCATTACGTGTGTAAAGGTCTTATTGGAGATATTCTTATACCGCCACTTTATGAATTTGGTAAAGAGTTTTTGTTGTTGGGTAGGCATGGAGTGTTTTTACTGGTTTAAAAGTATAAAAAATACCTATCCCGTATCACTTTACTTCGCTAATTCGTAAGGGAATCTTTGAGGTCAGTCAAATCCTGCATATAAATTTGCCTCAAGGTTTCTACATAACCACGGTTGTTATAAAACCCGGCATTGTAGTCTACTATGGCATCGTCAATCAAAGTACTAGCTTTTTCCTCTTGTCCTTCAGAAATACAGATGAGCGCCTTATAATATTTAGCATCGGCTGACTGTTTAAAATAGTGCAGTACTTTATCAAAATTTTCTAAAGCCATTTCGTTATTGCCAGATTCGTAGTGGGCAATGCCTCTATAGAGAAAAGCTTCTAATTCTACCCAGT
>CALHVP010000148.1 GCA_938038975.1 uncultured Maribacter sp. | reverse complement strand
ATTACAGAAGTGTATGATTTCTTACGCTTACTTTTTGCCCGTGCTGGAGATGCACACAGTTACAACACAGGCGAAAAAATGGTGAGTTATAATGATGAGCAAATACGCAAGCTTATTATAGAATCGTACCGAGATAAAAAGATAAATGTGCTGGCTCCTATCATCAAATCTAGAAAAGGCCATTATAGAGAACTTTTTGAGCAAATAGCAAAGCAGGGTTTTGTAAAAGTTAGAGTAGACGGAGAAATCAAGGATATTGTCAAGGGAATGAAAGTAGACCGCTACAAAACCCATGATATAGAAATTGTTATTGACCGCTTGAAAGTGGTGGAGAATGAAGATTTACATAAGCGTATAACCGAAACTATTAATACAGCAATGTATAGTGGGGATAATGTCCTCATGATTCTAGAAGAGGGAACTGAGGTGCCTAGGTATTTTAGTAGAGATTTAATGTGTCCTTCTACGGGTATCTCCTACCCCTCCCCAGAACCTAATACGTTTTCGTTTAATTCTCCTAAAGGAATGTGTCCGTATTGTAGTGGATTAGGGCATGTGTTTGAAGTAAATGAATTAAAGATATTCCCAGACAAAAAACTATCTATTAAAAGTGGTGGTATTGCTCCTTTAGGGGAATATAAAAAGTCTTGGGCGTTTAAACAGATTGAAACCATTGCGCAACGTTACAATTTTGAACTTACGGACCCTATTGATAAAATACCAGAAGAGGCGCGTGGCGTATTATTAAATGGCGGAGTTGAAAACTTTGAGGTAGACTCCAAAACTTTGGGTGTTAAACGCATGTATAAGATAGATTATGAAGGTATTTCTAACTTTATAAAAAGTCAGTTTGATACTGCGGAATCCACCTCTATAAAAAGATGGGCTAAGGAATATATGGACCAAATTGATTGTCCTACTTGTGACGGTGCTCGCTTACGTAAAGAGTCGCTTTACTTTAAAATAAACGATTACAACATTGCCCAATTATCTAACATGGATATTGGGGAGCTAGCAGAATTCTTTAAAGGTTTAGAGGATAAGCTAGAAGGAAATCAGTTAAAAATAGCAGAAGAAATTATTAAAGAGATACGTACCCGAATTCAATTTTTATTGGATGTCGGCTTAGATTATCTCTCTATGAACAGAAGTTCAAAATCCTTATCTGGTGGTGAGGCACAGCGTATACGTTTGGCTACACAGATAGGTTCTCAGTTGGTAGGTGTGCTCTATATTTTAGATGAGCCTAGTATTGGTTTACACCAAAGGGATAATGAGCGGCTCATAAAATCTTTACAATCCTTACGGGATATTGGTAACTCCGTTATTGTTGTAGAACATGACCGCGATATGATCATGTGTGCAGACCATGTCATAGATATAGGCCCTAAGGCAGGGAAACATGGTGGAGAAATAATATCACAAGGAACACCAGAAGAACTTAAAAATGTACATACGCTAACAGCAGATTACATTACTGGTGTAAAAGAAATAGCGGTTCCAAAAACGCGTAGAAAAGGCAATGGAAAGAAGATTGTTCTTTCTGGCTGTTCGGGTAATAACCTGAAAAACATAAAAGTTGAATTTCCTTTAGGGAAAATGATAGGTGTAACAGGTGTATCTGGTAGTGGTAAATCTACCTTGATTAATGAGACCCTCTACCCTATTATGAACGCCCACTATTTTAATGGCGTTAAGAAACCCATGCCTTACAAGAAAATTACGGGCCTAGAGCATGTAGATAAAGTTATAGACATTAACCAATCCCCTATTGGTAGAACACCACGTTCTAATCCTGCTACTTATACAGGTGTTTTTAGCGAAATACGTGCGCTGTTTACTAAAACTCAAGAAGCGTCTATTCGTGGGTACAAACCAGGACGTTTTAGTTTTAACGTAAAGGGTGGTAGATGTGAAACCTGCCAAGGTGGTGGTCTTAGGGTTATTGAAATGAATTTCCTGCCAGATGTGTACGTAGAATGCGAAACTTGTAATGGAAAACGTTTCAATAGAGAAACATTAGAAATTCGTTACAAAGGCAAGTCCATAGCAGATGTTTTGGAAATGACAATTGACGAAGCTGTCGCATTTTTTGAACTTATTCCTAAAATACATCGTAAGTTAAAGACAATACAAGACGTAGGATTGGGTTATATATCTTTAGGACAGCAGTCTACAACACTATCGGGTGGGGAAGCGCAGCGAATAAAGTTAGCTACTGAACTATCTAAGCGAGATACAGGCAATACCTTTTATATATTGGATGAGCCTACAACTGGACTTCATTTTGAGGATATTAGGGTTCTTATGGACGTTTTGAACACATTAGCGGACAAAGGAAATACCGTCTTAGTTATTGAGCATAATCTAGATGTAGTGAAGATGGCAGATTATGTAATTGATATTGGCTACGAAGGAGGTCGCTCTGGGGGTCAATTGGTTGCCAAAGGAACACCAGAAGAAATTTGCAAGGATAAAAAGAGTTATACGGCAAAGTTTTTGCGGAAAGAAATGAATATCAAGTAGCCTTAAGCAATTAAGAGAACTACATTAACAGCATACAATAGCATTGAACTATGAGATCAGAAAAACATCATAAAGGTTGGAATGAAATAAAGACGAACGACTCTTGGGCCCTATTTAAGATTATGGGCGAGTTTGTTAACGGTTTTGAAAAAATGAGTAAAATAGGACCCTGTGTTTCTGTGTTTGGTTCTGCACGTACAAAGGAAGAAGATAAATACTACCAGTTAGCAGTAGAAATATCTAAAAGCATATCAGAAGCTGGTTATGGTGTTATTACCGGTGGTGGTCCTGGTATTATGGAAGCGGGTAATAAAGGTGCAAGTTTAGCAGGTGGTACATCTGTAGGACTAAACATCGACCTTCCTTTTGAACAGCATGACAACCCGTATATAGATCCAGACAAGAGTTTAGATTTTGATTATTTCTTTGTTAGAAAAGTAATGTTTGTAAAATACTCGCAAGGTTTTGTAGTCATGCCTGGTGGTTTTGGAACCTTAGACGAGCTTTTTGAAGCTATCACCCTTATTCAAACCCATAAAATAGGGAAATTTCCAATTATTCTAGTTGGGAGTGAATTCTGGACTGGTCTTTTAGATTGGATAAAGAACATCATGTTAAAAGAAGGTAATATTAGTCCTGGTGATTTGGACTTGATTAAAATTGTAGATACTCCGGATGAAGTGGTAGAAATTATAGATGCGTTTTACAAAGGTCATACGTTGAGCCCTAATTTTTAATGACGCCGTTGAAAACCTTTTCGAATACTTTTAAATCGCTTATCATCTTCCTCTTTTTAATAGGGAGCACGTATAGCTATGCCCAATATGAAACTACTATTACGGCAAGTTTAAACGAGTTTACTAAGGAATTAGATATTAAGCAAGAGTTTACCTACTACAACGATTCCCGTTATGATTTAGGTATTCTCTACTTTAACGACTGGGCAAATGCCTATTCCGATAAAAACTCCGGATTAGCCAAACGTTTTGAGCAGGAGTTTAAACGAAGCCTTCACTTAGCAAAAGATAGTGAAAGAGGCTACACTAAAATCATAAGTGTTGTAGATAAAGACTATGAAGGACTGCTCTGGGAACGTGGTAAAAGCAAGGATATACTAAAAATTAGGTTAAACCAAGTTTTAAAATCGGGAACATCTACTAAAATAGTCATCACTTATAAAATAAAGCTACCAGAGGATAAATTTACAGGTTATGGATATGATAGAAAGGGCAACTACTACTTAAAAGACTGGTACCTAACTCCTGCAGTATATGATGGTAAGTGGCGTTTATACTCCAACAAAGATTTAGAGGATTTATACACGAATATCACCAAGACCACTATCAACATTAAACTTCCGGATAGTCTTTACACAACATCAAACCTAAACCAACAAAGCCAGACTTCATTTCCTAACGGTCAATTTGTACAACTAGAAGCGGAAAAGCAAAAAAGCGCAGAATTAATTTTAAGAATATCAAAAGACTTTACGACACATGTAACTCCTTTTTTAACCGTGGAAACAGATGTATCTGAACCACGTTATAGTCCTATTGAACAAGGTATAAGCATTCATAAAATCACAGAGTTCATACAAAGGAATTTAGGGGATTATCCGCATGAAAAACTATTGGTTAGTCAACAGGATTATAACAAGGACCCGCTTTACGGTTTAAATCAACTGCCCTCTTTTATTAGACCTTACGAACAAAAGTTTCAGTTTGAAATGAAGTTTTTGAAAACAGCATTAAATAGTATGCTTAAGGAAACCATGTTCGTAGACCCTAGAACAGAACAGTGGTTAAATAGTGCCATCGCTAATTATTTAATGATTGCCTACGTAGAAGAATACTACCCAGACCAAAAATTATTAGGAAAACTAACCCGTATTTGGGGTCTTAGGAGTTTTAACCTAGCAAAAATGGGTTTTAATGACCAGTATGCATTCCTATATAATCTTACTGCTAGGAAAAACTTAGATCAAGCGCTGAATACACCAAATGATTCGCTTATTAAATTTAACCAACGTATTGCCAACAAGTATAAGGCTGGTTTAGGCCTAGCCTACCTTGCTGACTATATTGGAAAAGATAAAGTAGACCAGAGTATAAAAACTTTTTTTAAATACTACCAGCTAAACAAGGTCAGTATTCGTGATTTCGAATCTATTTTAAAGCGGTCTACTAGAGAAGACATCAATTGGTTTTTTAAAGATTATGTAGGTTCAGATGCTCGAATAGATTTTAAAATTAAGGACGTTGATAAGGTTGGTGATTCCCTACAGGTAAGTATAAAAAATAAGGCAGGTACCAACGTTCCTATTTCTATGTTTGGCCTTAAGAATGATTCTGTCATTTCTAAGTACTGGTTTAAGGATATAGAATCATTGGAAACCTTTACCATTCCAAATAACGCAGAAGACAAACTAGTTCTTAATTACGACCAAAAAATCCCAGAATTTAATCAGAGAGATAACTGGAAATCTCTTGGAGGGTTTTTATCCAGTAATAAGAAACTTCATTTTACTTTTTTTAAAGATTCAGAAAATCCTAACTACAATCAGGTATTTTACGTTCCTGTTTTGAATTTCAATATATATGATGGTTGGACTCCAGGGATGCGTCTTTACAATAAAACCTTTTTAGAAAGGCCTTTTGTGTATGATTTTGCGCCCTCCTATTCTTTTAGAGAAAAGGCTTTTGTTGGTTATGGAAAATTCAACTACCGCAAATATTTGAACAAAACTGGGCTCTACGTTACCAACTACGGATTATCCGCTTCTACTTCTCATTTTAATGTGAACTCAAGAGCAACATCAGTAACACCTTCGGTAAGTTTTGGTTGGAGACCAGGTGATTTAAGATCTGACAAACGTCAATTCTTAACTTTTAGGTATGTAAACATCCTTAGAGATTTTGATGATCAGGTATTGGATTTAGCTAATGACCCTGAAAATCCTGATTATAGCGTGTTTAATGCCCGTTACCTAAATAGGCATAATGGGATTATAAACTATAACTCCTGGTTCGTAGATTTTCAATTAGCAGGTAACTTTAGTAAAGTAGCATTTGAATATGAGTATAGAAAACTGTTCGAGAACAACCGCCAGTTTAACTTACGATTCTTTGCAGGTAAATTCTTAAGCAACAATACAGATTCTGATTTTTTCAGTTTCGCCCTAGATCGCCCTACCGATTATCTTTTTGATTATAATTATTTAGGAAGATCAGAAGGTTCTGGTATCTATAGCCAGCAAATTATCATTGCAGAAGGTGGTTTTAAATCATTTCTAGACGAACGCTATCGATTTTCTGACAATTGGATGACCACAGTAAACACGAGCTTAAATCTATGGAAATGGATAGAAGTTTATGGTGATGCCGGTTTGGTTAAGAATAACGGTTTTAAAGAAAAATTTGTTTACGACTCCGGTGTCCGACTTAATTTAGTCACAGATTATTTTGAACTTTACTTCCCTATGTATTCCAATAACGGTTGGGAAATAGGACAACAAAATTACGGAGAGAAAATACGTTTTATAATTACAGTAAGTCCCAAAACACTCACAGGGCTATTCACGCGACAATGGTTTTAAGTTGCATATCCGCAATGAAACAGCTAATTGTTAAGTCATTTTTAACGAATACATAATTTTTTGTTAACTATATTGATAATATCTCAAGGATTATTGGCGTTATAGCTTTGCAAAAATGCTTTTGTTTAAGTATTTTTGCAACCATACCGATATAGCTTATGAACGTTTCTTCCAAAACCAGCAATGACATTTCCTTTGAAGATTTCAAAGATCAAATCCTACAGGATTATGAAATAGCGATTACAAGTAGAGCTTGTAGTGTTTTAGGAAGAAAAGAAGTGCTGACTGGAAAAGCAAAATTCGGCATCTTTGGTGACGGAAAAGAACTCCCACAACTCGCAATGGCAAGAGCCTTTAGTGATGGTGATTTTAGAAGCGGATACTATAGAGATCAAACTTTTATGATGGCCTTAGGTTTATTAAAGCCAAAAGACTTTTTTCACGGTTTGTATGCTACCACTGATATGGAAAAGGAACCTATGAGCGGTGGTCGCCAAATGGGAGGTCACTTTCTCACCTATAGTTTAAACCCAGATGGGACTTGGAAAGACCTTACAAAGCAAAAAAACAGTAGCTCAGACATTTCATGTACCGCAGGGCAAATGCCGCGTTTACTTGGTTTAGCCCAAGCATCCAAAGTTTTTAGACAAGAAAAAGGCATGGACAATGCTAAGTTTTCTAATGAAGGGAATGAGGTAGCATGGGGTACTATTGGTAACGCAAGTACAAGTGAAGGTATGTTTTGGGAAACCATAAATGCTGGTGGTGTATTACAGGTACCTATGGTTGTAAGTATTTGGGATGATGAGTATGGAATTTCTGTACCAGCAAAGCACCATACAACAAAAGAAGATATTTCTAAGATACTAGCAGGTTTCCAACGAGACGAAGAAAATAAAGGGTACGAACTTTTAAAAGTTAAAGGTTGGGACTATACCGCTTTAATGCATGCATATGAAAACGCATCAGATATAGCTAGACAAGAACACGTTCCTGTTATTATACATGTGAACGAATTAACACAGCCCCAAGGACATTCTACATCTGGCTCTCATGAGCGCTATAAGGATGATAAGCGTTTAGAATGGGAAAGAGATAACGATTGCAACAAAAGATTCAAGGAATGGATACTAGAATCTGGTATTGCTACTTCCGTTGAACTTGATGAGCTGGAGAAGAAAATTAAAAGATCTGTACGAGAAGCTAAGAAAGAAGCATGGACAGAGTTTTTGCAAGATAATGTAAGTGACAAAAAACAACTAGCACAGTTGCTTAGTGCTGCTGCTGCAAAGAGTCCGAATAAAAATTTTCTAACGAAAATCAAAAACGATTTAATTGCTATAGAAGAACCTATTATGAAAGATCTTGCAGTTGCTGCAAGGAAATCGCTTAGATATCTAATAGGAGAAACAACAACAGAAAAAAACGTACTCTCTAATTGGATTCAAAATTACTTAGATAGAGTTCAGCCAGAATTTAGCTCCTATTTATATAGCCCAAATGAGAATAGAGGTACTAATATTAAGCCGGTTGCAGCTACCTATGATTCAGAATCAGAAAAGGTAGATGGTCGTGTTATTCTAAGAGACAACTTTGACAAGTTATTTGAGAACAACCCAAATGCATTGATCTTTGGTGAAGATAGCGGAGTTATTGGCGATGTAAATCAAGGATTGGAAGGCTTACAAGAAAAGTATGGAAGTACACGAATTGCCGATACTGGCATACGTGAAACTACTATTATAGGCCAAGGTATTGGAATGGCTATGAGAGGTTTACGACCTATAGCAGAAATTCAATATTTAGATTATATTTTCTACGCTATGTCATCACTTACAGATGATTTAGCAACATTGCTATACCGTACAAAGGGAAAGCAGAAAGCGCCTTTAATCGTTAGAACTCGCGGTCACAGACTCGAAGGAATCTGGCACTCTGGTTCACAAATGGGTGGATTAATTCACTTACTAAGAGGGATGTATATTCTTGCTCCTAGAAATATGACGCAGGCAGCAGGGTTTTACAATACCCTGATGAAAAGTGATGAACCTGCACTTGTAATTGAAAGCTTAAACGGATATCGTTTAAAAGAACCTAAACCGAATAATTTAGGTGAGTTTTGTACACCAATTGGTGTTGTAGAGACCGTAAAAGAAGGAAGCGATATTACAATAGTATCTTATGGCTCCACGCTAAGAGTAGTGGAACAAGCAGCAAAAGAATTATTGGAAGTAGGAATTGATGCAGAAGTTATAGATGCACAAACACTACTCCCCTTTGATATTAACCATGATGTTGTTAACAGCGTTAAAAAAACAAACCGATTATTGGTTATAGATGAAGATGTACCAGGCGGATGTTCTGCGTATCTTCTAAATGAGATTGTAGAGAAACAAAAAGCATACATGTATTTGGATAGCGCACCGCAAACCTTAAGTGCGCATGCACATAGGCCAGCTTATGGTACAGATGGTGATTATTTCTCCAAACCTAATACAGAAGATATTTTTGAAAAAGTATATGGTATATTGAATGAAGCAAGTCCTAAGGATTATCCTAAACTATAATTTAGAAGGTAATATGCTCATTATACTATTTTCATGAAGCTATAAGGCTCAAATAAAATTATCCTAACGGTCTTATAGAGATAGCTTTAGGTGTAATTTTAGCTAAAATTTACAGTTCATTCCTATATTCCATTTACTTGAGTTAGATTTGTTTAGCAAGGGTAAAAATAGCAGCGAATGAATTCCATCCTGAACACATACTACGGACTTACAGATTGTACACTAACCCCATTGGAAGGCTATGACAGCATCAATTTTAAAGTAAGTTCTAATAAAGGACTCTTTGTTTTAAAAAAGTACAGTTACACAGAAGAAACCCTGGCCGTACTAACATCAGAAGATAAAGTTGCTAGTACCCTAGATGCTATAGCTCATATAAAATTCCCAAAGAGTATTTTTAATCTAGACGGAAAAGCATTCACTATTACAGACGACTTTATTTATAGATTATTACCATTTATAGAAGGTGATTTTATAGCTAATATTCCCAAAAACGAACAACTGCTTGTATCATTTGGAACTACCTTAGGCACCATAGATAATACATTACAAGGACATTACGACGCGGTATTTGCAGCTAAAGAAACCGCTTGGGACTTAAAATATTTTAAAAAAAGTCAGCAATATATTTTTGATATTACGGATAAGAAGGACCAAAATTTGGTGCGTTATTTTTTCCTACAATTTGATGAGCACGTTTACCCAATTCAGCACACCTTAAGAAAAAGCATCATACATAACGACGCTAATGACTGGAACGTTCTTACCAAAGATAGCATAGTCACGGGCTTCATAGACTTTGGTGATATGTGCTATACTTGGCTCATTAATGAACTCGCTATAGGTCTTACCTATATGATGATGAATGATGAAAATCCATTAAAGACTGCAGAACTTATAATAAAGAGCTATCATAGCATTCTTCCTTTAGAGGAAAAAGAGCTCGATATTTTATATTATTTAATTGCTGCACGGCTTTGCACCAGTGTTTGCAACTCAGCACATACCAAAAAACAAAAACCAGATTCCGAGTACATTACCATTAGCGAAAAACCTGCATGGAATTTATTAAAAAAATGGTTACGCATAAATCCCATAAAAGCAAAAGATTGTTTTAGAAAAGCATGTGGTTTCCCAGATACCCAAAAGCAAGCATTAGAAAAACAACTTCAAAGAAGAACAAAGAACATAAGTTCTGCCTTATCATTAAGTTATACCACTCCAATTCAAATGTCCAGGTCTGCATTTCAGTTTATGTATGACACAGAAGGGAATACCATACTGGATGCTTATAACAACATTATGCAAGTTGGTCATTGCCATCCAAGAGTTGTGGCGGCAGGGCAACGCACCATGGCACGTTTAAATACGAATACAAGGTATATCTATGAAGAATTACTATCTTATTCAGACAAACTGTTAGCTAAGTTTCCGCCTCATTTGAATAAAGTATTCTTTGTAAACTCTGGTAGCGCCGCAAGTGATTTAGCTATTAGAATTGCCAAAACGCATACTAAGAAGGACAATATCATGGTCTTAGAGCACGGATACCATGGTAATACGCAGTATGGTATAGATATTAGCCACTACAAATACAATCATAAAGGTGGAACCGGTAAAGCTGCTGGTATTTTACAAACCCCAATGCCAAAAGTATACGGGTCAGGTTTTGAATCAGAATCTAAAGCGGCGTCTCATTATGCAACTGTAACTCAGAAACAAATTAGCGAACAGGAAGGTAACATTGCAGCTTTTATAGCAGAACCTATTGTTGGCTGCGGAGGCCAAG
Organism: uncultured Maribacter sp.; assembly: GCA_938038975.1. Classification (GTDB taxonomy): domain Bacteria; phylum Bacteroidota; class Bacteroidia; order Flavobacteriales; family Flavobacteriaceae; genus Maribacter. The sequence goes on along the minus strand of CALHVP010000148.1, from coordinate 11,169 downwards.
TTCCTTTAGCAAAAGGCTATTTAAAGGAAGTATATCCGAGTATAAGAGCACAAGGGGGGGTATGCATTAGTGATGAAGTACAGGTAGGTTTTGGTAGGCTAGGCTCCTCTTTTTGGGGTTATGAGATGTATGATGTTGTTCCAGATATGGTTATTTTAGGAAAACCTATGGGTAATGGCCATCCTATTGGTGCAGTAGTTACTACAACTGAGATTGCAAATAGTTTTGATAACGGTATGGAATTCTTTAGCTCTTTTGGTGGTAATCCCGTGTCTTGTGCCATTGGAGAGGCTGTTTTAGATGTTATTGAAGATGATAATTTACAAGCACATGCTTTGGAAGTTGGCTCCTATTTAAAAGCAGGTTTAGAAAAATTAGAGTGTCCAGAAATAGGAGACGTTCGGGGGAGCGGATTATTCTTAGGGGTTGAATTAATTACATCTGATGGGAAACCAAACACTAAACTAGCTCAAACTTTAAAAAATAATTTACGTAAGAAAAATATTCTAATAAGTACAGACGGTCCTTACGATAACGTTTTAAAAATAAAGCCACCCTTATATTTTAGTGTAGAAAATGCTCTTGAACTGTTAGATAACATCAAAATTATCTTTGAAAAACAATAAAAAATGATACTTTTAGAAGGACTAATAAAATAATAGTATGAAAACTTCCCCCCTTACAGCTATTGGACTAGCTTTTTTTAGGATTGCAATTTCTGGAATGATGCTTACACATGGCATACCAAAACTTCAAAAGTTACTTGCTGGAGATTTTGAATTTGGAGACCCAATAGGAATTGGCGCAGCTCCTTCCCTATTTCTAACTGTTATTGGCGAGTTTTTATGTCCCATACTTATTATTATTGGTTATAAAACGCGTTTGGCAAGTATTCCGGCAGCAATTACAATGTTTGTTGCAGCCTTTATTGTTCATGGCTCCGACCCTTTTGGAACTAAGGAAAAAGCATTCTTATACTTGGCAGCTTTTATAGCTATTGCTTTACTAGGTCCTGGTAAATATAGTATTGATAGAAAATAAAATCAACGACCTTGACCCAAGTGTGCTAGGTATGCGGCTGAAAATATAGTATATCTTTCGAGTCAATCCTCGGGGAACTAAACCCTCAATGAGGGATTTAGAATATTTTCACTAGTAGCTCTTTCAACAAATCAGCTTGATTGATTCCTGAGGTGCCCACACCTTTCCCCTTTAAATCCATTTCTCGTAAATGTGATATGACCTTACTTACTTTTCTCATAGGGTAATTTTTAGCAGCCGTTTGTATTTCATTCACAAAATAGGGGTTAATGCGAAGCTTAGATGCTACATTTTTAGGAGTATGGTCATTGAGACCGTGATATTGAAGCAGCTGAGTAAAAAACATATTAAGCAAGGTAATCGTAAGTACAAAAGGATTGTCCTTAGGATTTTGTGCAAAATAGGTAATGATTTTTGTTGCTTTAAGCACATTACGCTCTCCTATAGCTTTTTTTAATTCAAAATTATTATAATCCTTACTAATACCAATATGCTCCTCAATGTGCGCAGGTGTAACTTCAGTACCGGCGGGTAGTAAGAGTTTTAATTTGTTTAATTCACTTACAATTCTACCTAAATCTGTACCTAAGTGTTCTGCCAAAAGCATAGAAGATTTCTGAGGAATGGAAAAACCCGCATTCTTTCCTGCCTTTTGTATCCAAGCCGGTATCTGATAATCCCGTAGCGGATTACTTTCAAGTACCACTCCGTCCTTTTTAATACTTTTATAAAGTGGCTTTCGCTTATCTAATTTCTTGTACTTGTAACAAATAACTAATACCGTTGTGGTTTGAGGGTTCTTTGCATAGGAGATTAAATTCTCTATTGTTCTAGAAAGGTGCTGCGCCTCTTTAACAATTACCACTTGGCGTTCTGCCATCATAGGATAACGTTTGGCATTCCCAACAATATCCTCAATGCTCACATCTTTTCCATAAAGAACCATCTGGTTAAATCCCTTCTCCTCTTCTGTTAATACATTATTAGCAATAAAGTCTGAGACCTTATCTATAAAATAGGGTTCCTCACCATATAAAAAATAGATAGGTTTAAAGATTCCTTTACGTATATTATTTACAATTTGTAATACTTCGTCCATTCAGAAAAAATGATGAAATTTGCAGCATGCAACCGCTACAATTTCCCAGTTATAACTTCCGGCTCAAAAATAGACAAAATAAGCCCTTTATCTTTGACCAAATAAGGAAAAAATTTGTTTCCTTAACCCCTGAGGAATGGGTAAGGCAGCATGTAGTGCATTACTTAATAGATGCTAAAGCGTATCCTCTAAGCCATATAAATGTGGAAAAGCAGATCCTTTTAAATGGTTTAAAAAAACGATACGATATTGTAATATTTAATTCAGACGGAACTATTCATCTATTGGTAGAATGCAAAGCACCTAAAGTAGAAATTACTCAAAATACTTTTGATCAAATTGCCAGTTACAACCTTAATTTGGATGCTACATACTTAATGGTCACCAACGGATTGAAACATTATTATTGTCAAATGCTTAAAAATGAGGAAAAATATAAGTTTTTGAAGGAGATTCCTGATTTTAGCCGTTAATTTGCGATCGTTTTGAAGATTGCTGTAGTCATATTAAATTGGAACGGAGAAGTGCTGCTAGAGCGTTTCTTACCTTCAGTTATCCAACATTCTCAGGAGGCAGATATATATGTTGCAGATAATGCATCTAGCGATAATTCTATTTCTTTTCTCAAAAAGAACTACCCGAGTATTAAGATAATTCAAAATAAAAGCAATGGAGGGTTTGCAAAAGGCTACAACGAAAGCCTAAAGCATGTAAACGCTGATATTTTCTGCTTGTTGAATTCTGATGTAGAAGTCACAGAAAATTGGTTAAAACCTATAGTACCCTTTTTTGAACTACAACCAGACACGGCCATATTACAACCTAAAATACTGGACCTACTAAAAAAAGACCATTTTGAATATGCTGGAGCTGCTGGTGGGTTTATTGATAAACTAGGTTATCCGTTTTGCCGGGGTAGAATTTTTCAAAGTTTAGAGAAGGATACTGGCCAGTATGACGATACTAAAGAAATATTCTGGGCTACAGGCGCTTGTATGTTTGTAAAACGTTCTGTATTTGAATCTCTTGGAGGTTTTGATGAGGATTACTTTGCTCACCAAGAAGAAGTAGATTTTTGCTGGCGTGCTAAAAATCAAGGTCATAAAATATATTACATAAGCACATCTAGTGTGTATCATTTAGGAGGGTCTACATTAAGCAATATGAATCCTAAAAAAACCTACCTAAACTTTAGAAACTCCCTTTTTTCTATCACTAAAAACCTTCCAAGAAGGATAGCATTTACAATTATTTTTATACGATTAATTCTAGATGGTATTGCTGCAGTACGTTTTATTTTTCAATTACGTTTTAAGCACTGCTTTGCTATTTTAAGGGCACATTTTAGTTTCTACAGGCAATTTCCTAAAATGCTAAAGAAGCGGGAAAAAGCCAATTTTACAACAAAATACTATACTACAACGTCCATAGTATGGTCCTACTTCGTACATGGAGTAGCAGAGTTTAACATTTTAGTAAAAGATTAACTACGCTAGCTAATTAACATATTTCAAATTATATACATTTGATATGGCTTAGGCCAAAAATTAGTAAATAACTAACAATTAATATAAGTAACAATTATGAAAAAAATCATTTTAGGATGTCTTGGTGTAACGCTATTATTATCTTCTTGTGTATCACAGAAGAAGTTTGCGGACCTAGAGGCAAAACAAAAGGAAACTCAAGATTTATTGAATTCCGCAACCGTTAAATTAAATGGATGTTTAGAAGAAAAAGCTACAGCTACTTCAAGACTTCAGACCTTAGAAGATCAAAATGCGTTCTTAAAAGCGAACAACCAAGAATTGATCAACAACATGGGTAATTTGACTACCTTAACAACAAAAGGAGCTGAAAATTTAGAAAAATCATTAGAAAGTCTTCAAGAAAAAGATTTAACGATTCGTAAATTAAACGATGCTATTACTAGAAGAGATTCAGTAAACCTTTCTTTAGTGCAGAGTCTTAAAGGTGTACTTGGAAACTTAGATGACGAGGATATCGAAATTAGTGTTGAAAAAGGTGTTGTTTTTGTATCCATCTCCGATAAATTATTATTTAGCAGCGGTAGTTACAACATAACAAACAGAGCTAAAGAAGTACTTGGAAAAGTAGCTAAAGTAGTTAACAATAAGCCTGACTTTGAATTTATGGTAGAAGGCCACACAGATGATGTTCCTTATAGAAAAAACGGTGCTTTATTAGACAACTGGGATTTAAGTGTTAAACGTGCAACCTCTGTAGTTAGAATTTTACAGAACGACTTTAATGTTGATCCTAAGAGAATGACAGCAGCTGGTAGAGCTGAGTATATACCAGTTTCATCTACTGAAAAGTCTAGAAACAGAAGAACTAGAATTGTAGTACTTCCAAAAATAGATCAGTTCTATAGCATGATTGAAGAGGGAATGAAAGATCCTGCTATCGGCGGAAAATAAGTTCTAATTTCAATATCAAAACGAAGCGGCTCCCATTGGGAGCCGCTTTTTTTATTTATAACACTATTATAAAAATAAAACTTGATTTAGATAATGTCTAAGCTGCCTTTGCCTTCTCTAACAACTTCAGGGTAGCCAGTTGACAAATCAATAATAGTTGACCCTACATTTCCTCCGTAACCGCCATCAATGACAATATCTACTAACTTATCCCACTTTTCATAAATAAGTTCAGGATCTGTAGTGTATTCCAACACATCATCGTCATCACGTATAGATGTTGAAACAATAGGATTACCTAAAGCCTCCACTAGTGACATGATAATTGCATTATCTGGCACTCTAATACCAACAGTCTTTTTCTTCTTAAAGTCTTTAGGTAAATTATTATTCCCCGGTAGAATAAAAGTGTAAGGACCTGGTAAACCTCTTTTTAAAATTTTAAATGTTGCCGTATCTATTTGCTTCACATAATCTGAAAGATTACTTAAATCTGCACAAATAAACGACCAATTAGCTTTTGCTAATTTTATTCCCTTTATCCGGGCTATTTTTTCTAACGCCTTAGTATTGGTAATATCACAGCCTAAACCATAAACAGTATCTGTTGGATAGATGATTAAACCACCTTTCCGCAATACATCCACTACCTTTTTTATTTCTTTAGGGTTTGGATTCTCTTCGTATATCTTAATAAATTCTGCCATGCGTATAAATCATAACTAATAGTATACAAAGTACATAATTATGGGAACAAGAGAAAACTATATATTCTTAATACTGTATTTAAACTAATCTATCACCAACCTACCCGTTCAAATACAAAAGGTGTTAGCTAAGAAACTACTTCTAGTTTTGCAAAACGTAATAACAGTTTCTTAATATCGCCTTGGTCAAATTTAATCTCCGCTTTTCTGTCGTTACCAACACCTTCTATTTTTAATACTTGTCCCCGTCCAAAACGGCTGTGTTTTATTAAACAACCTTCAACTAAATTTGGGTCTATTTGATTTGTATTACCAACTGGTTGAGACAATTGCGGCTTAATTTTACGTAGTTTCTTAAGCTGACCCGTATTAGGTTTCCCAATAATAGGAGGTGTACCTCTTACTGGTTTGTTCTGCCTTAAGCTGCTTTTATCTACCTCTCCAAAAATATCAACATCTATCATTGATTTATAGCGATATCCACCGCCGCCATCTAAAGGCGTAAGATTTTCTACATACTTCTCATCAATTTCCTCCAAAAACCGACTAGGTTCTGCATCTATTAGTTTACCCCACCTATATCTATTTTGGGTATATGTTAAGTAGGCCTGTTTTTCTGCGCGGGTAAGTGCTACATAGAACAAACGTCTTTCCTCTTCTAATTCATCTCTAGTATTCATACTCATACCAGAGGGGAATAAATCTTCCTCCATTCCTACGATATACACATAGGGAAATTCTAGTCCTTTTGCCAAATGAATAGTCATTAAGGCTACACGATCATCATCACCAGTATCTTTGTCTAAGTCGGTTGCTAGAGCAACATCCTCTAAAAACTCATCTATGCTTCCAGTAGCCTCATCAATTTCGAGTTGGCCTTCAACAAAATCCTTAATACCATTTAGTAATTCCTCGATATTTTCCATTTTACCAATCCCTTCAGGCGTACCATCCTTTTTAAACTCTAAAAGAATACCTGTTTTTTTAGCAACGTGCTCTGCCAAAGCAAATGCATCCGCACTTTGATTCATGATTTGGAAACTCTTTATCATGGTCACAAAATCACCTAATTTTCTTTTGGTACCTGCATTGATTTTCAAATCAATCTTATCAATATTCTCCATTACCTCAAAAATGGAACGGTTGTAATGATTGGCAGAAACCACCAATTTATCAACCGTAGTACCTCCTATTCCTCTTGCTGGAAAATTTATAATTCTTTTTAATGCCTCTTCATCTTTTGGATTAATTACCAACCTTAGGTAAGAGAGCACATCTTTAATTTCTTTACGTTGGTAAAATGAAAGTCCGCCATAGATTCTATACGGTATATCCCTTTTACGCAAAGCATCCTCCATTGCCCTGGATTGCGAATTCGTACGATATAGAATTGCAAATTCCCCATTAGACATTTGCTCTTGCATGCGATGGTCCCATATAGAATTTGCAACATACCTACCCTCCTCAGCATCTGTAACGCTTCTATGTATTTTTATTGGTGGCCCATCATCATTGGCAGTCCAAACTACTTTTTCTAATTGATTCTTGTTATTTGCGATTACAGAATTTGCTGCATTCACAATATTTTTTGTGGACCTGTAGTTCTGCTCCAAGCGGTACATTCCTACATTTTGATAATCTTTTTGAAAATTTAGAATGTTGCTAATATTAGCACCTCTAAACGAATAGATACTTTGGGCATCATCACCTACCACACAAATATTTTGAAAACGATCAGCAAGTGCTTTTACAATTAAATATTGAGAGTGATTAGTATCCTGATACTCATCTACTAAAATATATCTAAAACGATTTTGATACTTCATCAACACATCTGGAAAGCGCGTTAAAAGTTCATTGGTTCTTAACAGTAAATCATCAAAATCCATAGCTCCCGCCTTAAAACAACGCTCTACATAGTTTTGATATATATCTCCTGTTCTAGGTTTTTTAGCCATTGCATCCTGCTCCATTAAATCTGGATCTTTAAAATAAACCTTTGGTGTAATAAGGCTATTTTTAAAGGAGGAAATACGATTCTGTATTTGTTTGTATTTATAGATGTCCTTATCTAATCCCATCTCCTTAATAATGGATGAAATTAAACGTTGAGAATCTTGGGTATCATAAATCGTAAAATTACTTGGGTAACCCAGTTTATTGCCATCTATCCGAAGTAATTTGGCAAATACGGAGTGAAACGTACCCATCCAAAGGTTTTTGGTTTCGGAACTACCCGCAATATCCGCAATACGCTTTTTCATTTCGCGCGCTGCCTTATTGGTAAAGGTTAACGACAAAATATTAAATGCATCTACTCCTTGCTCCATTAGGTAAGCAATCCTAAAGGTCAATACTCTTGTTTTACCAGAACCTGCTCCAGCGATAACCATTAGCGGCCCATCTTTGTGCAAAACTGGCGCTTTTTGGGCATCATTTAATCCATCTAAAAAAGTACTCAATATAGTCTAGGTTTTAGACTGTGAATTTAGCTATTATCTAGGGATCCTAGAAATGTTGTTTTTCAGAATTATAAACAATAAGAGGTAATTCATTTCAATTTGAATATATTTAACATCCTATTGTAAATAAGATGAATAAGATTGCGATGAAGAACTATATTTTAGGCCTTTTAGGATTGCTTTTTTCCTTTGGTTTATATGCTCAAGAGAAAGCAAGTGGGCCTATTATTAATGCGTATGGAAAAGTTTGGAGAATAGAACAACCAGACTTTAAAACTGATGTTACAAAAACGTACAAAGCAGTTTTTGATATAATGAATTCTCCTGATGACGTATCACAAACAAATGCCAGCTTAGAAACTGCAGCACGATTTTTAAATATGCATGCCCAAAGTGGCGTACCCTTAGAACAATTAAAAGTTGCGCTGGTTGTGCACAATAGGGCATCCAAGGATGTAGCTCATTCTGTAGCTTATAAATTAAAATATGGAGTTGATAATCCAAATGAAGAGTTACTAAAACAATTAATGAACGCTGGAGCAGAAATCATTTTTTGTGGACAATCTTCAGCTTCAAGGGGGATTGCGAAACAAGACCTAATAGAAGGCGTACAAATTTCTCTCTCTGCCATGACTGCATTGATTCAATTACAGGACGATAATTATAGACTGATTAAATTTTAAATACACACTATGAAACAATTAGGATTTTTAGCTATTATAGTATTTGGTATGGCTTCTTATGGACAAGAACACAAACTAGATAAAGATTATGAAGCTATTGAAGGCAAAGTAATTGAATGGCGAAGAGATATACACCAAAACCCTGAATTGGGAAACCGTGAATTTAAGACAGCAGAAAAAATTGCTAAACACCTTAAATCTCTAGGTATAGAAGTTAAAACTGGCGTAGCACACACAGGTGTTGTAGGGATTTTAAAAGGCAATATGCCCGGAAAAGTTGTGGCACTAAGAGCAGATATAGATGCGCTACCAGTTACGGAACGAAATGACCTTCCTTTTAAATCTACAGTTACTTCTACGTTTGGCGGGGATGATGTAGGCGTTATGCATGCTTGCGGACACGATACACACACTGCTATTCTAATGGGCGTTGCAGAAGTAATGTCTAAGAACAAGGATAAAATAAAAGGGACTGTGAAATTTATTTTCCAACCTGCAGAAGAAGGTCCACCACCAGGAGAAGAAGGTGGCGCTTTACTTATGGTTAAAGAGGGTGTTATGCAAAATCCTAAAGTAGATGCAATTTTTGGTTTACATATAAATTCTCAAACACCAGTTGGAACAATTAGATATAAATCTGGAGGTACAATGGCTGCAGCTCAAAGCTTTAAAATAAAAGTAATGGGTAAACAAAGTCACGGTTCTCAGCCATGGGCAGGTGTTGACCCAATCTTAATCAGTGCAAAAATAATAGATGGTTTACAGACTATTATTAGTAGAGAAACTGATCTTACTAATGAGGCAGCTGTTATCACTGTTGGTAAAATAACTAGTGGCGTTCGTTTTAATATTATTCCTGAAGATGCTGAAATGATTGGCACTATAAGAACCTTGGACTACGGTATGAAAGACAAGCTTAATAAGCGAATGGTAGAAATGGTAACAACCATTGCCAAAGCTTATGGTGGAGAAGCAACTTGTGAAATTAAAGAAGCAACAGACATTACATACAACAATCCTGAGTTAGTAACACAAATGTTACCTACGATGAAACGTGTTGCTGGAGCAGGTAATGTGCATACTCAAAAAGCAATTACAGGTGCTGAAGATTTTTCTTATTTTCAAAGAGAAGCTCCAGGTTTCTTCTTTTTTCTAGGAGGAATGACTCCAGGAAACACAGAATCATTTCCACACCATACACCAGACTTTAAAATTGACGATAGTGATCTGTTGTTAGGTGTACGTACATTAACAGAAATGAGCTTAGATTATTTAAACAGCGACAAGACTCCTCGTTTGGACACAAAACCAAAAGGATAATTTTATAAAAACTTAAACATCATATAGGTATGAAAAGAATTTTACCCCTTTTCGCTTTGGTGCTATTCATCCATACTGGATTACAGTCCCAAAAAAAAAGTGAGTTAATTGCGAAAAATCAAGAGCTTAAATTTGAGTTGGATTCTATAACAAGAATCGTAGCTGGTGCAAATTCAAGTGAAAGAATAAGCACACTTAAAGCAAATGAATTACAAAAACAAGTTTCAGAATTACAAGATGCCAATGCTACGCTCTTAAAAAATCTAAATAGCTTTGCTGCTCTATCGAGTCAAAACTCAGAAAACATCAATAAGACCTTAGCCCGCTTAGAACGTAAGGAAGCGCAATTGAAAGGAATCGTTGGAAATTTTTCAAGTGCAGACTCAACTGCATTGGTTGTATTGACAAGTGCAAAGAAAACCTTAGGAGAAAACGCAAAAGTTCAGGTGAATGATGGTGTGGTCATTATTTCAGAGAAACTTGATTTCTTCTTTGCGGATGGGCTTGGGATAGAACTACTAGATGCTTCAAAAGAACTATTAGAGAAGGTAGGAAACATACTAAACGCGAATCCAAAAGCAGCTATTACAGTTGTTGGTATGAATATAACAGGAGAATTACATAGTGCACTTAATCAAGCCGCAACTATTTCTAGTGAATTAATCTCCGCTAATGGTGTAGATGGCAGTCGTATAAATGTACGCGCACAGGATGGTGGTTTTAAGGAATCTATTCAAATTACAATACACCCAGATTACAAGGCTTTTTATTCAAAGGCTAAAGTTGATGTGAAAAATCAATAAAGTTGCATTTCATCGATGAGGCTATATAATAATTGAGGAAATTGGTCGTTCTAGAATCTGATATAAACTACTAACACGTTAAAAGCTTACAGATGACATCAGATCAAATATTTCAACTTTTTGCATATACCTTTCCTTCTATTGTTACTGGAATGATTGCCTTTTATTTTTTCAGGTTACATACTAAAAATGAAGAAGGACGTAGGCGTTTTCTTTTAAATAAGGATTCACAAAAAGACAGCTTACCAGTTAGGATGCAAGCTTATGAACGTATGGCTTTATTTTTAGAACGTATAGCTATACCTAGTTTAGTAGTGCGTGTAGCACCAAATTCAGATAGTAAAGCAGATTACGAAAACCTACTTATTAAAATTATAGAAACAGAATTTGAACATAATCTTTCACAGCAAATATATATGACAGATGAATGCTGGAATATTATTAAAGCTGCAAAAAGTGCAACCATACAGATGATACGTAAAGCGGCAATGAGCGAAACTACAGGTGCTGATAAATTAAGAGAGGATATTCTAACAGAGACAATGGAAAAAGCATCTCCTTCAGCTACAGCTTTATCCTATGTAAAAAAGGAGATTGGAGAACTTTGGTAAAA